>NZ_JBQQBR010000006.1:0-391079 GCF_052245935.1 Nonomuraea sp. 3N208 | reverse complement strand
CGGTGAGGGCAACGGTCTGTCCACAGGACTCGAAGATCGGTCCAGCGTCCGGGAGTGCTCACTCACCAGCGGCCACCAGGCACCGAGTCTGCCCGATCAGCGGACTCGGTGGTTCCCATTAGCGTCCCCCAGGGGGCTCCGCCCCCCTCTGGTGCCCACCCGTTGCCTGGCGAGGTAGTCGAATACCCAGCCGGCCTCTGAGGAACACATCACCATCAACCGTGCGGGTAAGACACCCGTCAAGCGCCGCTCACCCCGAGGAGCCCCTGCCTAGATCAGCCCACGCAGCTCATGAGATCTCGAATTGTTGTGCCGTCAAAAGCCATCGGACCACGTCCGCGCTCACCGATATCCCCTTCTCCCGAGGATCGTCGGGACCGCGAAACTCCTGCACTACGATCAGCGACGCCTCCCAGCCCTGGTCTCTGCCGAGACCGCACAACGGCGGAGATATACGTGAAACATGCCGACATTCTCATCCAGGGGAGACACCGTCCGCCCGGGAGCGCAGGGCAATATGGATCATGCCCGTGATCCGTGCGATGCTCGGCGGCATGACCTTACCGAGTCAGCGCACCTACGCGGTGGGATTCCTCGGCACGGCAAGCATGTTCCTCGGCGTCCTCGCGCTGTCGGCCTCCGGCGGCCAGAGCCACTATCTGGCGTTCAGCGCGTCCCTGTGCACGGGGGGTGTGGTCCTCGCCTGGCTCGGCTTCACCGGCCGCCGGGCCGGCTGGGCGGCCTGGTCTGTCACGGCGGCCCTCGGTACGGCCGGCTTGTTCCTTAGTCTGTTGGTGGTACGCGAAACCGTGTGCTGCATGTTCGGCTACCACCGCGGAATGGGCTATCCGTGGGGCTGGCTGGACAGCGGCGCCTCCGCGGAGACCATGGAGCAGATCGACGCACTGCGGGCGCATCCCTGGCGGCTGGAGAAAACGGTCGACTGGCCGAAGGTAGTACTGGACGGCCTGTTCTGGTGGCACATCGCGGTCGCGGTCACCATGCCCCTCTCCCAGGCCTCTTCACTGGTTGCGCAGTGGCGGTCCAGGCGGGAGGCGCGGATGGCATCCTAGAACGACGGCGATCACGAGGAGATCATCAAATGCCCCACAATTTCGGCACACAGCCCGCGCCCCAGCGCACCCCTCTCAGCCCGGAAGAGAAGGTCCGGGCCGAGGCGAACTTCTCCCCCTTGGTCGCCGAGCAACTCCTCGCCAACGGCCGGTTCAGGGTGTCCGCCGACACCCCGGAGATGGTGGAGCTGTTCCAGGGGGTCGCTCGCAGGGTGGGTGACCTGCTCGGGCGGCCGGTGGTCAGCTACGCCAACGGCAGGTACATCGTGATCACCTTCGGCCAGGAGGAGGCCCCCGTCCTCACCGGCTGAGGTCTCCGCTCCAGGCCGACCCAGTAGGACGTACCCGCCTCATCGTTGGTGGCGCAGGGTGGCCTCGGCGAGGCGGTGGGGCGTGAAGGTCGCCGCCGCCACCCGAAATTGCGGATCGAGTGCCTCCCATAGCTCGTCCAGCAGTTCGCCCTGGTCAGCGGCCGTGGTCAGGCCTTCGAGGAAAGGCTCTCTTGTGACGATGCGGTGGCCGTCGGAGATGTACGTGGTCATCAGCACGGCATCACCGGGGGCCAGGTCCCGGACGGAGAGGGTGAGCACGTTGGCCGATGTTCTGTCGCTGAGGCTCCGGCGGGCCGCCCCGAACCAGGCGTCCGTAGGAGAGTTCACGTCCACGATCACGGTGATCCGCGGCGTGAAGATCGGCGGGTCGGGCTCGTAGTCCAGGCCGTCCAGCGCGACGGCTGCCGACTGCCCCTCCAGCAGGCGGTCCGCGACGGTGGCCACCTGCTCGCCGTTGCCGAACACCAGCCAGCCGTCACGTTGCATGGCGGCGACGTAGTGACGCAGCGGATCATTCTCGGCTGGACCGGTCGGGCCGACGATGAGCTCCTGATCGCTCAGACGCAGGGCTCGTTCCCGCGATGCCTGGCTGCGGCCGGTCAGCAGGTAGCCGCCGCACATCGCGCCGTCGAGCGTTCTCGCCCACACCACACTCCGGCCTGGATAGCGGTTGGCCTGGAAAAGGTTACGTAGCGACGGCACGGACATCCTCATCGGCAGGGCGTTCCACTCTGACATATGTCGTCATGCGGGGCGGTGGAAGGTGGCGCGCCAGCGGTGCCGTTCCCCGTCACGCAGGTCCTCGATGGTCCCCTTCTCCAGCCCGTCCGTCGCGAACGCCGCGATCTCGGACGGGGTCAGCGGCCACGGCGGCGCGAACACCGGCCCGTCTTCCTCCCGGCCGGAGGCGATCACCAGCAACGTGCCTCCAGGCCGGACGAACTCGGCGATCCGCGCGCTGGCCGCGGCGTGCAGCTGCTCGGGCAGCGCCTGCACGGTCATGATCTCAACGACCAGGTCGAAGGCCTGCCGCCACTCCGCGGGCGGGTCCAGCAGGTCCGCGGCCTCATACCGCACCGCGCTCTCCGGAAAGCGTTCCTGCGCCAGCCGTACGGCCGACTCACTCACGTCGAACGCCACCGTCTCGTAGCCGAGCCCCGCCACGTATTCGGCGTCGTCCCCCAGCCCGACCCCCACGACCAGCGCCCGTCCCGTCCCGAGGACGCCCCACTCGGCCAGCAGGAAGTGCGGCGACCGCGAGTCCCACGGCACGATCGCGTCCCCGTTCGCCGATTCGGCGTAAAGCCGCTCGAACCAGCCCACCGGATCTCCGGAAGCCAGCGACTCGGCGGCCAGCCTGATGGCGTCCTCGTCCGGGTCTCTCCCCGTCATCCATGCCCCCAGCAGGATCCCGTACGGTTCGCCACGCTCCGCTTTCGCTGCCAGTTCTACCAGATTGACCCGATCGCCCAGCGGGCCGACCAGCTCTCGCTGGGCGAACGGGTGGGCGTGCACATATCCCTTGCGCCGCAGGGCCACGTCGAGCATCCGCGGGCCGCCCTGAACGAGTCATAGGACCGTTGCGGTCATACCTTGAAGATGGAGGTGTCCAGCTCGGAATCGACCGGGGCGGGCAGCTTGATCGGTGTTCCCATGTCCACCTTGAGGATCGTCCTATAGGTGTCGTCCTTGATGTCACTGAACACGGTGACGGCTGGAGTCTTGCTGACGGGATCGATCAACAGGTAGATCGGCACTTGACCCACCGCATAGAGGCGAACCTTCTCCTCACGATCGGTGTGTACGCTGCCGGGCGAGACCACCTCGGCAACCATCAGCACCCCGGACGACAGCAGCTCCCCCGCGCCCCACCGCGGGCAATCAGGGGGCGCGAGGACGAAGTCGGGCACGAGAGAATCTCGGGGGCCCTCGATGCAGATGTTCAGGCCGCCGGGGGCTCCACGCCATCCTCGCTCTCGGTAGACGGGGAAAAGGGCATGATCCAGTTCTACTGCCATCCAGGTGTGTTCCGGACTGCCCATCGGACTTACAAGCAGGTTCCCTTCGACGACCTCAACCCGGAGACCGGGGAGGGGGGGCAAGGCATCGAACAGCTCACGAGCGGTCTGCGGTAGGTGCGAGAAGCTCGCTTGGATTGATTCCGTGTGGTGCTCTTCTTCCACCATGGCGACCATGGAATCTTTCCCTTCGTATTCGAACGGACACGCTAAGTATTCCAGCTTTCGAGCACGCCCGCCACAGAAAACCGATAGCCGCAGCCGACGCGGGCGGTCCACTCACCCGCCAATCGACCGGGTAGGAACCCTACGCGTGGAAGGTGTCCTTAGTCAGGCGCCGCAGCCGCGTCTCGTCGACGTCGTGGCCGAGGCCGGACTGGGTCAGGGGGACGGCGATGACGCCGGCGTTGGCGCCCACGATCGGGGAGACGATCTGGTTCTGGCGGGGCGGCTGCGTCACGTCGCACGGCAGGGTGCAGCCCGGCAGGCTGGCGACGGCCACGGTCGCCGCCCTGGCCAGCCCCGCGCCCTGGCCGCCCGTGCACTGGATGTCCCAGCCCGCCGCCGCGGCGCGGTCGTGCGCCCGGCGGGCCTCGCTCAGCGACGGGAACGACGCCGGCCGCAGCAGCAGGACGCGCCCGGCCCGCAGCGTCAGGTAGTCGTCCAGCTCGGCGGTCGAGCCGACCTCGACCGCGATCGACGCGGCCACCTGGTCCTGCAGCGCGGCGTGCGCGTAGGCGTCGCCGGCGGCGAAGGGCCGCTCGATCACCTCCAGGCCGTAGGAGTCGAGCGCGACGAGCTGGCCGAGGTCGGTGTAGGAGTTGCCGCAGTCGACGGCGAGGGTCAGCGCCGGGTACGCCTGCCGCACCGCCCGCACCGGCTCCACGTCCCAGCCGGGCCTGATGTCGAGCGTGACGTGCCCGTATCCGGCGCAGACCTGCTGGTTGACCCGGGAGACGAGGCTCTCGGGCGACGGGTCGGGCGTCAGGCGCACGGTGGCCATGAGCGAAGTGCGGGTGCCGCCGATCGCCTCCGCGAGCGGCACCCCCCGCATCCTGGTCCACAGGTCCCAACAGGCCATGTCCACCGCGGCGTCGCCGCTCGGCACCGTGTCGGGGTGCTCCCAGTCGACCCCGATCAGCAGGGCGGCCAGCGTCTCCTCGAGCCTCGACCAGGTCTTGGGCTGAGGGGAGACCGCCTCGCCCCAGCCGGTCATGCCGCCCTGGTCGGTGAGCTTCACGAGCAGGGTCTCCGACCTCTTGCCGAACGGCAGGACCAGCCGGAAGACCTCAAGCTCCCGCACTCGCGGCATGTACCCCCCTTTTATGACGCGGTTACCTCCATACTGCCTGCTCGTGCCGAACGCACCAAACGCGGGGCCAGGAGGAAGGCCAGGAACGCGAGCGCGACGGTGGAGGCCAGGCCGATGGCGTAGTTCTCGGCGGTGGCGGTGAACAGGGCGCCGCTGCCCGCCACGGCCACCACGGTGAACACCGACTCCCCCACGCCCACGGCCGCGCTGTTCTGGCCTTCCTCGCCCTGCGGCGACATCTCCAGCACCAGAACGGACACCGTCGGGTGCAACGCGCCGATGCCGAGCCCGGCCACGGGCATGGCCACGTACGCGAGCGCGATCGGAACCGCGTCGATCAGCACGAGCGTCACCAGCGCGAGCCCGAGCGTGAGCAGGGCGGCGCCGCCGCGGATGGCTGTCATGTGGCTCATGCGGCCGCGGCCCTTGATCCAGGAGCCGGTGGACCAGCCGAGCGCGCCGACGGTGAGAACGACGCCCGCCCCCGTGGCGCTGAGCCCGCGCTCGTTCATCAGCATGAGCGGGATGAGCACCTGGGCCGCGGTGAGCGAGCCGAACGCGAGGCCGCGCAGCACGGGCGCGGTGGGCAGGCCGGGGGCGGCCCTGAGCGAGCCCGGCAGGAGCAGCTTGGGCAGGACCACGGCCAGCAGGACGACGCCGGCGGCGAGGAGCGGCAGGCCTGCGAGCTTCAGCGCGCTGCCGTACTGGATGAGGGCGGCGGCGACGGCGGTCAGCGAGGCCCAGACGAGCTTGCGACCGAGGCCGGGGGCCGGCTCGGCGCTGCCGCCACTCAGCTCACGGCCGGCGGTGCCGCCGCCCAGCTCACGGCCGGTGGTACCGCGCCAGAGCAGCAGCGCCGCCGGGACGACGATCAGCGAGACGCCGAGGAAGATCCATCGCCAGTCGGCGTTCTCGACCACGAAGCCGGCGATCGCGGGCCCGACCATGGACGGCACCACCCACGCGGCCGAGAACAGGGCGAACACCTTGGGATGCAGCGCGCCCGGATAGACCCGCGCGACCAGCACGTACAGCGCGACCTGGGTCGCCCCGGCCCCGAGCCCCTGCACGAACCGGCCGGCGACGAACATCTCCATGTTCGGCGCGAACCCGGCCAGCAGCAGCCCGGCCACGAAGGTCACCACGCCGGCCGCGATCGGCTCCACCGGGCCCCGCCGGTCGCTCCACCGCCCGCCCAGCACCGTCGCGATCACGCTGGCCGCCAGGGTGGCGCTGAAGGCCAGGTTGTACAGGTGCATGCCGCGCAGCTCGCGGGCCACCACGGGCATGGCCGTCGCCACCGCCATCGCCTCGAACGCGAGCAACGTCACGATCGCGACCAGCCCGAAGCTCAGCGCCCGGTACGGGGCGGACACCACGCCCGCCGTTTCCGATCTCTCAACAGTCGTCGTCATGGCGGGCACGCTATGGCCAGGCCACGGGCCGGCACATCGGGCGCGGGACCTAGACAGTCCTGGGCCATTAGCCCTACGGCATGCGGGCCGCGATCTACGGCATGCGCGCCTCGATGCCGTCCAGCAGCAGCTCCAGCCCGTAACGGAAGCGGTCCTCGCCGTCGTCGGCGATCAGCTCGTCGACGAACTTGCTCACGGTCGGGAACCGCTCCACCGGCAGCTCCCGGTAGTAGGCGGCGATCTGCCCGGCGAAGTGCTCGAAGTACTCCCTGGGGTCCGTCAGCCCGGCCGCCCGCATCCGCGCGTAGTGAACGGTGCCCTCGTAGGCGTCGCCGACGACGTACAGGGAGAGCCGGTCCATCGCCAGGGACGCCTGGCGCGGCGCCATGCCGGCCTCGATCAGGAGCCCGAAAACGAACTCGCCGATGCGGACCGAGTTCTCGCCCGTGGGGATGTTGGCCAGCGCGATCCTTGCCACGTCGGCGTGGGCGGCGAGCACGTTGTGCACCTCCATGGCGTACGCGCGTAGTTGCTCCTTCCACCGCGCCGGATCGCGTTCGGGCAGCCGGACCTCGCCGAGCACCCGGTCGTAGACGAGCTCCAGCAGCTCGTCCTTGTTGGCGACGTGCGCGTAGAGCGAGGCGGGGCCGGTGTCGAGCTCCTGGGCGACGCGTCTCATGCTGAGCGCGTCGAGCCCTTCGGCGTCCATGATCCGGAGCCCGGTCTCGACGATCAGCTCCTGGCTCAGCTGCCGCTTGGGCGGCGCCGGCGTGCGTGACTTGCGCCAGGGCGGCGCCGGCACGCTTTCTGTCCTCTCGCGATCCATACGAACAGCGTACTTGACACGAACGGCGTTCGTCACTAAAACAGTGTTCGTAACGAACAGCGTTCGCCCATAGAACACCGTTTTGACGAAGGAGTCCCCATGACGACCACCGCCTCTGTGGCGGCGACCGAGGTCCAGCCCTACCGCTGGCGCTGGGTCGCGCTCTTCGTGATCCTGGCCGCCGAGGTGATGGACTTACTCGACGCGCTCGTGACCACGATCGCCGCCCCTACCATCCAGAAGGAGCTCGGCGGCTCCGACAGCCTCGTGCAGTGGCTGGGCGCCGGCTACACGCTGGCCATGGCCGTCGGCCTGATCACCGGCGGCCGGCTCGGCGACCTGTACGGCAGGAAGCGCATGTTCCTGATCGGCGCGTTCGGCTTCACCGCCGCCTCGCTGCTGTGCGGGGTCGCGGTCAGCCCGGCGATGCTGGTCGGCAGCCGGGTGTTGCAGGGCCTGTTCGGGGCTGTGATGATCCCGCAGGGCCTGGGCCTGATCAAGGAGATGTTCCCGCCGCGCGAGCTGGGCAAGGCGTTCGGCATGTTCGGCCCGGTCATGACGATCTCGGCCGTCGGCGGTCCCGTGCTGGCCGGCTGGCTGGTCGACGCCGACTTCTTCGGCACCGGCTGGCGCATGATCTTCCTCATCAACTTGCCGATCGGCCTGGCCGCCGCGCTGGCCGCGATCCGGTTCCTGCCCGAGTTCCGCCTCTCCAACGCCACCAAGCTCGACCTCGGCGGCGTGGCGCTGGTGTCGGTGGCCGCGTTCCTGCTGATCTACCCGCTCATCCAGGGCCGCGAGCTGGGCTGGCCCGCGTGGACGTTCGCGTCGATCGCCGCCTCGATCGTCATGTTCGCGGTGTTCGGCCGCTACGAGTCCCGCCGCGTCTCGGCGGGCAAGGACCCGCTGGTCACGCCCGGGCTGTTCCGCAAGCGGGCCTTCACCGGCGGACTGGTCGCCGGACTGGCGTTCTTCTCCGGCATGATGGGCTTCGGCCTGGTCTTCAGCCTCTACACGCAGATGGGACTCGGGTTCACGCCGCTGCAGGCCGGGCTGGCCGGGCTGCCGCAGGCGGTGGGCGGCGTGCTCGGCTTCGGCCTGGCGATGTCCGGCCTGCAGGAGAAGCTCGGCCGGGGCCTGCTGCAGATCGGCGCCGTCGTCATGGCGGCCGGTGCGGCCGTGCTCGCCCTGACCATCCACCTGGCCGGCGTCGACGTCACCGGCTGGCAGCTGGCCCCCGGTCTCGGCCTCGTCGGCATCGGGATGGGCCTGACCATGGCGCCGTTCTTCGACATCGTGCTCGCCGGCGTCGAGCCGCACGAGTCCGGCTCGGCCTCCGGCACGCTGACCGCGATCCAGCAGCTGGGCGGCGCGCTCGGCACCGCCGTGCTGGGGACGTTGTTCTTCAACCTGCTCGCCAGCGAGTGGAGCTTCGGAGCGGCGATGCAGGTCACGGTGTGGGTCGAGGTCGGGCTGCTGGTGCTGACGCTCCTCCTGTCGTTCCTGCTGCCCCGCCGGGCCCGGCCAGAACAGGCCGCCCACTGAGCGTCACGAGACCGCGGCCCCGATGCGGGGCCGCGGTCTCACGCGTTCATGTGCCGCTCGGCCCACTGCGCGATGTCCCGCCGCTCGATGGCCGCCGCCATCAGGTCGGGGAACGCGTCCGGCGTGCACGCGAAGGCGGGCACCCCCATCGCCGCCAGCGCGGCGGCGTTGTCGTGGTCGTAGAACGGCGCGCCCTCGTCGGACAACGCAAGCAGCACGATCACCTGCACACCGGCCTGCGTCATCGCGGCCACCCTGCGTAGCATCTCCTGCCGGACGCCGCCCTCGTACAGGTCGCTGATCAGGATGAAGATCGAGTTGGCCGGCCTCGTGACGAGCCCCTGGCAATAGGCGATGGCCCGGTTGATGTCGGTGCCACCGCCGAGCTGGGTGCCGAACAGCAGCTCGACCGGATCGTGCAGCCGCTCGGTGAGATCCACCACCGCCGTGTCGAATACCACCAGCGACGTCTTGAGCGAGCGCATCGACGCCAGCACCGCCCCGAACACGCTCGAATACACCACCGAGGCCGCCATCGACCCGCTCTGGTCGATGCACAGGACCACCTCGCGCTGCACCGACCGCTGCCTGCGGGCATAGCCGACGAGCCGCGACGGGACGACGGTGTTGCGCTCCGGAAGGTAGTTCTTGAGGTTCGCCCTGATCGTCCGGTCCCAGTCGATGTCGGCCACCCGCTTGGGCCGGTGCGTCCTGGCCGCGCGGTCGAGCGCGCCCGTCACGGCCGCCCTGGTCTTCTGCGCGAGCCTGCGCTCGAGCTCCGCCACCACCCTGCGCACCACCGCCCTGGCCGACTCCCGAGCCTGGTCGGGCATGACCTTGTTGAGCGCGAGCAGAGTGCCGACCAGATGCACGTCCGGTTCCACCGCCTCGAGCATCTCCGGCTCCAGCAGGAGCCTGGTGAGGTTCAGCTTCTCGATCGCGTCCTTCTGCATGACCTGGACGACCGTGGAGGGAAAGTACGTCCTGATGTCGCCCAGCCAGCGCGCCACCCGCGGCGCCGACGCGCCCAGCCCTCCCTCCCTGCCGCCCTCGTCGTAGACCGCGGCCAGAGCCGAGTCCATCTGCAGGTCGGCGCCCTGCAGGCCGACCCCGGTGCCGTCCGCGTCGCCACCGCCCAGCACCAGCCGCCACCGCCGCATCCGCTCACCGGCCGCGCCCATCCCGTCGGATTGTTCCAGCGATGCGCTCATCCACCCGCCTCCCTGCCGGACGTGCTCCCGATGATCGTCAGCACGGTGGCGACGGCCGCCGCGGCGCGCCGCTCGTCCACGTCCTGCTCCCCTTCCGCTTCCACCTGCCCGGCCGAGCGGACGCGCTCGCCGATGGCCCGGCGCTCCGGTACGGCGAAGCTCCCGAACGTACGGCGCAACAGCGGCAGCACGTCGGTGAACTGGTCATCGGACAGCCCGGTGAGCCAGCCGTCGACCAGGGCCAGCAGCCGCTGGTCGTGCACCAGCAGCAGCCCGCCCCCTGCCAGGAATCCCTCGACCCAGGCCGCCGCCCTGGCCGGCGTCTGGCCCCGGGACATGGCCCTGGACATGCGGTCACCGGCGTCCTGGAGCTCGCCCGAGTCCAGCAGGATCCTGGTCAGCCGGCCTTCGATGAGCCCGTGCAGGTCCTGCCGGTCGCTGATCCCGCGCAGCGTGACCAGCCACCGGCTCCGCGGCGCCGCCCCGGTTTCACCGCCCTCGGATGACACGCCTTCAACGGCAGGCGGGGCCGTCTCGGCGGGTGGAGGCGGGTCGGGGAGGAGGGCGACGGCGGCGTGTACCGCGTCCACGTGCTTGAGCAGGTCGGCCGCCGCGTCGTCGTCCAGCCCGGCCACCGCCACCGGCAGCCCGACGCAGATCCGGTCCAGCATCGAGCGCACGATCACCGCCAGTCCCTCGGCCGAGGTGCCGCGCACGTCGCCGTACCGGTGGGCACGCACCATCGCGGGCAGGGCCGCCATCAGGTGCGTGACGTCGGTGTCCAGCGCCGCCTTGGCCGACAGCGCCGCCAGCACCTCGGGCAGCGCCGCTGACAGCTCGGCCAGCAGGCACTGCTCGACCAGCGACGTCAGATCCGCCAGCGCCGCCACCGGCGCGCCCGCCAGGTCCCTGGCCCGCTGCGCGGCGGCGGCCCCCACGGTGGTGCCGAGGGCGGCGTGCTCGATGAGGGCGAGGTCGTGCTCCGGCCGCCACTGCAGTGTCCACGTCTCCCTGAACGTCCCCTTGCCGCGCGCCTGTCCCGGTGTGCCCCAGCCGACGCCGAGCAGCCGCAACCGGTGCAGCAGGTGGCTGCGATCGAGGTCGAGGGGCTTGCGCAGGTCGAGGTCGATCTCGCGGTCGAGCGCCTCCGGCTTGAGTTTCAATCGCCGCTGCTGCTCGCGCAGGTCACGCTGGAGCGGCACCATCGGCGTGCCGTCGGAGACGTGTCCCAGCCGGTCGCCCACGACCATGCGCCGCTGGATCAGCTCCACGGCCAGGTCGTCGCCTTCGCACAGCACGGCCCTGGCCGCCTCGGTGACCTCGCTCAACCCCGCCAGCGGGCGGCCGCGCAGCGCGGCGAGGCCGGCGGCGAGGCGTACGGACTCGATGACGTGCGCGGACGACACCGCCAGCCCTTCGTCGCGGAGCACCGCGGCGGCCGCGGCCAGCCATCGCTCCACGGGCCGGTCGGGCGCGGTGAACAGGTGGTGGTACCAGCCCGGCGAGGTGATGCCCGCGCCGTAGCCGCTCCACGAGGCCAGCCGCCCGTACGTCCACGGCACCCAGGTCAGCTCGGCCTTCACCTTCGGCAGCCCACGCAGGAGCGCGTTGTCCGCCGTCGCGGGCGGCAGCGGCCCGGCCAGCGCCGGAACGTGCCAGGCCCCGCAGACCACCGCGATCTTGCCGTAGCCCTGCTTGAGCGCCGCGCGGAGGGTCTTGCGCATGTGCGCCTCGCGCCTGGCCTCCCCTTCGTCCGGCTCGTAGCCCTCGCGTACGGCGGCCATGGCCTCGGCGATCACCTCGAAGGGTGTGTCGCCGCGGTGCTCGACGACGTCCTCCCACCAGCGTTCGGGATCGTCGTATCCGGCGGCCGTGGCGAGCGAGCCGATCGGGTCGGCGCGCAAAGCGGATATTTCCCGATCCCGGTCATCGGCCAGCGAGTGGGCCGCAGGCAGGTCGCAGAAGCGTACGGGGACGCCGGCAGAGGTGCCGTACAGGATGGCCTGCCATTCCGGCGAGAACCCGGCGAACGGCCAGAAAGCGGCATTGGCGGGTGCGCCCGGCACGTGCGCGAGCAGCGCGACAGGCGGCTCCAGCTCCTGGGCGAGCGGGATGAGCGGGTCGGCCTCGGGCGGGCCCTCGATGAGGATCACGTCGGGGCGCAGGCGCTCCAGCTCCACCCGGACGGCCCGTGCCGAGCCCGGCCCGTGGTGCCGCACGCCCAGAACATGAACACTCATGAGACCTCGCGGCACGCGCGGTAGAAGTCGCGCCAGTCGGAACGCTCCCTGACCACGGTCTCCAGGTATTCGCGCCACACCACCCGATCCGACACCGGCTCCTGCACCACCGCGCCCACGATGCCGGCGGCCACGTCGGACGGGCGCAGGACGCCGTCGCCGAAGTGGGCGGCCAGTGCGATGCCGTTGGTGAGGACCGAGATCGCCTCGGCCGTGGACAGGGTCCCGCTGGGCGACTTCACCTTGGTCCTGCCGTCCTCGGTGACGCCCGTACGCAGCTCGCGGAACACCGTCACGACCCGCCGGATCTCCTCCAGGCCGGTCGTGGTCTCGGGCAGCTCCAGCGCCCGGCCGAGCTGGGTGACGCGGCGGGCCACGATGTCCACCTCCTCCTCGGCGGTGGCGGGGACGGGCAGCACCACGGTGTTGAAGCGGCGGCGCAGCGCGCTGGACAGCTCGTTGACGCCCCGGTCGCGGTCGTTGGCGGTGGCGATGACGTTGAAGCCGCGCTCGGCCTGCACCTCCCGGTTGAGCTCGGGAATCGGCAGCGTCTTCTCCGACAGGACGGTGATCAGCGCGTCCTGGACGTCCGACGGCATGCGGGTCAGCTCCTCGACCCTGGCGATGCGGCCCTCGGCCATCGCCCGCATCACCGGCGACGGGGTCAGCGCCTCGAACGAGGGGCCCTCGGCCAGCAGTCTGGCGTAGTTCCAGCCGTACCTGATGGCCTCTTCCGCGGTGCCGGCGGTCCCCTGCACGAGCAGCGTCGAGTCGCCGCTGATGGCGGCGGCCAGGTGCTCGGACAGCCACGTCTTGGCCGTGCCGGGCACGCCGAGCAGCAGCAGCGCGCGATCGGTGGCCAGCGTGGCGACGGCCACCTCGACGATGCGGCGCGCGCCGACGTATTTGGGGCTGACGCGGTCGCCGTCGCCCAGGATGTAGGTGGTGACGGCCCACGGCGACAGCTTCCATCCCGGCGGTCTGAGCCGGTCGTCGTCCTTGGCCAGGAGGGCCAGCTCCTCGGCGTACTGGTCCTCCGCGTGCGGGCGCAGAACGGTCATGCGGTCTCCTTCAATTCCCTGTACATGTCGGTACGGAACCGCAGCAGCGCGGCGACCTGCTGGATGGACTCGACCGGCGAGTAGCTCTCGGCCAGCGGGAACAGGGCCGGGTCGATGTGCTCGCCGGCCAGCTTGACCAGCTCGCCGAGGTTCCACGGCTGCGTGGTGGCCACCTTCACGATCTTGCGGAGAACGGCGGTGGCCAGCCCTTCGCGCCAGTGGGACGACACGCCGCCGAGGACCATGATGAGCTGGCTGTCCAGGTCGTGCGTGCGGACGAAATCGGCGGCGAGCTCCTGCTGCTCCTCCGGCGGGAGGGACTCCAGGAGGTCCGCGATCGGGTCCCACCCGAACATCGCGCGCGCCCACTCCGGGTCCTTCTGCAGCACGGCGGCGCGTACCCAGGCGGCCTTCACGTCGGCGTCCCAGTCCGGGATCCTCATCCGGAGCAACCGGGCGGGCGGGTGGCCCCACACCGTGAGCGGCGCGCGGGCGATGACCTGCTGGAGCCACCAGGCCCGCTCGCCGAGGCCTCTGGGCGGTTTGGGCCGGACGCCGTCGCGTTCCATGGCCTTGTCGCACTCGCGGGGGGTCTCGATGGCGATGACGTTGCCGGCGATGGTGACGCATGCCCGCACCCGCTCGGCCATCCGCTGGGACAGGCGCGAGCCGGGGAGGCGGGCGAGCAGGTTGGCGGCGGCCTGGCGCACCTCTCTGCGGCGGTCGTCCAGCGCCGACTCCAGGAACGGCTCGTCGGCCATGCTCAGCCCGTCGGCCAGCAGGTCCACGAACTCGGCGCGGTCGTCGGGCGTCTCACGCTCCCACGTGCTCTCCAGCAGCCGCCTGGCCTGGGCGGGGTCCGCCGCTCTGAGCTCGCGCAGGTGTGCCCGCCGATCGGCCGCGCCGCCCAGCTCCCACGTCTCCCCGGTCGGCTCCTCCAGCAGGTACGCCCACCCGGGGTTCTGCCCGGCCAGCCACCTGCCGCGTTGCCCGGCCAGCACGCCGAGGTGGATCCGGATCGAGCGGTCGCGGCGGCCGCGTTCGAGCAGCTCGGGCAGCACGTAAGGAGGCACCCGCCGACCGGTCCCGGCCGCCGCGGCCAGCCATTCGGGCAGCAGCCTCTCGTGCTCGCCACCCATGATCCTGACCAGGCGCTCGGCCGCCCGCCTGGCGACGGCGGGGCGCTCCTCCTCGGGCGCGGGCGGCGCCACCTCGCTCAGGCGCCGGAGCCCTCGCCCGGCCCGCCGCCTGGCCACCGCGACGGCCGCGTCCTCCAGCAGCACGCCGTGGTACGGCCTGCGGTCAGTGCCCACGAGCGCCGCCGACGCCAGCTTCTCCCACGTGCTCATCAAAGGATCACCGCCGTTCCTTCGTCGTCCCAGGTGGTCAGGGGGCGCAGGCCTTGTGGAGTCCACTCGGCGACGACCGTGAGCGGGTGTCCACCCGAGACGGCGATCAACCGCCATGGGTCACGGGACCTGGGGTGCAGCGGAAGGCCCCCGAGCGAGGTCCGCTCGGGCACCACCCGTGCGAGCACGAGCGGCCAGGACTCGGTCCACGGATCCTCGGCCAGCGCCCCTGCGACCTCATCGAGCGCCTTCTCCGGCGACATGCCAGGAGGAACGGCGGCCTCAGAAGCGGCGCCATGAGCTGCGAGGGTGCCGTGGCGGGTGGCGACCAGGCCGCGCAAGGGGGCCGCGCCCGGGTAGAAGGTCACGTCGGCGTCGATGGTGGTGCCGGTGACCAGGGAAGCGTCCAAGGGCTGGCCCTGCGGGGCGAAGGACAGGATCAGCGCCGGCCGGCCGGTGCGGCGGCCGCGGAGCCAGACGCGGCGGGCCGTCAGCCGGTCCTGCATCTCGTCGCGCCCGCCCAGCACGTCCCACTGGTCGCGTACCGCGGGCCCGGCCAGCACCTCTTCCCTCGTGATCGGAAAGCCGGTGCGGATGAGGACGGTCTGGGCCAGCGGGCCGGGCAGCTCGGCTCGCCGCCGGTAGGCGACGGCGAGCAGATTGATCAGGGCGTATTCCTCTAGGAGCCGCCCCGGCCAATCGTCCTCCGCCCGCACCCGGGCAAGGCGGGAGACGATGCCCGCGACCCCGGGCGCCTGGGCGTCGATGAGGCGCTTGGCCAGGCCGTCCCAGTCGTGCTCGGCAGCCCCCGCCAAGCCCTGCCGCACCTGGTCGGCCAGCCATCGCTCCACTTCGGCCAGCCCGGACGCGACCCGCGCGTGGCGCGGCGACTCCGCGCCCGAGGCGCCCGGCCCTGCGGCAGCCTGCCCATCGGCCGGAGTGGAGCCGGCGGGCTTGGCACGGGCGGCATCGAGGCGGGCCGCCGCCTTGGCCGCGCGGTCCGCCCGCGCCTCCTGCCACTCCGTCACCCACTGCGGCGCCACCTGCGTGTCCGGTACCCCGTCGGCGGACCACATGAGCAGCAGCCCGAGCGCATGCTTGCAGGGGAACTTCCGGCTCGGGCAGCTGCACCGGTACGCGGGCTCGGTCAGGTCGACGCACGCCAGGTAGGGCTTGGCCCCGCTGCCCTTGCACTCGCCGTACACGACCGTGCCCGTCGTGCCGCGCGACGACCACTTCCCTGGCGCCGCGATCCCCTGGGCAGCCTTCTGGGAGGAGGCGTCAGGGGCGAGGGCGAGCACCTGATCCCGGCTCCACCGTTCGATCACCTGCTGCAGACTAGCCAGCCCGACCGACATTTCGCCGCGAGTCGTGGAGATCACCGGACGGGTTGCCATCGTTCCCGATCTCTATCCCTAGAATCGGCCGAGTGGAGTTGAAGATCTATCCCGACGGCCCGTCGATCCAGGTGCCCGACGAGGCCGCGGCCCTGGCCAGCCCTCTGGAGGGGCAACTCGTCCTCGACGGCACCCGCTTCCTGCGCCGCGACGTCACGGGTGCCCCGGTCGCGTTTGTCGAACGCCCGCCCGTCGCCGCCGCCCTCGATCTGCTCCCCCACCCGGAAGGCGGCTGGTTCAGGGAGACGTGGCGCTCGGCGGTGACGTTCCAGCCGGACGGGTACGACGGGCCGCGGGCCAGCGCCACCGGCATCTACTTCCTGCTGAACCCGGGCGAGGAGTCGGTGCCGCACATGGTCAGGTCGGACGAGGTGTGGTTGTGGCACCGCGGCGGCCCACTCAGCCTGACGATCGGCGACGCCACGATCATGCTGGGCCCGCACGTGGAGGACGGACAGGTGCCGCAGGCGGTCGTCCCCGGCGGGATATGGCAGTCGGCCCGCCCGGCAGGCGACGAGCCCGTCCTGGTGAGCTGCATCGTGTCCCCGGGCTTCGATTTTGCCGATTTCACCGCATGACCGGGGGGCCGTAGGGAAGCGCGTGTGGCCATGGAAGCAAAAGAATGGAACGTGCGCATCCTGCTGACCGAGGACGGCGACGACACAGCGGCGCGGGCGGCGCTCACCACCGACGACGACACCGTCATCACGGGCAACGGGCGTGCCAGGCGCAACCCGTCCGACCCATCGGTGCCCGAGATCGGGGACGAGCTGGCGGCCTCACGCGCCCTGGCCGACCTGGCCGAACGGCTGGCGGTCATCACCCAGCGGGACATCGCGAGCTCTGCGGACTCTCCCGCCCCGAGCCGCTCTTGGTGAGCACGTTCCCGCCCCCGGCGCCGGGTCGCCGAGCTCATCCTGCTCAACGAATAACGAGTTGACGGGCGACCTGCAGGAACGCTGGTATGGCGGTCCATGGGCAAGATGCACGACGACGAGGTGGAGACCGACGAGACCCTCGTCCGCCGGTTGGTGGGCGCGCAGTTCCCGCATTGGGCGGACCTGCCGATCGAGCGCTTCCCCTCGCCGGGCACGGTCAACGCCGTCTACCGGCTCGGCGACGACCTGTCCGTACGGCTCCCCCTCGTCGAGTGGGGCGTGGGCGACGTGGAGAAGGAGCAGCGCTGGCTGCCGCGGCTGGCCCCGCTGCTGCCGGTCGCCATTCCTGAGGTGCTCGGCGCGGGCGTACCCGGTGCGGGCTTCCCGTGGCCGTGGTCGGTGTGCCGATGGCTGCCCGGCGCCAACCCCGAGAGCGCGGACGAGCCCCTCGCCAACGATCTGGCGGCGTTCGTGGCCGCGTTCCGGCAGGTGGATCTGCCGGACGGTCCGACAGCGTACCGGGCAGGGCCGCTCAGCAAGCTGGACAAGGCGACCCGGCACGCGATCGGCGAGCTGGACGGGCTGATCGACACGACTGCGGCGACGGCCATCTGGGACGCGGCAGTACGCACGCCGGAGTGGGCGGGCCCGCCCGTGTGGACGCACTCCGACCTGATGCCAGGCAACCTGCTGGTCGAGAACGGCCGGCTCACCGGCGTGATCGACTTCGCCACGGCCGGCGTAGGCGACCCGGCCTGTGACCTGATCCTCGCGTGGAACCTGCTCACACCGGACGCCAGAGACGTCTTCCGCGCCGGTCTCGACGTGGACGACGACACCTGGGCGCGGGGCCGTGGCTGGGCGCTGTCCATGGCGGTCGGCCAGCTCGACTACTACCAGCACACGAACCAGGCGATGGCGTCCAACGCGCGGCACACGATCCATGCGGTGATCGCCGAAACCGCCTGAGGTAACGTCGGCACTCTCCCATCACGTCGATCAAGGAGTGTCGCATGGTCCGCAAGGCCGTGATCCCGGTGGCCGGCCTGGGCACCCGGCTGCTGCCCCTGACGAAGGCCCTGCCGAAGGAGATGCTGCCCATCGGCGACAAACCCGTCATCGAGCACACCATCCGCGAACTCGTGGACTCCGGCATTGACGAGATCACCATCGTCACCTCGGCCCGCAAGGACCTCGTGCAGCGGCACTTCGCGCCGGACGCCGACCTGGAGCTGCAGCTGCGCGCCGCCGGCAAGGACGACCTGGCCGATGCGGTGGCGGAGCTGTCGTCGCTGGCCCACATCACGTACCTGTACCAGAACGGCCCCTACGGCAACGGCACGCCCGTGCTCAACGCCGCTCGCGTCATCGGCGACGAGCCGTTCATGGTGCTCTGGGCCGACGACGTGTTCGTGGCCGAGGTGCCGCGGGCCAAGCAGCTCAAGAGCGCGTACGAGGCCACGAAGGCCCCGGTCCTGGCCCTGATGCCGATGGCGGTCGAGGACGCCTCCCGCTACGGCGTGCCCGTCGTCGAGGAGGACCTGGGCGGCGGCCGGTTGCGGATCTCGGGCCTGGTGGAGAAGCCGTCCCCAGAGCAGGCCCCGTCCCGGTACGCCGCCATCGGCGGCTACGTCGTCACGCCCGGCGTCGTCGAAGAGCTGGAGGCCGCGACACGCAGGTGGCACGAGAAACCCGAAGGCGAGGTCTACCTCACCGACGCCCTGCACCGCCACGCCGCCGGCAACCCGGTGTTCGGGCAGGTCATCGACGGCACCTGGTGGGACACGGGCTCGCCGCTCAACTACCTCAAGGCGCAGTTCGCCGCGGCCCTCGCCGATCCGGCCTACGGCCCGGAGCTGCGTAGGCTGGCCATGGAGAGCGGCTGAAAGTTGGGTTTCTTGCGGCGGGATGATTGTCTGTCCCGGAGAACCTATGAGGAGGGCCCCGGTGAGCCGACAAATCGTTTCCATCGTGGGCGGCAAGGACGCCGCCGCCACGACCACGTACGAATCGACCAACCCCGCCCGGCCGCGCGAGGTCGTGGCACGGGTCGGCATGGCCGACGCCGTCGCCTTCGCCGCCGCCTGCCGCACCGCCAAGGAGGCCCAGCGCGAGTGGGCCAGGGTGCCCGCCCCCGTGCGCGGCCGGGTCATCGCCTCCATCGGGCGGCTGGTCGAGGCCAACACCGAGCGGCTGGCCAGGCTGGTGACCGAGGAGATCGGCAAGCCGTACGCCGAGGCGCTGGGCGAGGTCCGGGAGATCGTGGACACCTGCGACTTCTTCCTCGGCGAGGGCCGCAGGCTCTATGGGCAGACGGTGCCGTCGGAGATGCCGGACAAGAACCTCTTCACCTTCCGCAACCCGGTCGGCGTGGCGGCGGTCGTCACCGCGGGCAACTTCCCCGTCGCCGTGCCGTCGTGGTACCTGGTGCCGGCCCTGCTGTGCGGCAACGCCGTCGTCTGGAAGCCCGCCGAATACGCCGCCGCCTCCGCGCACGCCATGTTCCAGCTCTTCGTGGCGGCCGGGCTGCCCGACGGCGTGCTGAACGTCGTCTTCGCCGACGGCGCCGAGACCTTCCGCGGCCTGGAACTGGCCCTGGAGGAGGGCAGCGTGAACAAGGTCGGCTTCACCGGCTCCAGCGAGGTGGGCAAGAAGATCGGCGAGCTGACCGGGCGGCACCTCCAGTCGGCCTGCCTGGAGCTGGGCGGCAAGAACCCGATGGTGATCATGCCGGACGCCGACCTGGACCTGGCCGTCGAGGGCGCGTTGTTCTCCGGCTTCGGCACCGCCGGCCAGCGCTGCACCAGCCTCGGCACGGTCATCGTGCACGAGAGCGTGCACGACGAGTTCGTCGAGCGGTTCGCGCGGGCGGTGGGTGCGGCCAGGGTGGGCGACCCCACGCAGGACGTGCTGGCCGGCCCGCTGCTGGACCAGAAGTTCGCCGACCGGTACGAGGAGTACTTGGCCTGGATCCAGCCCCACCACAAGGTCGTGTCCGGAAATACCGGAAAAATCACTAGGGACAACCCGCGAGGCGACTTCGACGGTGAGGGCGGCCTCTACTACCACCCGGTCGTCGTGGACGGCGTCAAGCCCGGCGACCGCCTCTTCATGGAGGAGACGTTCGGCCCGATCGTGGGCGTGACCACGTTCGGGACCCTGGACGAGGCCGTCGACCTGGCCAACCTGCCCGGCTACGGCCTGTCGAGCTCGATCTACACCACGAACCCGAAGAACGCCTTCCACTTCCGCGAGGGCATCTCGGCCGGCATGGTCAGCGTCAACAACTCCACCTCGGGCGCGGAGGCGCACCTGCCGTTCGGCGGCAACGGCAAGTCCGGCAACGGCAGCCGCCAGTCGGGCGTGTGGGTGCTCGACCAGTTCACCCGCTGGCAGGCCATGAACTGGGACCACTCCGGCCGCCTGCAGAAGGCGCAGATGGACGTCGCGGAGATCGTTCCGGACCTCGGCTTCCGCCTCTCATGACGAAAGGGGGCCCCGTGGGGCCCCCTTGGTCACAGCAGCGGTCAGACCTGGCCGGCCTTCTCCAGGGCGGAGCAGCAGGTGTTCACCAGCAGGCGGGTGACGACGTACGGGTCCATGTTGGCGTTCGGGCGGCGGTCCTCGATGTAGCCCTTCTTGTCCACCTCGACCTGCCAGGGGATACGCACGGAGGCGCCGCGGTCGGAGACGCCGTAGCTGTACTTGTTCCACGGGGCGGTCTCGTGAGCGCCGGTCAGGCGGGCCTCGACGCCGGCGCCGTACTGGGAGATGTGCTCCAACGGCTTGTCACCCTCGCCGAGCGACTCACAGGCGGTGATGATGGCTTCGTAGCCCTCGCGCATGGCCTTCGTGGAGAAGTTGGTGTGCGCGCCGGCGCCGTTCCAGTCGCCGCGGGCGGGCTTGGGGTCGAGCGTGGCCTCCACGCCGAACTCCTCGGCGGTGCGGTAGAGCAGCCAGCGGGCCACCCACATGTGGTCGGCGACCTCGACGGGGCCGGCCGGGCCGACCTGGAATTCCCACTGGCCGGGCATGACCTCGGCATTGATGCCGGAGATCTTCAGGCCGGCGGCGAGGCAGCGGTCGAGGTGGAGCTCGACGATGTCGCGGCCGAAGATGGCGTCGGCGCCGACACCGCAGTAGTACGGGCCCTGCGGGGCGGGGAAGCCACCCTCGGGGAAGCCGAGCGGGCGGCTGCCCTTGAAGAAGGTGTACTCCTGCTCGATGCCGAACCAGGATTCCTGGTCGGCGAACTGCTCGGCGATCGGGCGCAGCAGGGCGCGGGTGTTGCTGACGTGCGGGTCGCCGTTGATCTCCTCGACCTCGGACAGGACGAGGACGTTGTCCCCGCCGCGGATCGGGTCGGGACAGACGAACACCGGGCGGAGCACGCGGTCCGACGAGTGCCCCTCGGCCTGGTTGGTGCTGGAGCCGTCGAAGCCCCACACCGGAGGCTCAGCCCCGTCGGCAAGGATCTTGGTCTTCGAGCGCAGCAGAGCCGTGGGCTCGGTGCCGTCGATCCAGATGTACTCAGCCTTGTAGCTCACGGCGGTCCTTTCAGGGTTCCTTCAGCCACGCCGAGTCTTATGGACAGCCGTTTCCCGGTTTTTGCCCGCATGTGAACGCCGTGTTAATCAGCGAAGGTTTTACCAAGCCAAACGCCTGTGCCCGTCATGAAGCCGTCACGATGCCGTCGCCTTCCATGGTCAGCACGGGTTCGGCCCGCCCGCGCCGCAGTCGGGCCCGTTGGGGTAGTGCAGGCGCGGGGTGACCTCAAGCATACGTTCCAGGACCTGCTCCCCCTCGGCGTCCTGCAGTGCCGGCCGCACCCGCACCGGCCAGGGTGCCGGCGGCCCTGCAGACCCGATCGGCCGAGCAGCAGGTGAGCAGGGCGCACGCCAGGGCGAGCCAGACGAGCCGATGCATGACCCGTAAGACGCGGGTCATGCGTACCGGGTCGGCCCCGCCATGCGACCATCTACTCAGGGGGATGACTCATGCACGCTCTGTATGACAAGGACAGCCGGCCCGGGACGGGCGTGTGATGGGAGTCTCGCAGCTGGTGTGGTGGCTGACGATCGCGGGGATCATCGGGCTGCTGCTGTTCGACTTCGTCTTCCATGTACGCCGGGCGCACGTCCCCTCGCTGCGCGAGGCCGCGATCTGGTCGGCGCTGTACATCGGCATCGCCCTGGTGTTCGGCGTCGGCGTGTGGATCTTCGGCGGCCCCGGTCCAGGGACGGAGTATTTCGCCGGCTACATCACGGAGAAGGCGCTCTCGGTCGACAACCTCTTCGTGTTCCTCGTCATCATGTCGAGCTTCAAGGTGCCGCGCGCCAACCAGCAGAAGGCGCTGCTGTTCGGCATCGTGTTCTCACTGCTGGCCAGGACCGGGTTCATCCTGCTCGGCGCGGCGCTGATCAACTCCTTCGCCTGGGCGTTCTACCTGTTCGGCCTGATCCTGCTGGTCACGGCGGGGCACCTGCTCAAACCGGAGAGCGAGGAGAGCCACGACACGGACAACGTCATGGTGCGCCTGGCCCGCCGCCTCCTCCCGGCCACCGAGGCCTACGACGGCGACCGCCTGTTCACCGTCCAGGACGGCAAGCGGGTCGTGACGCCGATGTCGCTCGTCATGATCGCCATCGGCGGGACGGACATCATGTTCGCCCTCGACTCCATCCCGGCCATCTTCGGCCTCACCCAGAACATCTACATCGTCTTCACCGCCACCGCGTTCTCCCTGCTGGGGCTGCGGCAGCTGTACTTCCTCCTCGACGACCTGCTCGACCGGCTGATCTACCTCGCCTTCGGCCTCGCAGCCATCCTGGGCTTCATCGGGGTCAAGCTCGTCCTGCACGCGCTGCACGAGAACAACGTGCCGTTCATCAACGACGGCGAGCCGGTGCCGGTCACCGAGATCAGCACCGGCCTGTCCTTGTCCGTGATCGTCGGCGTTCTCTTCGTCACCGTGATCGCCTCGCTGACCAGCGCCAAGGGCCGCGCGCAGAACGCCGTCTCGGCGGCGCGGCGGCACGCCCAGGCGTACCTGGAGGTCGAGCACGACCCGGAGCTGCGCGAGGAGCTGTTCGGGAAGTTGTGCGCCGAGGAGGAGGCACTGAAGAAGCTGCCCGAGAAATACCGCAGGCGCATCCGCGAAGAGGAGAAGCTGATGACCCTGCTGCGCAGGGTCCACGAGGAGCACGGCCGGCGCTGACCACACGCCGGTCGTGCGCCACGCTCAGGTACGGCCGTCGCGCCCGTTGCCGTCGTAGCCGAGCAGCCGCATGGCGGTGTCCGGGTCCATGGCCGCCGCCAGGAGCTGGGCCCGGGCGTGCGCCTCGTCGCGCTCGCGTTCGGCCTTGGCCTGCGCCGCGCGTACCCCCTTGATCGCCACCAGCGCGAGGCCGGCGCCCACGATCACCGCGACGATCACGACGAACAGCAGGAACAGCAGGCCCGGCGAGGCCACCATGGACGAGCCCGCCGCGTTGGCGCCGTTGCCGCCCGTCACCGCCAGCGCGGCGATGATGGACAGCACCACGAGCCCGAGCAGGCTGGCGATGACCAGCCAGACCCGGCCCGGGCTGCGCCGCTTCGGTGGCGGCGGCGCGGCCGGCTCGACCACGACGGGCATCGGCGGCGGCACGGGCGCCCGCGGCGGCTCGGGCGCCCACGGCACGAATTCCGGCCGATCGGCCTGATCGGCGGCCGAGGCCGGGGTGACCGCCGCGGGCGGCGGCGCGATCACCGGTGGCTGGATGGTGGTGACCGGCGGCGAGGACGGAGGGCCGAGCTGGACGGCGTTGACGCCGGGAACGCTGTAGGAGGCGAGCACCGGCTCGGCCTCCTGCTCCACGACGCCCGGCAGGTCACGCTCGACGCGGCTGTGCTCCTTGTGTGCCCTGGCCGCGTCCCGGTGGTACTCCTCCAGCTCCTGGTAGAGCTCGTCGGAGGCGTAGATCGTGCCGTCGATGAGCGGCCCCGGCTCCCGCCGGATGATCGCCACCACGTCGTCGCCGTTGAGCGTCTTGTGCGTCTCCAGCGCATGCGCCACGCAGAGCACGTCCCTGCGGTGCTCCAGTAGCAGTTCCCCGGTCTTCTCCAGCAGCCGCACCAGGTTGAACTCGATCCGCTCCCCCAGCACGTCGGGGGTGAGGTCCGGCTCCTTTTTGCTGGGCTCCCTTTCGGTGATGCCGATCGAGCCGCCGCCGGGGAGTGGCTTGCGCACGGCCTTGCCGCCCATGATCTCCAGCTCCTGGAGCGCGGGCAGCGAGGTGACGCCGGAGCCCATGCCCCAGTACGACTCCATCATCGCGGTGAGGTACGTCGCGGAGAACAGGTCGCCGGACACGCCCGAGGAGTTGTCCTCGCCGAAGAACATTCGCTCCCCGGCCAGCGACGCCAGCGAGACCATGATGTCGGCCTCGTGCTCCGACTTCCACCGGGTGAACTGGTCCTCTGGCTTGATCGAGGCGACCATGCCCAGATAGTCGGCGCCCTTCTCGATGGTGGCGATGTCGATCTCGAGGTGGAAGCGGGTCACGTACGCCACGACGGCGTGGCAGGCCTCGTGCACGGCCACGGCATGCCGCTCGCGCTCGATGTACTCGACGTCCTCGGGCGGGCCGAGCTGCTTGAGCCGCTTGGCGCGCAGCACGTCCGACCAGGTGATGATCTCGCGCCCGTCCCTGATGGCGGTGATCAGCGACTCGTTGACGAGGTCCTTGATCGTGGCGCCGGTCGCGTAGGGGGTGATCGTGGCCAGCTTGTCGACCTGCTCCGCGGTGAGCGCGTGGTCGACCTTGTCGAAGTAGCCCTGGTAGGTGCGCACCCGCCCGGCCTTGGACGGGTAGCCGACCTTGTAGATGCGGTCGATGCGGCCCGGCCGCAGCAGCGCCTCGTCCAGCGCGTCCGGCCGGTTGGTGGCCATCATGACGAGGATGCGGTATTTGGGCGGCGGCTTGGGCCGCATCCCGAGCAACCGCCTGACCAGACGGTTGAAGAACCCGCGCGGCTTCTTGAGCCCGGACAGCTCGGTGAGCAGCGCCTGCAGGGTGCCGGGGTCGCCGCTGCTGTTCATGCCGCCGCCCATGAAGAAGCGGTTGCGCGTCTGCTCCGGCTCCTCGCGCCGGGCGCGGAAGGCCAGCACCTGGCGGGTCTCCTCGGACAGGTAGCTGAACCCGTGGCAGCCGTGGACATCGGACATCCCGGAGAAGCCACCGCCCGGCACGTTCGGGCCCTGCTGGGCCAGCCTCCCCCGCTTGCCCAGGGAGTCGGCCTCGTCGAAGAAGACGATCACGCCGCCGTACCGGAGCGCCAGCTTGCGCAGCTTCCTGAACAGCCCCTTCACCTTCAGGATGCCGATGCCCATGAACATGTTCGTGAACGCGCCCGGATCCACGAACACGTACGGCTTGCCGGTCTCACCGGCCACGGCCTCGGCCATGAGGGTCTTGCCGGTGCCCGGCGGACCCCACAGCAGCAGGCCGCTGGGGACGTACCCGCCGCGCTTCTCGATCTCGTCGGGCTTCTCCAGGAAGACGATGTTCTCCCTGACCCGCTCGACCACGTGGTCCTGCCCCCACACGTCGCGGAAGCGGGTCTTGATGTCGTCGGGGAAATACGTCTCGACGCCGCCCCTGGACAGGAACCAGAACAGGCCGACGAACTGGATGATGATGAAGAAGAACAGGAAGATGATCTGGAGGAAGAACGGCAGCGCCTGCCAGATCAGCGCGGGCACCTGGAACAACGCCTGGAACGGGCTGACGTCCAGCACCGCCCCCAGCACCAGGGCGATCAGCACGACGAAGAAAGCGATCTTGAGTGCCCGCGAGAGCCGGTACCTCGTCCAGTCGTCGAAACGCCGGTGCGTCCAGTGTTCGAAGCCGCCGAAGACCTTCTGTTTCCAGAAGCGGTGGTAGGCCGACCAATGCTCACTGATGAGGAAGTGCAGCTGGCGGACGACCTCCACGCCGAGCAACCAGAAGATCCACTGGTACTCCTGCGCGATGGCCCGTGCGGCCTCGGGGAAGGTGACGATGCCCTCGTAGTCGGCCATCACCTTCCAGGTGAGGATGAGGTAGGCCGCCAGCAGAGCGATGAGGAATTTGCTCCGATCCCAGAACTGCATCTTCTTCCTGGTCACGGATTCGGGGTCGGAGGGCCCGCTGCCAGGGGCACGCAGCCCTTCATGGTGAATGGTCGTGGTCAATGGTGCTCCCTCATCCAGGCAGCCGGAGCAGCTTGAAAGAACTGGCGATCTTGTCGAACTCGCCGGCGCGCTTCCTGAAGCAGAGCGACTGGCAGCCGATGAGCATGACGGAGACCGTGGCACCCTTCTCGTCGAGAATGGCGGTGTGGTCGAACGTCTGGACGTCGTTGCCGATCTGGTAGTTGAAGCGGACCCGGACGCCCCGGGCGCCGGCGTCCAAGGCCAGGACCTCGTCGCTGAGGAGCTCGAAGTGGTGGAAGGTCGGCGGCTGGCCGGTCGCCACCGACTGTTGCGTGTAGGCCTCGCGCATCTGCTCGGTGACCGGCAGGACGAAGTCGCGCAGCCTGTTGAGCGAGATCGTGTCCCGCTGTTCCTCGGTCAGCTGGTGCACGGTGGCGTAGACGAAAGGATCCGCCGAGCCCAGGAGATGGTTGACCGACGGTTCCGTGGACTGGTCGAAGGCCGTCGACCAGACCTGCTGCGCCCGCAGCTGCGCCGCCTGCGAGTTGGGGTGGTCGCCGGACAGATACATCTCGATGTCGCTCGCGTTGAGCTGTGTGAACGAGGCCGGCACCTTGAAGTACGTAGTGCCCGTCCGGTCCCGGACGTAGGTGAATTCCGGCTGTCCGCACGCCGACAGCATGAAGATCGCGACTAGGAGCGCGATCGAAGCCCGTGTCTTTTTCACCAGGGCTTACCTCCGCATTTACGGACCAACGGAGTTGTTGTGCCCGCTTTCAGGCGGAATGAGCCCCTTGCAGGGTGAGAAATCTTGACCAAATCTTGGCCAAGGGTTGGCTTTACTTGTTACAGATCAAAAAGCCGCACGTCCGGGGGTCGTCTCTCCGCGCGTCGCTCGCCCGTACAACGTTCATGCAACCCCCATTGGTTCAACTCAGGAAGTAGCTAAAGATATGAGGATCCGTATCGACATCGGAGCATGCGATGACAGAACCCGCTATGGAGACCGTGGACTCCTTCGGCATGTCGGCCGAGCGCCAGTTCGCCGACCTCTGGTCGAGGACGGTCCTGTCGGTCAGGGAGCGCCGCCTGCTCCTGCTCGGGCTGCTCGTGGGCCAGGGCCTCGACCAGTTGACGGAAATCCAGCTCGACCTCGCCCTGCGGGCCGGCGAGCTCAGTGAGACCGAATTGCGAGAAGTGGTGGTCTTTCTCGCGCACTACGCGGGCTGGGCCCGCGGGGCGATGCTGAACGACCAGGTGGAAAGCTTGATCGAGCGCGTCAGGCAGGCTCGATCCGATACAGCGGGCCCGCCAGGCTGAGCGCGTAGAGCTCGCCGTCGTGCCCTTGGCCGAACGATGACAGCTGCTCCACCTCTCCGATCTCGGCCGCCTTCTCCAGCTCGTCGACGGGGGCGGCTTTGATCCATCCGGCGCAGAAGTCGCCGTACAGGAACTGGCCCTGCAGCCACTGGATCTTCTCACCCCGGTAGACGTGCCCGGCGATCACCGAGCAGTTGCCGCCCTGGTTGAGCGGGTAGACGATCACCGGGTCGACCAGCTCGCGCCCCTTC
This sequence comes from Nonomuraea sp. 3N208, assembly GCF_052245935.1. Classification (NCBI taxonomy): domain Bacteria; kingdom Bacillati; phylum Actinomycetota; class Actinomycetes; order Streptosporangiales; family Streptosporangiaceae; genus Nonomuraea; species Nonomuraea sp. 3N208. The sequence continues at coordinate 363,673 of NZ_JBQQBR010000006.1, read as the reverse complement.
TCGCCGCGGAAGGACTTGTCGCCTTCGCGCAGGCTCCAGCCGTAGTTCTCGCCACCTTCGGAGCCCGCCGGCTGGTAGTCGACCTCCTCCCACGCGTTCTGCCCGACGTCGCCGATCCACAGGTCGCCGGTTTCGCGGTCGAAGGTGAACCTCCACGGGTTGCGCAACCCGTACGCCCAGATCTCGGTCTTCGCGCCCTCCTTGCCGACGAACGGGTTGTCCTCGGGCACCTTGTAGGGCCGTCCGCCCCGTGAATCAACCCGCGGGTCGATGCGCAGGATCTTGCCGAGCAGCGTGCCGAGGTCCTGGCCGTTGCCCTCGGGGTCGCCCGCGCCGCCGCCGTCGCCGAGCGCGATGTAGAGGTAGCCGTCGGGGCCGAAGGCGAGCTGGCCGCCGTTGTGGTTGGGGAAGGGCTGGTCCTGGGTGAGCACGTCGCGCCGGCCCGTCGCCTTCGAGCCGTCGTAGGCCCACTCGGTGACGTGAGTGCGGCCCTGGGCGTCGGTCCAGTCGAGGTAGACCCACCGGCCGGACGGGTGGAACGCCACGCCCAGCAGGCCCTGCTCGTTGCCGCCGCTCACCTCGCCCGACAGGTCGATCACCGTCTTGCCGCCGGAGGTCCGCAGCCGGCCTGTCTGCTCGGCGACGTACATACGGTCATCGCCCTCGCGTACGGCGAACGCCACCGGCTGCTCGAACTCGCCGATCTTCCTGAACCGCAGCTCGCCCCGCTCGGCCGGGGTGGTCCGGGAGGTCTCCGGGGCGGCGGTCGTCGCCTCGGAGCCGGTCGTCGCTTCGGCACCGGTCGTCGCTTCGGCACCGGTCGTCGCTTCGGCACGGGGCGTGAGCGGCCCGGCGGGCGGCGGAGCCTCGGGGGAGCAGGCGGTGACAATCACCACGAAAAGGAGCACAGCCACGACGAGGCGCACGTCGTCCATCCTGCCACGGGCGCTAGGGTTCAGGCATGCCCACCGCATTGATCACCGGCGCCACCGCCGGCCTCGGCGCCGCCTTCGCCCGGCGCCTGGCCGCCGAGGCTTACTCGCTCGTCCTGGTGTCGCGGGACGAGAGCCGGCTGGCCGAGGCCGCCGGCCAGCTCAAGCTCAGGTACGGCGTGAGCGTCGAGGTGCTGCCCGCCGACCTCGCCACCGACGACGGGATCGCCGCGGTCGAATCCCGCCTGCGCGACGGCGTCGACCTGCTGATCAACAACGCCGGATTCGGCCACCCTGGCCGCTTCCCCGACGTGCCGGTCGCGGACGAGGTCCGCATGCTCAAGGTGCACTGCGAGGCCGTGCTCCGGCTCACGCTGGCCGCGCTGCCCGGGATGCAAGAGCGCGACCGGGGCGCGGTGATCAACGTGGCGTCCGTGGCGGCGTTCTTCACGCGCGGCACCTACAGCGCGTCCAAGGCGTGGGTGGTGAACTTCAGCGAGTCCGCCGCGGCCGAGGTCGGGAACCCGCGCATCAAGATCATGGCGCTGTGCCCCGGCTTCGTGCGGACCGAGTTCCACCAGCGAGCCTTCATGGACACCTCCGGCATTCCCGGCTTCCTGTGGTTGAAGGCCGACAACGTGGTACGGGACGCGCTGCAGGATCTGGCGCTCGGCAAGCGGGTGTCGGTGCCGGACGTCCGTTACAAGGCCATCGTGGCGATCGGCAGGCTGGTGCCGCGCGGCCTGCAGAGCCTCGTGTCGGGCAAGATCGGACGCTGACGGTCCGCGCCCGCGGGCAACCGGCCGGACAAGGCGTCCCCTGAAATGGAAGGGCCCCCGCCGCGGGAGGGGGTCGCGGTGGGGGCCCAGCGGTCGTGAGCGGGGCTCACGACCGAGAACTGCGGCTTGGCCGTCAGCGGTTGGCCTCGTGGCCGATCGCGAGGCCGGAGGCCGGGTCGAAGAAGTGCAGGTTGTGCGTGTCGACGACCAGGTCGATGTTCTGGCCGGGACGGACGTGGCTGCGGGCGTTGACGCGCGCGGTCCACAGGGACTTGTCACCCACGAGCGGCAGCGCCGACTCGTCCTCGTCGCCCGTGTCAGCGGCGGCGACGGTGTCCTTGTGCTCGACCGGCGGGGCGTCGATCAGGAACAGCACGTTGATCTCGGAGCCCAGCTCCTCGGTGACCTCCGCCTTGACCGGCAGCGTGGCCCAGCCGTTGGCGTGGGTGCCGGCGGAGGTGGCGTCCTCGAAGTCCGACGGGCGGATACCGAGGATGATCTTCTTGCCGATGAACTGGTCGAGGCCCGGCTTGTCGGAGAAGGTCGAGTCGGGGATCGGCAACTTGATGTCGGCGAAGGTGACGGCGGCGCCGCCGTCGCGGACGAGCTCGGCGGTGACGAAGTTCATCGAGGGCGAGCCCATGAACCCGGCCACGAACAGGTTGACCGGCTTGTCGAACAGGTTCTGCGGGGTGTCGACCTGCTGGAGCAGGCCGTCGCGCAGCACGCAGACGCGGTCGCCGAGGGTCATGGCCTCGACCTGGTCGTGGGTGACGTACACGGTGGTGACGCCGAGGCGCTCGTGCAGCGTGTTGAGCGAGGCGCGCATGGAGACACGGAGCTTGGCGTCCAGGTTGGACAGCGGCTCGTCCATGAGGAAGGCCTGCGGCTCACGCACGATGGCGCGGCCCATGGCGACACGCTGGCGCTGACCACCGGACAGGGCGGCCGGCTTGCGCTTGAGGTACTGCTCCAGGCCGAGCATCTTGGCGGCGTCGTTGACCCGCTTCTGGATCTCCGCCTTGGGCATCTTACGAAGCTTGAGGCCGAAGGCGAGGTTCTCCTCGACCGTCATGTGCGGGTAGAGCGCATAGTTCTGGAAGACCATCGCGATGTCGCGGTCCTTGGGCGGAAGGTGGTTGACGACCTTCTCGCCGATGGAGATCTCGCCGCCGCTGATGTCCTCCAGGCCCGCGATCATCCGGAGCGCGGTCGACTTACCGCAACCGGAGGGGCCGACCAGGACCATGAACTCGCCGTCCTTGATCTCAAGGTTGAGCCCGTTCACGGCCTTTACGCCACCGGCGTAGACCTTGTCGACGTTCGTCAGAACGATGGATGCCATGACATTCCTTCGCGCTCCAGGGCGGTAGCCCGGACGTTATTACCGTGTGCCCACTCACGTGGATACGTTTTCAAGCATCTCACCCGAAACGGACATCGGTGTCAAGGGCTACCGTGTGACCAGCCCTTGTCGCGGTGCACGTCTTCCCCTCCGGTGAAAACCATGATGGAATCGTTTCCATGGACAGGCGCGCGACGATCAAGGATGTGGCCGAGGCGGCCGGCGTGGGCGTCGCGACCGTGTCCAGGGTGCTGTCGGGCGGCTCAGCCAGTCCGCAGACCAGGGACCGTGTCCTGGCCGTCGCCGCGCAGCTCGACTACCGCCCCAGTGCGCTTGGCCGCAATCTGCGCCAGCGCCGTACCGGCGGCATGGGGCTGCTCATCCCCGACCTGACCGACACCTTCTACGGCCAGCTGGCGGAAGGCGTGCTCGCCTGCGCCCGCTCGGCCGGCGAGCCGGTCATGCTCGGCTCGACCGGTGGCGATCCCGAGCAGGAGTCCGAGCTGATCGGCATGCTGCTGGAGCAGAGCGTGGACCGCCTGATCGCCGTGCCGTCGGGCGACGCGGAAACCTGGGCCCCGGCGATCCGCGCGGGCATGACCGTGATCTTCGCCGACCGCCTTCCCTCCCATGCCACCGAGGAGGACACCAGGGCGGCGGCCCTGGCGGATCTTCTGGCCATGGACGGCCTCTCCCCCGCTGCGCAGCCCCGCCCGCTGGACGTGCCCGCCGTGGTGGCCGACGACCGGGCCGGCATTCGCACGGCCGTCCGCTACCTGCGGGGCCTGGGCCACAAGCGCATCGCCTTCCTGGGCGGCCCCGGCCACGACCGCCGGGCGGCGGCCTTCAGGGACGCGGTGGGGGCGCCGGTGGACGAGGAGCTGGTGGTGTTCGGCACCGGCAGCCGCGACTCCGCCTACGCGGCCGCCTCCGGCCTGTTCCAGAGCCGCCCCGACCTGTCGGCCGTGGTGGCTGGGGGGAACGTGCTCGGGGAGGCGGCGGTGCTGGCGGCCAGAGAGCTGGACCTGCGGGTGCCGCGGGACGTGTCGCTGGTGATGTACGACGACGTGCCCTGGGCCGAACTGTGCTCACCGCCCCTGACGGTGATCGCCCAGCCGGGACGGGACATGGGGTATCGGGCGGCGGAGCTGGTGCTGCGCGCCGGAAGCAGAAAACCGCGCAGCGTGGTCCTGCCCACCGAGCTGATCATCAGGGGGAGCTGCGGGCCGCGCCGCTGACGGGGTCAGCGGGGCACGATGCCGAGTTCCGCCAAGAGCCGCCACACATCCGTCGAAGGAACACGATCGAGCACCTTGCACTGTGGCCCATGCCCATGTTTTGCATCGCAGACCATGCTCGCACAGTTGTTGATCAGCGACCTCGCCCGGCCGGCGGCCCCGGTCTCGTTGCCGTTCAGCGCCGCCAGATGGACGGCGTCGAGACGCTTGTCGAAGGTCTGAAAGGCCCGGTGTGCCGCTCTCAACCGCTCCTGTACGCTCTTCGAGTTCTGCGCGCCCGAGAGCGCCGCCGTGAAATGGAGCAGCAACCAGAGCTCGAAGCACGGGTGTGAGAGGGCCACGTTCACTCCCGCAGCCTCGGCTCGCGTATAGGACTCCTCGACCCGGCTGTGATCGTCCCTGTCGAAGAGCGCCCACACCTGCTCCCGCCGTGGATCGTCTATCTCACGGAGCTTGTCCAGCGCCCAGTCCACCACCTCGTGCGGCTTCAGGCCTCTCCGCTTCCACAGAACATGGATTTCGAACGCGGGCGGGTCGCCGCCGAACCGATCCTCCAGGTAGCCCAAATAGTCGCGTTCGGTGCTCTCTCCTTCGACCACGGCATAAACGACCTTGCGCTTGCGGCCTTCACTCACCGCACGCGGCACGCGGGCGCCTCCGCTAGGTGGGCCTTTCTTTCGTACGCGACTCACGCGTCGCCCCCCGGGGCATGCCTTTCAACCTCCAAAGCCATGCCTCCGAGCCCGATGCGGGGCACGCCTCCGTACCGTCCGCGCAAGTATCCACGTTCAAGGCTCTCGTCCGCGCGAACGCCCACCGACGTCAGCGGATAGAGCTCCGACTCGCCGATCTTCCGCTTTTCGGTGATCCACACCTGCTCGCGGTCCAGCGGGCGCTCGACGTGCGCCTTGCTGAGCAAGGTCACGTCGTGTCCGGTGAAGACGAGCTGCGCTCCGCGCGCATTCGCGACCGGATCCTCAAAGAGCCGGACGACCTCCGCCACCAGCAACGGATGGAGGCTGGAGTCGAGCTCGTCGACGAGCAACATCGCTCCATCGTCGAGCGCTTCGATGAGCGGCCCCAGGAAGGCGAACCAGGCAAGTGTGCCGAAGGACTCCTGTTGACGCATGTCAAACGGAACGGGCCCATCCTTGCCGAGGTGAATGAGGGAGACCTCCGGTGTCTCCTCACCTCTGTCCTGGACTTCCAATCCGATGATCCCGAGATCGGCGACGGTCAGCAGCCCTTCGACGCGCTCGCGGAATCCCGGGCGCAGCAGCGCCCATCTCATGCGGGTGTCACGCTGCAGCAGGTCATCCCCCAGCCTGACGAGCCAGAGATTGTGCTTGAACCAGTCATGCAACGGCGCCAGTTGCTTCATCTGAAGCGATCCCGCCGCCGTAAGGAACAGCGCGTTCGGTCTGGTGTAGTCGATCAAAGGCCGCTTCGCGCCCTTCAGCCAGTCGCTGGGAAAGCGGTATTCCGGCTGACCGTGCTCCGGCCGTTCGGCGTCTCGCTCGAACCAGACCTGCCGGCGACGGCTTCCGCCCGGATAGATGTGAAGCCATTCGGTCTCCACCCGCACGTCCGACACCTCGAAGCCGTAGACGTACCTGTCCCGCCCGAGGACGACGTCCACCTCGAACAGGGAGGTTTCGTTCGCGGCTTCACGCTCCAGAGCGAAAGGCCGTCTGGGCACGCCTTCGACACGCGCCCAGTCGGCCACCGAGTCCAGCACCGCGTGGCGCATCCAACGCATCGCCTCAAGAACATTGGTCTTGCCAGAGGCGTTGGCCCCGAAGACCGCGGCCACTGGAGAGATGCTCAAACCCGCGGCCGTGCGCGCCGCACGATCGCTCCCGTCCGGAGCAAGGAGCGACAGCTCCAGCTCTCCGCGAAACGACAGCACATTAGCGGCCCGAAATCCCACCAGCATGCCGAGTCCCCTACCTACACAGGATCTGGGACCCTACTTTACGCCCACTTCGGAGAAAAACCCACTCGAACGGCCCTGAAATCCGGGCTACCTGCTGATCACTTCATGCGGGCGCCGGTGTAGCGGCGAGGCAGGATCATGACGGGGTTGTCGTCGAGGATCACCTCCGGTGGCCCGAACGCGGCGGCGACCTCGCGGATCTCCGGCTCATCGAGCATCAGCAGCCGCCCGCGCTCGACGAACAACTCATCGTCCACCAGCACGGTGGGCCGGTCGACCTGGCAGTCGCAATGCGCGAACCCGGGTCCCGTCGTGACCGGCACCCCGTCCGTCAGCCCATCGAGGCCGCAGTAGAAGGCCCCTGCATGCTTCTCCCGCTCGAACTGCGTCCCTCCGGACACTCGGACCTTCGGGTTGAGCCCGAACAGGCCGTGCCGCATGTAGTAGCCGCCAGGTGCGTACCGTCGCAGTTGCGCGGCGGCCGCCCCGCCCTCGATCTTGCGGACCAGGTTGCCCTCCAGGGTGACCCGGACGAGTTCCTCCGGCACTCCGGTGACCGTGCAGTCTTCGATGACGAGGACGCCCTCGGTGTCGGTCGGCCAGAAGTTGGCGCCCCCGTACGGGAAGGGCCGCCAGTCGCCGGGCCGCAACGCGCCACCCGGATTGGACTCGAACGTCAGCCCGGAGAACGTCACGTCGGTTCCCCGCTCGGAGGTCACCCGAATCGACCGGGCTCCCGACAACTGCCGCAGCGCGCGGCCCAGCAGCGCATAGAAGACCTCCGTGGGCAGCCGTCCTCCGGTGAGCAGTGCTCCGGCCGTGGCTGTCATGTGCAGGGACAGGAACCGGGCGGAGCGGGACTTGATCTGGTCGAAGAAGAGCGGCGCCGTGTGCACTTCACCCCACCACGTGCCGCTGATCACGACGTCGGCCTCCTGGAACGCGGCCGTCTCAATCTGCAGCGGCGCCTCCCTGTCCCACCCACCAGGGCTGAACGGCGCCACCGACAGGATCCGCACGTCGGCGTCCCGGTACGCGGCCGCCGCGGCGATCGCCTGGACGACGACCGGGTCGACGGTGTGCTCCATGAGCAGCAGCACCCGCTCCCGGGCCCGCAACCCGACGTACTCCAGCAGGTTGCGAACCCCGGGCATCAGCTCGACGATCGAATACGGCGCCGCGGCCGGCTCGGCGACGTAGCTGAATGGCGATCCTGCGTACGGGTTGATCGTCATGCCGGAGCTGATACCCAACGTCACACATTGTATGCAATTGATTACTCTTTGATGGTCAGGCCCATGGACCGGGCAGTACCGGCGACGATCTTGACCGCCTGGTCCAGATCCGTGGTGTTGAGGTCGGCCAGCTTGGCCGCCGCCACCTCTTTGAGTTGTGCCATGGTCACGACACCGCCACTCTGGTGCCCCGGCCGCGGGCTCCCGCCGTTCAGGCCGGCCACCCTGCGAATGAGCGACGCCGTCGTCGGCTGCTTGACGCGGACCTCGAAGGACCGGTCCTCGAAGACGGTCACCACGGCGGGGACGACATGTCCCCGCAAATTCGCGCTGAGCGCGTTGTACTGCTTGCAGAACTCCATGAGGTTGATGCCGAGCGGGCCGAGGTCCTTGCCGACGTTCGCCGGGTTCGCCTCCCCGGCGGCCAGATGCAGCGTGACGGTCCTGGCGACCTTGTTCTTTGCCATGCGCGGTACGCTAAAGTCTCCCGTTACTGGAGACTCAAGTGCATTATTCGATCGGCCAGCTGGCCGCCCTCACCGGGCTGCCGGTCAAGACGATCCGCTTCTACTCGGACGAAGGCGTCCTGCCCGCCCCCGACCGCACCCCCTCCGGCTACCGCCGCTACACCGAGGAGCACCGGGCCCACCTGGAACTCGTACGCACCCTGCGCGAGATCGGCCTCGACCTGGCGACCATCCGCTCCCTGGGACACCGCCGCCTCAAGGACGTCCTGGCCCTGCACCTGAAGGTGGTCGAGACCCAGATCGGCGCGCTTCAGCGGACCAGGGCCGTCCTACGCGCCACCCTGGACAAGGACGACCCGGCCGAAGAGGACCTGCGAAGGCTGCACGCGCTCGGTCGGGTGGGCAAGGCCGAGATGGCCAGGCTGCTCGACGCGTTCATCGACGAGGTCGGCGGCAACGTCGCGGCACGCCGCGAGTGGCTGGCCGGCATGCGCGAGGCCATGCTGCCCGACCTCCCCGAAGAGCCCACCACCGCGCAACTCGACGCCTGGCTCGAACTCGCCAGCCTCCTGGCCGACCCCGGCTTCCAGGAGAACCTGCGCACGATGAGCGAGGACTTCTGGGCGCGGCCGCGCGAGGACCTCGACGCCTGGCGGCGCGCCACGGCCACGCTGCTCAACGAGGTCGCCGCCGCCCTCGCCGCGGGCATCGCCCCCGACTCCACCGAGGCCGACCCCATGCTCGAACGCGTCCTGGAACTGACCGGGCAGAGCGGTGAGGAGATGCTGCGCGGGTTCGACGAGCATGATCCGCGGTCGGAGCGGTTGTGGGAGCTGGTGGCGATCGTCCGCGGCATGGAGCGGCCATGGCCCCAGGCGGCCGCCTACGCGTGGATCGAGCAGGCCCTGCGCGCCCGGCTCTGACGGCGTGAGACCTCGGTCAGAGGAGCTTTTCGATGGCCGCGGTGATCGACGGGTCTTCTGGCGTGGTGCGGGGGCGGAAGCGGGCAACCAGATTGCCCTCCCCGTCCACCAGGAACTTCTCGAAGTTCCACTGGATGTCCCCGGCCTCGCCGCCAGTGTCCGGCAGCTGCGTCAGCTCGGCGTAGAGCGGGTGCCGGTCGGGGCCGTTGACGTCGGTCTTCTCCAGGAGCGGGAAGTCGACGCCGTACGTCGCCGAGCAGAACTCCTGGATCTCCTCCGGCGAGCCGGGCTCCTGCCCGGCGAACTGGTTGCACGGGACGCCGATCACCGTGAAACCGCGCGGGCCGTACCGTTCCTGCAGCTTGACCAGGCCCTCGTACTGCGGGGTGAGGCCGCAGCGGGAGGCGACGTTCACGATGAGGACGGCCTTGCCGGCCGACAGCTCGCCCAGGGTGGTCGGGGCGTCCGTGAGGGTGCGGAGAGGGATCTCGCTAAGGGTCATGAGGAGACCTTACAGAACGAGTTGCGTCGAAAATGAGACGCAGACCACATTTATCCGACAAAACCCCAGAAACAGCTATATATCGGAATCTTTACTGACGATCTTCATTCTCATGGTCAATTCACTGTAAAGCGATCCTATCGGGCACGGTGGCGCGGTCCATGTCCCCCTTCGAAAGGGAACCCGCATGCCCATGCTCCGCCGTACCGGCGTCCTGGTCCTGACCGCCACGCTCGTGGCGGCAGGCGGCGCCTCGGCCGCACAGGCGCAGAGCTCCCAGACGAGCGCGAGCAGCAGGAACAAGTCGATCGCCAAGCCCATGGTGGCGGCGCGCGGCTGGAACAAGGCCCAGTTCAGGTGCCTGGAGAGGCTCTGGGCCCGCGAGAGCGGCTGGAATCACCGCGCCGGCAACCGCTCGTCGGGCGCCTACGGCATCCCTCAGGCGCTCCCCGCCCACAAGATGGCCTCATCCGGCCGCGACTGGCGCACGAACCCCCGCACCCAGATCAAGTGGGGCCTGTCCTACATCAAGAAGAGGTATGGCACGCCGTGTCGCGCGTGGGCGCACTTCCAATCCCACCGTTGGTACTGAGCCAAACCTCAGACTTGCCTGATTCTTACGGCAAACGCAGGCCATATGCCCGGCGGGCCGGGCAATCCCGGCCCAGCGGGCGGGCCTTATATCCGCAACGATCACACAAACACCTGTCCTTCGCGTGTCGAGATGTATGACCCACGGTGACAGCGCGTAATAGGAATCGTGCTAAAGGACACGTCGCGGAGCCCTCCGGGCCGCCCAGCACGATCGGGCGGAGCAGGATCCCGGAGGGCCGGGCGGACCCTCCACGTCCGAGCCACGGACGCGGACGAGCAGGGCGCGAAGGCTTCTGCGCCTGTCCGCACGCGACCCGACAGCAAGGATCGTTTTGGACAGCAAACGTGTACTCAGCGGCACTCTCATCTCCATCACCGCGTTCACCGCGTTCGGCGCAACCACGACCGCTTGGGCGGAGTCGGCACCGTCGATCAGGACCGGGACCTGGACCACATCAGCGAAACCGGACATCCCGGCCATCCGGCCGGACAACAGGAACAAGAAGATCGCCCTGGACCACGTCGTCCAGCGATCATGGAACCTTCAGGAGTTCCGCTGTCTGGACAACCTGTGGACCAGGGAGAGCAACTGGAACCACCGCGCGCTCAACCGCTCATCGGGCGCATACGGCATCCCACAGGCCCTGCCCGCGGGCAAGATGAGCGGCGCGGGCCGCGACTGGAGGTCCAACCCGGAGACGCAGATCCGGTGGGGCCTGGCCTACATCAAGGGAAGGTACGGCAGGCCGTGCGGTGCCTGGGGCCACTTCAGGTCGCACAATTGGTACTGAGCCTCATCGGCTGCGCGCCGAGTGCGCCACGATGGCCTGGATCAGCAACTCGAGCCCGAATTCGAACTCGGCCTCGTGGTCGCACTCGTCCAGCAGCGGCGCCAGCGCGCTGACCTCAGGAAACAGAGCGGCATCGACGCTGTCGGCCTTGATCGTGCTGGTGTGGACGGGCGCGAACGTCGGGGTCACCCCGACCTCGCGCAGCAGCGAGCCCACGATGTACGCGATGAACATCCGCAAGATCCTGACCGCGTCCGCCCCTCCGAACCCGGCGCTGCGCAGCGTGGCCAGCGCCCGCTCGACGGGGAGCAGGCCGGCCGCGGAATGGAGCTGGCGGCTGACCACCACCATGGTCGACCGCGGGTAATGGTGGGCGATCTGCCGGAACGCCCGCGCCTGCATCCGCACCCGTTCGGTCCAGTGCGCGTCGGGGTCGTCGGTGAACTCGATCTTGCTCAGCACCGACTCGGCCACACCTTCGAGCAGAGCGTTCTTGCTGGGCACGTGGTTGTAGAGGGACATCACGCCGACGCCCAGGTCGGCCGCGATGCGCCGCATGGAGATCGCGTCGGCGCCCTCGCGCTCGATGAGGCCGATGGCCGCGGCGACGATCCGGCCGCGCGAGAGAGGCTCCGTGGGCATAGCTCATTCTATTGACGGACGTACGCCGTACGTGCAAGCTCGAACCATGGACGTACGGTGTACGTAACCCCCTGCGGAGGTCCGATGTCGACGCACGATCTCTACACCATCCCCGCCGAGCTCTCCACGTGGGACGTTCAGATGGCCGGCAGCAGCCGGTTCAGCTGGGAGTACGACGACGGCCGAGATCGCATGCTGGCCCTGTACCAGAAGGGCAAGGACAAGCAGTGGGACTCGACCAAGCGCATCGATTGGGACCTGGAGGTCGATCCGTACAACGTGCTCGGGATCCCCGACCAGACGATCGCCATTTACGGCACCCCGTTATGGGAGCGGATGAGCGAGCAGACCCGCCAGGAGGTCCGCCGGCACGGCGCGGCCTGGCAGTTCTCCCAGTTCCTGCACGGTGAGCAGGGCGCGATGATCTGCTCTGCCAAGATCGTGGAGTCGGTCCCCGACCTGGACTCCAAGTTCTACGCGGCCACGCAGACCATGGACGAGGCCCGCCACGCCGAAACCTATGCCCGGTTCCTGCAGGAGAAGGTGGGCCTGGCGTACCCGATCAACGAGCATCTCAAGGTGCTGCTGGACAGCACGCTGACCGACTCGCGCTGGGACATGCCGTACCTGGGCATGCAGGTCCTCATCGAAGGGCTGGCGCTGGCGGCGTTCGGGGTGATGCGGGACATCACGGCCAAGCCGCTGCCCAAGCAGATCCTCGCGTACGTGATGCAGGACGAGGCCAGGCACGTCGCCTTCGGCCGGATGGCGCTGCGCGACTACTACAGCAGCCTGTCGGAGACGGAGCTGCGCGAGCGCGAGGACTTCGTCATCGAGGGCTGCTACTTAATGCGCGACCGGCTGCGCGGCAAGGAGACCTGGGAGAACCTCGGCCTGTCGAAATCCGAGGTCGACGAGGCCATGGAGGCCACCGAGCACTCGGAGTACCTGAGGTTGTTCCGGTCGCTGCTGTTCAGCAGGATCGTGCCGTGCGTCAAGGACATCGGGCTGTGGAGCCCGCGGCTGCAGCAGGCGTACGCGGAGATGGGCGTGCTGGAGATGGCCGGCCAGTCGCTCGAGGCGCTGATGAACCAGGACGAGGAGATCGCCGACAAGCTCGACGCCGAGCGCTTCGCGCAGGAGGAGACCGAGCGGCACAGCGAGGTCGCCGACACGATCGCCCTCGGCAAGGAATCCTGATCAGCCCGTCGGCCGCTCGCCGATTTCGGCAGACTACTTCGTGTGCGGCCATTACTCAGCTACCGCGATGCCGTCGCCCTGCTCGGCGGCGGCAGCGCGCTCACCGATGTCCTGGACAAGGCGTCGTCCTTGGCGCTGTTCGGACTGGGCGGCATCGACCTGTTCGACGCGCGCGCGGAGGCGGTGCGGCTGGGTGACGGGCTGATCCGCCGCCTGCGCGACCAGGTCAAGGGCCTGAGCCGGTACGACACTACGCAGCGGCTGGCGGCTGCACACGCGGTCATCGTCATCAGCGCGTACCTCGAGGTGCTGGGCGAGGTGGGCGTGCTGCGCGAGCTGACCCGCGAGGACCAGGCACGGCTGACCGGGCTGGGCGACGGCCCTCTCACATCGAGCCTGCTCAGCCTGCCCCTGCCCATGCCGACGCCGCAACACCCGCACGAAGCCGTGATCGAGGCCCTGACAGACCGCTATGTGTGGATCACCGAATCACTCGTCGATCTCCTCGGCGGGCTGGCGTGCTGGGACGACTGGGACGAGACCGAACGGACCCGCCTGATCCGTGACGTGCCGGAGCGGGCGCTGCGCCGTTACGAGGAGCTGTTCCGCCGGCTCGTCGCCGACTTCCCGGAGGTCGCGTGCTGGTCCGATCTCGTCGGACACCAGGCCACGAGGGCGGAGGTCAGGCGACTCGCCCAGGGCCTGACGGGAGTCCAGGAGCAGCTGTCCGTGATCGTCTCCAATCGCGGGCCGTCCGACCGGCTGAGCGCGCTCATCCAGGCGAACCGGGCCGCGCTCGCCGCCCCGATCGTCGCGGCGGCCGACGTGTCGCGCGGGATGGACATCCCATCACTGGCGCAGGGGTACGTCGACCCCGCCTTCCGCGTGCTCCCGGCGGAGGACGGCCTCCAGGTGACCTCGGAGCAGGGGTGGGCAACGCTCGCCCGCCGTAACGACCTTGCCGCCTTCTTGTCAGGGCACCTCACGTTGCCGCAGGCCACCGAGGCGCCGCTGCTCGTGCTCGGCCAGCCGGGCGCGGGCAAATCGGTGCTGACGCGCGTGCTCGCCGCCCGCCTGCCCGCCGCCGAGTTCCTCCCGATCAGAGTGGAGCTGCGCGGCGTGCGGGCGGACGCCGACGTGCTGGAGCAGATCGAGCACGGCATCAAGGACGCGCTGGACGAGAAGATGTCCTGGCCGGAGCTCGTGCACGCGGCGCAGGGGGCGCTCCCGGTGGTCGTGCTCGACGGCTTCGACGAGCTGCTCCAGGCGACCGGGGTGAACCAGACCGACTACCTCGAGAAGGTCGCCCAGTTCCAGCGCCGGCAGGCCGAGCGAGGCCGGGCGCTGGCGGTCATCCTCACCTCGCGGACGGCAGTGGCGGATCGGGCGCGGATTCCCGACAAGTCGATCGTGCTCCGGCTGGAGCCGTTCGACCAGGACCGGGTGCGGCAGTGGGTCACCATCTGGAACCACGGCAATCAGCGCTTCTTCCAGGAACGTGGCCTCGAACCGCTGTCCGTGGAGAGTGTGCTGACCGTGCCCCACCTGGCTGAACAGCCTCTGCTCCTCCTCATGCTGGCCCTGTACGACGCGGACGCGAACGCCATCCGCCTCGTGCGGGAGGAGATCCACGAGGCGGACCTGTACGAGCGGCTGCTGCACGGCTTCGCCACCCGCGAAGTGCGGAAGAGCGGCGATGGGCGCTCCGACGCCGACCTGGCGCGGGCGGTGGAAGACGAGTTACTGCGGCTGTCGGTCACAGCGTGCGCCATGTTCAACCGCGGCCTGCAATGGGTCCGTGAGCACGACCTGGAATCCGACCTTCGGGCGCTCCTCCCGCAGACCGACCAACCGGCACATGGCCTGCGCCGCGCATTGACGCGCGCGGAAGGCGTGATCGGGCGTTTCTACTTCGTGCACACGACGCAGGCACTGCGGGAGGAGGAGCGGCTCAAGACCTACGAATTCCTGCACGCCACGTTCGGCGAATATCTGGTGGCCCGCCTCGTGGTGCGGGAGCTGGCCGACATGGCGGACGAGCTGGCCTTCGCCGCCTCTCGTCATCGTCCCGCGAAACCGGACGACGCGTTTCTCCACGCGTGTCTCTCCTTCGCGTCGTTGGCCGTCCGCGGCTCCGTCGTCACGTTCCTCGAGTACGGCATCAGGAAGCACACGCCGCCGGACCGGCGCCCCCTGCTCACGCGGCACCTGTGCGAATTGTTCTCCGGGTCGCTGATGTCCAGGCCAGGGTCGAAGTATGACGGCTATCAGCCGGTGGCGGCGGAGGCGCCGACCCGCTACGCCGCCTACAGCGCCAACCTGCTGCTGTTGGCGGTGCTCTCGTCGGACGAGCCGATCCCGAGCACCGATCTGTTCGCCACCGATCAGCCGGAGAAGGCGAACGAGCTGTGGCGCAGGATTTCCCGGCTGTGGCACTCCCAGCTCACCAGGGCCGAGTGGAGTGCGCTCATCAACACGGTACGGGTCCGCCACTTTCTCCGTGACGGAAGCCGGAGGATGGAAGCATGGCTCGACGGCGGGGAGCCCTTCGTTCTGAAGGACCTGGTCTTCTTCACGTGGCCCGAAGAGCGGGTGACGGACCATCCCTACGATGATCTGCGAATTACGGGCGATGGACCGATGGCGACCTTGATGCGCGAGATCGCCTTTCGCGACGACACCACGCTCGGGCACCTCTTCGTCGATCTGCTTCCCTACATGATGGAGGTCGAGGAAACACTCGAGGCCCATCCAACGGCCCCGGTCGCCGACCTACTGACGATCATGCTGAGTGCCGATCGCCAGATGCCCGCCTACAGAAACGCCTTGCGTCGTTGGGTGCCCGCCGGGTTGTACTCGGCACACGTATTGAGGCGGCTCGAAGCCGACTGCCACAGGCTGCCGGCGGACGACGTGCTCGAGCTTCTCGATATCGCCGCCAAGCGATGGCCCGATCCCAACGCTCTCGAGCGTATCCTCCGCAGCCTGGACGGCAGTCCCGAGGTCACTCCCATGGCTTACGAGGAAATGGCGGAGCGCATCGCGTCGATGAAGGCTCAACCGCCACCGTAGAAGCGGCGGTGCAACTCGTGCACCTCGTCCGCCAGCTCCGGCACCGGCCCCTCCACCACGACACCAGGCGCGACGTCGTTGACCGGCAGCGTGCGGACCGGCGGCGCGGGCACGCCCAGCTCGGACAGCCAGGCGCCGAGCTGCTCCGACGACGCCACGTACACGATCCGTCCCAGCCCCACCCAGGCGTGGGCGGCCGCGCACATCGGGCAGTGCTCACCAGAGGTGTAGACGGTGGCCGCGGCCCGCTCCTCCGGGGTCAGGTGCGCCGCCGACCAGCGGGCCAGCGCGAACTCCGGATGCTGGGTGCGGTCCCCGGACGCCACCCGGTTGTGGTCCTCGGCCAGGACCGCGCCGTCGCCGGAGACGAGCACGGAGCCGAACGGCTCGTCTCCCACTTCCAGCGCCCGCGTGGCCAGCTCGACACAGCGGCGCAGGTGCGGCATGTCTGATTCGTAGATCATGAGTTCATCATCCTAGGCCTCATCACCATGAGCGTAACGGCCCGCCCGAAAGAGCATGATTTCTCACGTTTTCCCACGTCAGGCACGGGAAACGCACCTCCGCGCCACCAAAAATGGGTTGATCTCACGTACTAATCTAGAAGCGATGCCTCCCGATACGCACATACCTCGCCGTCCCCTGCTGTCTTCCCACTCCCTGTGGCGGATGAAGTCCTACCTCCGCCCCTACGTCACCAGATTGGTCTTCATCTGGCTGGCCGCGATCGTCGGCATCGGAGCCGGCATCGCCCTCCCTCTGATCATCGAGCAGGTCATCGACGGCCCCATCGCCGACGGCGACTCCGCCGGGCTGCTCCCGCTCGGGCTGCTCGCGATCGGCGTAGGCGTCGTCGAGGCCCTGCTGATCCTGCTCAGACGGTGGGCCCAGGTCAAACCGGTGCTCGGCCTGGAAACCGCCATCCGCGACGACCTCTACGAGCATCTGCAGCGCCTGCCCATGGGCTTCCACGGAGAGTGGCAGTCCGGCCAGCTGTTATCTCGGGCCACGACCGACCTGTCCACGATCCGCCGCTTCCTCGGCTTCGGGATGCTGTTCCTGGTCATGAACATCCTGCAGCTGATCACGGTGACCGTGCTGCTGCTCAACAAGTACTGGCCGCTCGGGCTGCTGGTGCTGGCCTCATCCGTGCCGATCGTGTGGACGTCGCTGCGGTTCGAGAAGCGCTACATCAGGATCTCCCGCCAGGTGCAGGACGAGCAGGGCGACCTCGCCACGCTCGTCGAGGAGTCCGCGCTCGGCATCCGCACGATCAAGGCGTTCGGCCGCCGCCACCACGTCTATGACCGCTACGACGACGCCGCGCTCAAGGTGTACGGCACGTCGATGGACAAGGCGCGCCTGTCGGCGAAGTTCTTCGCCTTCCTCGAGGTGATCCCCAACATCACGCTGGCCATGGTGCTGCTGCTCGGCGCGCTGGCCGTCGGTTCGGGCGCGCTGACGCTGGGCGCGCTGGTCGCGTTCACCACGCTGATGTTGCAGCTGGTGTGGCCGATCGCCAGCCTCGGCTACATCCTGGCCATGGGCCAGGAGGCCATGACCTCTGCCGACCGCCTCATGGAGGTCATGGACACCGTCCCGGCCATCGAAGGCGGGACGGACACGATCGACAAGCCGCGCGGCTTCCTGCGCTTCGAAGGCGTCGGGTTCCGCTTCCCCGGCGCGGACCGGCCGGTGCTGCGCGACGTCTGGCTGGACGTGCGCCCCGGCGAGACGGTGGCGATCGTGGGCGCGACCGGCGCGGGCAAAACCACGCTGACGGCGCTGGTGCCGCGGCTGATCGACCCCACCGAGGGCCGCGTCACGATCGACGGGCACGACGTGCGCGACCTGGAGCTCACCACGCTGCGGTCGGTGGTGGCCACCGCGTTCGAAGAGCCGACGCTGTTCTCGATGAGCGTGCGCGAGAACCTCACGCTCGGCCGGCTCGACGCCACCGAGGAGGAGTTGGCCGACGCCGTCCAGACGGCGCAGGCCATGTTCGTGTACGACCTGCCATGGGGCCTCGACACCCGCATCGGCGAGCAGGGCCTGTCCCTGTCCGGCGGCCAGCGGCAGCGCCTGGCCCTGGCCCGGGCCGTGCTCAGCAAGCCGCGCATCCTCGTGCTCGACGACACCCTGTCCGCCCTCGACGTGGAAACCGAGGCGCTGGTGGAGGAGGCGCTGCGGCACGTGCTGCGCGACGCCACCGGCATCGTGGTCGCCCACCGCGCCTCCACCGTGCTGCTGGCCGACAAGGTGGCGCTGCTGCGCGACGGCACGATCACGCACGTCGGGCAGCACCACGAACTGCTGGCCGAGGTGCCCGAATACCGGCAGCTGCTGGCCCAGGACGCCGACCTGGACGACGCGTCGGAAGGAGCATTGCGATGACCGCGGCGACATCACCGACTGCGCCGACGAAGACGGCGTCCTGGCGCGGCGTCGCCTCCGAGGACCAGGACGAGGTGCCGGAGAAGGTCTCCATCCTGCTGCGGGAGCGCTCCCGCAGGTTGCTCGGCGACCTGCTCAGGCCGTACCGGAAGAAGATCGCGCTGCTCGTGGCGATCATCGTGGTGTCGAACGCGGCCGGGCTCGCCATCCCCTATCTGGTGTCGGTCGGCATCGACCAGGGCATCCCGCCGATCACCCGTGGGTCGGGCCCTGCGGTCCTGCTGACCGTGGTCGGGGTGATCCTGGCCGCGGCCGTGACGCAGGCGCTGACCCGGCAGGCATTCCTGCGGCTGTCGGGCACGATCGGCCAGAGCACCCTGCTGGAGCTGCGCAGGAGGGTGTTCGACCACTTCCAGCGGCTGTCGCTGAGCTTCCACGAGCGATACACCTCCGGCCGCGTCATCTCACGGCTGACCTCGGACATCGAGGCCATCGCCGAGCTGCTGCAGTCCGGGTTCGACGCGCTGGTCAAGGCTGTGCTGACCATGGTGGGCACGGCCGTGCTGCTGCTGATCCTGGACGTGCACCTGGGCCTGGTTGCGCTGATTCCGCTGCCGCTGCTGCTGTTGTTCACGCGGTGGTTCCGGCGGCAGTCGGCGATCGTCTACCGGCGTACACGGGAGACGGTGGCGCTGGTGATCGTGCACTTCGTGGAGTCGATGACCGGCATCCGCGCGGTGCAGGCCTTCCGCAGGGAGCCGCGCAACCAGGAGATCTTCCAGCAGCTGAACGACGACTACCGGGGCGCGAACGCCAGCGGCATGCGGCTCGGCGCGACGTTCATGACCGGCATCAAGCTGATCGGCAACCTGACGATCGGCGGGGTGCTGCTCTACGGCGGCTGGCTGGCGCTCCAGGATGAGGTCAAGGTGGGCGTGCTGGCCGCGTTCCTGCTCTACCTGCGCCAGTTCTACGAGCCGATGCAGGAGGTCAGCCAGTTCTACAACACGCTGCAGTCGGCGGGGGCGGCGCTGGAGAAGTTGTCCGGCGTGCTGGAGGAGGAGCCGGCGGTGCCCGAGCCGCGCAAGCCTCAGCCGCTGCCGCAGGGCAGGGCGCGCGGCAAGGTGCGCTTCGAGGGCGTCAGGTTCGCCTACGTCGAGGAGATGCCGATCCTGCCGGGCCTCGACCTGACGATCCCGGCCGGGCAGAGCGTGGCGCTGGTCGGGGCGACGGGCGCGGGCAAGACGACGCTGGCCAAGCTGATCTCCCGCTTCTACGACCCGACCGAGGGCCGAGTGTTGCTGGACGGTGTGGACCTGCGGACGCTGGACGAGCCGACGCTGCGCCAGGCGGTGGTCATGGTGACGCAGGAGAACTTCCTGTTCAGCGGCACGGTCGCGGACAACATCAGGTTCGGCAAGCCGGACGCGACCGACCGGCAGGTGCGCGAGGCGGCCAAGGCGATCGGCGCCCACGAGTTCATCTCGGGACTGCCCGACGGGTACGACACCGAGGTCGGCAAGCGCGGTGGCCGCATGTCCGCCGGCCAGCGGCAGCTGGTCGCGTTCGCCCGGGCGTTCCTGGCCGATCCGGCCGTGCTGATCCTGGACGAGGCGACCTCCAGCCTCGACGTGCCGAGCGAGCGCCTGGTGCAACGCGCGCTGCGGACGATTCTGGCCGACCGCACGGCATTGATCATCGCGCACCGGCTGTCCACCGTGGAGATCGCCGACCGCGTGCTCGTCATGGACCGGGGCGAGATCGTCGAGGACGGGCCGCCGGCCCGGCTCATCGCCGCCTCGGGCCGCTTCGCCGGCCTGCACCAGGCCTGGCTGGACAGCCTCAGCAGCTAGTGGTGCGGGTTGGCCGCGGCCACGATGCTCGCGTACAGCTCATACCCGACGAATAACGCCACCGGCACCCCGATCGCGACCAGCAGCCGGCCGGTCAGCGGCGTCCCCTCAGCGGGCGCCCTGTCCGGCTCGGCCGCCGGCGGCAGGCACGGTTCGGGCTCCGGGTCCGGCACGGGCACCAGCTCGCGATGGCGATCCAAATACCCGGGCGGGAACGAGGTCGCATGGTAGGCGCCGCAGCCGGGGCAGCAGGTCCCCGACCACGGCGGCTGCACCACCACTCCCGAACTGAGCCAGATCTGCCTCTCGTCGCCGTGGGCGTCGATGAGAGTGCGGACGACGAAGTCCGCCTCCCACACGTGCAGGCAACGCAGGCATTCGTAAGGCCATGACACACGGGTTTCGAGCCAATCGGGCACGAGGACCACCCCCGGCTGCGGATCGAGGTTCGACCCGAGTGTCCGCCCGGCCGCGCATTTCCTCGCAAGACGAGCTTGCGACACTCGCCGTTAGGCAATCCTTACCGTGTGTCAGGTTGCCAGTAGACTGGACGCGGCACCGGGCTGAGCAGCGGGGTCGGATCGGGCGCCGCCGGGTTCTCCGGCGGGATCAGCTCCGGATGGCGCGACAGGTAGCCCTCAGGGAAAGTCGTGCTGTCCTGGTGGCGGCACCGCGGGCAGATGGCGCCCGGCGACGGCGGCGGCACGGGCACCCGATTGCGCATCCAGACCTCCGCTTCGTTGCCGTGCTGGTCCTCGACCCGCCTGACCAGGTATTCCTCTTCCCAGACGTGCCAGCAACTACGGCACTCGAACGGCACGATCCTGCGTTCTTCTTCCAACGAGGTCACCCCCTTGCTTCGAGTTTCCGCCTGCTTGCCGGAATCTCGCAAGCGGACTCACCGAACGGTGAACACAAAGGTCAGGGCACCCGCGACCACGCTGAGCGTGCCCAGCCAGGCGAGGACCACGTCGAGCCGGGCGTCCAGCGGCCTGCCGCCGTGCAGTGCTGTCTGCACCCGCCGGAACCGGGTCCTGGTCCTGATGAGCAGCACGCCGCCGCACAGCGCGGCCAGCGCGAAGACCACCACCGCGAGGGCGGGCAGGCCGTGCCTGGCCGCCAGCCCGGTCGCGCCGAGTCCGCCGGTGGCCAGTGCCACGGCCGTACGCACCCACGCGAGCCTGGTGCGCTCGCTCTGTAGCCCACGATCCCAGACCTCCTCTTCAGGAGTCATCCTCACCGCCTCATGCTGAGAGGATGATGAGAATCAGGGCGATCACGGCCACGGCTGCCACACCGTACCCGAACACGGCGGCGAGCGCGGGCGGTGGCAGCGGTGCCTGGTTGCGCAGCGCCCGCTGGATGTTGCGCCAGCGCGGGTAGGCCATGCCTGCGGCCAGCGCGGAGAGCGTGACGAGCACGACGGCGAGTGTGGTGCGAATCCATGGCACGAACACGTCGGCCGGCACCGCCGCCATGGCCACCCCACCCGCGCTGAGCGCCAGCGCCGTGCTCAGCCAGGTGAGGAACGTGCGTTCATTGGCCAAGGTGAAACGCGGGTCGGGTTCCATGGGAAAAACAATATTTCGTCCCCATTTCCCCTAGAGAAGTCGGGGATCAGCCGGTGCAGGCCTTGGTGACTTTCTCCACGTACGCGGCGCCCTCGGCGGTGACCTTCTGTGCCGCGTCGACGGCGTCGTTGGCGTCGTTGACGGTGATGCCGCTCAGGGTCTTGGCGAGGTCGTCGGAGGCTTCCTTGATCGTGGTATTGGCAGCCTTGTCGGCCACGTCGTTGAGCTTGGCGGCGGCGTCGTCCAGGGCCTTGTCCATGGCCTGGGGGTCGTTGGTGAGCTGGGCGATCTGTGCGCCGAGCTCGCTGATGATCTTCGGTGCCTCCAGGCACGCCTGGGCCTTGTCGATGGTCTGGTTGACCTCGCCGCAACCGGCCACGACGACGCAGAGGGCGAAGGCGGCGAGGGGCGTGAACCGGCTCTTGTGGAGTCGCATACTTCGACCCTACCCAAGAGTCCCAGTTCAGCCGGGTGAGCGACGCGACTGATCACATCCGCACGATCGGCGTGCGGTTCCGCGTGGACGAGTTCGGCGCGGACGGCACCACGCGATCGCGGGTGCATCATCCGATGATCACCTCGGAAGTCCTCGACATGACGGCCGCGGTGCCCACCGGCGGACGTTCCACCTACCTGCGGCCGTGACCTGCACTGATACCGGAATCCATATCATTCGATTTCCGATATCGCTATTAGACATACGGAGATCTCATCTGCTTTGCTCCTGACCTCTGACAGGCGAGAGCAAGGACCCATGACATGCGAAATCTCCGCGCCCGGCGGCTGGCGGCGGCCACCACTCTGGCGATCTCTCTTCTGGCGGGCGGCACCACCCTCGGCACGAGCCCGGCCTCCGCGACAGCCGTGGCGGCGGTGGTCTCCAGCGAGGCCCAGGTCAGTGTCAGGAAGGAGTTGCGGGCGCTGGAGAAGGCCTTCAACGGCCGCATCGGCGCGTACGCCGTCGACACCGCCACGGGCAAGACCGTGACGTACCGGGCGGGTGAACGCTTCCCGCTGCTGTCCACGTTCAAGGCCATGGCCTGCGCGGCCGTGCTGCACAAGGCCCGCACCTCGGAACCGGGGCTGATGGACAAAGTGATCCGCTGGTCGGCCGACGAGGTGCTGGATTACTCCCCGGTCACCGAGAAGCACGTCAAGGACGGGCTGACCGTGGCCCAGCTGTGCGAGGCGACCATCACGCTGAGCGACAACACCGCGGGCAACCTGATTCTGAAGCAGATCGGCGGCCCTGCCGGTCTGACCAAGTACTTCCGGTCGCTCAAGGACCCGATCTCCCGCCTGGACCGCTACGAGCCCGGGTTGAACGACTGGACGCCGAAGGACAAGCGCGACACCACGACCCCCGCGGCCATCAGCCGTGACCTGCGCGTGCTGACGAGCGGCACCGCGCTGCACGCCAAGGATCGCGAGCAGCTCAACGCCTGGCTGATCGCCACCAAGACCGGCGACAAGCGCATCCGGGCCGGCCTGCCCAAGACCTGGACGATCGGCGACAAGACCGGCACCAACTCCACGGGATTCGGCGGTGGGAACGACATCGCCGTCATCTGGCCCGAGAAGGGCGCCGCTCCCATCATCATGGCGATCTACACCAACCGCTCCCCCGGTCTCGCCACCGACGACAAGACGATCGCCAAGACCGCAACGGTCCTGGCCCGCGGGCTCGGCAAGCTCTGATGTCCGGTCGGGGGACGAAGATCGTACGTCTCGCCGCCGCGGGCGCGGCGGCGGGCGTGCTCATGGCCGGGATCGCGGTCCCGGCCGTCGGGGGCGCGGGCTTCGGGCTGGTGGCGGCAGCCGGGGAGGTCGATCTCGCGCCGGCCGACCTGGTGGAGCCGCCGCCGGCCGAGGTCACGATCGTGCGTGACGCCAAGGGGAACGTGATCGCGCGGTTCTACGAGGAGTACCGCGAGATCGTCGGTCTCGACGACATCGCCGAGGTCATGAAGACCGCGATCGTCGCGATCGAGGACTACCGCTTCTACGAACACGGCGCCATCGACATCGAGGGCACGCTCCGCGCGCTGGCCACGAACCTGCAGGCGGGCCGGGTGAGCCAGGGCGGTTCGAGCATCACGCAGCAGTACGTCAAGCAGGTGCTGCTCAACTCCGCCGGCACCGAGCAGGAACGGAACGCGGCGCTGGAGGCCAGCTACGCGCGCAAGCTGAACGAGCTCCGGTACGCCATGGGGGTGGAGAAAAAGTACACCAAGGACCAGATTCTCGAGAAATATCTGAACATCGCGTACTTCGGCGCCGGCGCGTACGGGGTCGAGGCCGCGGCCAGGCGCTTCTTCGGCGTACAGGCGGCGGACCTGACGTTACCGCAGGCCGCGGCGCTGGCCGGGGCCGTGCAGGACCCGAACGCCACCGACCCCAACCTTGGCAGGAAGCACCGCGAACGCCTGCGGAACCGCCGCGACGTCGTACTCGACCGCATGGCCGAGCTCGGCAAGATCACCCCCGCCGAGGCGGCGAAGGCCAAGGCCACCAAGCTCGGCTACAGAGGCACAGAGCTGCCCGGCGGCTGCGAATCCAGCAAATATCCCTATTTTTGCTTGTACGTTCGCCAGGAGATCCTCCACAATCCCGACTTCGGAAAGACCGCGAAGGCCCGCCTGGCAGCACTCAACCGCGGTGGCCTGACGATCACCACCACGATCGACCCGGCCATGCAGGCGGCCGCGGACCGGGCGGTCCGGAGTCATGTCCACGCCTCCGACGGCCCGGTCGCCGCCGAGGCGCTGGTCCAGCCGGGCACCGGTGCGATCAAGGCCATGGCCGCCAGCAAGCCGTACGGGCGGCGCGCGGCCAGGGACGAGATCTCGTACAACGTGGTGGCGGACGCCGCGCACGGCGGCGGGATCGGATTCCAGGCCGGGTCCACGTTCAAGACGTTCACCCTGATCAGCGCGCTGAAGCAGGGCATGAAGGTGGACGACGGGCTCACCGCGGGCGCCGGCTACCGCGCGCCGGGCTACGCGACGTTCACG
Source organism: Nonomuraea sp. 3N208 (assembly GCF_052245935.1). NCBI lineage: Bacteria > Bacillati > Actinomycetota > Actinomycetes > Streptosporangiales > Streptosporangiaceae > Nonomuraea > Nonomuraea sp. 3N208. The sequence goes on along the minus strand of NZ_JBQQBR010000006.1, from coordinate 339,185 downwards.
AACTGCGCCGGCGAGAACGTCGGCGATCCCACCCACACGGTCACCAACGACGAGGGCTCGCCCGGGTGGAAGACGTTGCGAACCGGCACGTGGGGCTCGGTGAACACGTTCTTCATGGAGCTGGAGCGGCGGGTCGGTCTCTGCGAGACCGTCGAGACGGCCAGGTCCCTGGGCATCCGCCGCGCGGACGGGCGCAAGCTGCAGGAGTACGAGACGTTCACGCTCGGCATCAACGAAATGGACCCGGTGACGGTGGCCAACGCGTACGCGGCCATCGGGGCGCGCGGCACGTACTGCAGGCCGATGGCGATCACCCGGATCACCGACCGGGACGGAAGGAGCACGACGTACCGGCCGGCGTGCCGCCAGGCGCTCGACCTGGCGATCGCGGACGCGACGGCAGACGTGTTGTCCGGCGTGTTCACCAAGGGCACCATGCGGAGTGTCGGCGGGATCGGACGCGACGCGGCCGGCAAGACCGGCACCACGGACGACTATGCCACCGCCTGGTTCGCCGGGTTCACGCCTGACCTGGCGGGGGCGGTGAGCATCGGCGACCCGCGCGGCTCGCAGCAGCACAAGCTGGTCGGCGTGACGATCGGCGGCCGGTACTACGGGGCGGTGGCCGGGGCGAGTCTGCCCGGGCCGATCTGGCGGGACACCATGATGGCCGCGCTCGAGGACGTGCCGCCGTCGTCGTTCACGCCCATCGATGCGGTGCGGTTCGGCGGTTGTGATCGATTCTGCCGCCGGCAGTAAGGGTCGCATGGTGTAGGTGGGCCGGACCTCACCCACCGTGACCCGATTACGTGGTCGGCTGACGGGATCCCGCCCCGAGAGGTGCTCGCTCCGCTCGCGCTCCCTCCCAGGCGGGCTGCCTGCCCGCCCCCTGTTCGTCCTCGCTGTCGCTCGGGCGCCTTTCCAGGACGCTTCGCCGGCTCCTGGACCATCTCCGCCGGGTTCAATCTGGGACGGTCACAGATCATGCAGCAGATCGACACTGCGACCTTCGGCGGCGAATGTCGTTGACGACTGTCGGTTGCAGATGAAGCTGTCGGTGTCCGCGTGTTGTTGTCGGTGCTCGTGTCGGTGTCCAGCGTGAGTTGTCGGATTCGGCTTTCGGCTTCGATCTTGGTGGTGCAGAATGCTCGGCCCCTCGGCGTGCTGCGCGGCGATGTCGGCCTTTGTCGTGCCCGCGGCCATGGCAGGCGCCCGGTTGACCGCGTACGCCAGGAAATGCCGCCCGACGGCTCTCCCATCGTCCCGGGCTCTATGCGAGCGCCTATCCCGCGGGGTTGACGTGCTCCGTGCTGGACCACCGCAGCACCAGCAGCGGCTTTCCCGCGCCCGCCGTGTTGTACGGCAGGCCGTTCTTGAGCGTGCCTTTCTCCATCGCTCACCTCATTTCGTACCTGACTGCCTATTCACCCGCGCCGGGCGCCGATCGGAACACGTACCGCCCCCTGTCGAAGTCCAGCGTCCATGCGTACGCCTTGAGGAAGCCGTGCGACAGCAGGCCGTCGACGCATACGCCGCCGAAGGACTGCCACGGCGTCGTCCGGGACCTCGCGACGGCCACGAGCGGGTCCCGCTGGGTGAGCGGGCCGAGTGACACCGGCTCGGGGCTGTCGAAGTGCGGGCGGCCCGTCAGGTGGCGCGGGACGCCCCAGGCGCGGTAGTGGCGGGGCGTGGTCAGCAGGCAGGCCTGACGTGGCGGCTCCACGGCGTCGTCCACGTAAACCAGGCCCGAGTCGATGAAGAAGGTGAGGTCGTCGCGTGGGCCGAAGCCGCCGCGCGCGAACATGAAGTGATCCGCCCACAGGTAGAAGCCGAACTCCGCCGCCACGGGGCTGTCCGCGAGGAGTCGGGAGTGTTCGGCGGCGGCGTCGGGGTGGCGCCTCGGGGAGAGTATGAGGCGGTTGTGGGGGTGGTCGACGGTGGACAGGAACTGTTCCAGGATGTTGGTGCCGATGATCACCAGGTCCTGGGGGCCGACGAGGGTGGAAAGCACCTCGACCGGCACGTTGGTCAGCGACGCGGCGCCCAGGCGCAGCTCGGCGATGGTGCCGTGACGTAGCTCGGCGCGCTGCAGCCCGTGAGAGCTGGTGCCCCCCGGAGTGGTCACCACGCCTGCCTCCGTAGCGCGTCGTGGTCCCATGACGACGAAGGTGCCGCCGGTGTCGAGATGCGCCAGTACGTCGACGCCGTCGATGGTCGCCGCCACGGCCGGAAGGTAGGGCGCGAGCTCGTGGTCGGCGAACGGAAGCGCGGTGGCGCCGTCGAGCCGCACCCCCAGCGGGCGGGTCAGCCTCGGGTCGAGCACGCGCAGCGCCTGCTCGACGGCCCGCGGCCGGGCGTCATGGCGCCGCCGTACGTGCTCGACAGCCCGATCGGGGCGGCCCAGGTGCAGCCAGGCCTCAACGACCAGCTCGTCCAGCGCCCTCGGCGCGCGGCCGACCGCGGCGAGGGCGTCGTAGTGGGACAACGCCTTCTCGTAGGACTGCTTCACGGAGTGGCACAGGAAGAGCAGGTGATCCCGGGAAGGGCCGGACAAGGTCTCGGCGTGGCGCTCGCAGCCCTCCACATCGCCCCTCGACCAGGCCCGCCACACCGGCCGTGAAGGGGCGTCCAGTAATCCGCCCAGAGCGCTTCTCATTCGGCTTCCTCCTGGGGTGACTCGGCGGTGCCGAGATCCATGGCGACGGCGACGATCGTCATCAGCGGCACGACGGCGTGGGGCGCGATCGCGTACTCGCCGCGCCGCGGCTGGATGAGCAGGCCCGCGCTCTGCAGGTCCTTGAGGTGGTGGTACAGGTGCCCGGTCGACGTCTCACCGAGTGCCTCCTGAAGCTCCCTGCGCGTCCGCGGCTCCTTGAGGAGGGCGGCGAGCAGGGCCAGACGCGGCCCGCTGCCGAGGCGTTCGAGCAGGGCCGCGGCCCGGGCCCAGTGCGCGTCCGCCACCTCGCCGGCCGCGTGCTCCATCGCCCACATGTAGTGGCGGTCCTCGAAGGTCACCGCGCCGCCGTACATGACCGTGTCTGGTCGGGCCTCCCCTCCGGCCCTGGACCGGATCAGATCGAGCAGGTCGAGCGGCGCGTCGGCGATGGGGCGCGGTGGAGCGTCCGCGGGCGGTGGCCGGCGGGCGGGCGCCTCCTCCAGGAGGGCGACCCGGCGCTCAAGCTCCGCGATCCGTTCTTCGATCAGTCCCATGGGCATCCCAGCTCTCGTTATTCCGCATTTCCGGAATAACCGAACTATATCCGCCCCGGGAGCTTCATGCAGTAACCCCTGAGTTCCTCCAACTGTCTTCGGCCTCTCTAGCCGTGTTGAGCGGCATGATCGGCCCCGCCGACAGGTAGATCTGAACAACGTCACCTGCAACCGTCCGGAACAAGATGTCGTCCCCAGGTCAGCGCGCGCCCCTTCCGACAACTTCATACCAGCGACTTTCACGGACTGTCGCTGGCGTGCCTGGTAGCCGCCGACCGGTTCCATCACCTGGCGGAGGAGATCCAGCCCGCGCTGGCTCGTGGCGGGCTCGTGCTGTGCGACCGGTACGTGCCCTCCTCCTACGTCTTACAGGTGCTCGACGGCGTGCCGCTGGAGTACGTCCGCCACCTCTACGCGCCCGCGCAGCGCCTTGACCTGGCGGTGATCCTTACCGCCGCTCCGCACGTGCTGGAGGCCAGGCTGCGCGAGCGGGGCACGCACTCCCGATTCGAGCACGACGGCTCCAGCGACCCGGAGGTGCGCCTGTACGACGAGTTGGCCAGCGTGCTGGCCGAGGACGGCTTCCCCACGTTCAGATTGGACACCGGGGAGTTTTCACCGCAAGCCGCCGTCCAGGCCATCAACTGCCGCGCCAGTGCGCTACTGTCACGCAACCAAGCGGAGTAGCTCACAGAGGTGATTAGCCATGACGCAGCGGTACAAGGTGGTCGTCGATGTCCACGTGATCCTCGAGCGCGGCAGCGACATCCTGCTGTGCCTCCGAGATGGCACTGGATACCGCGACGGCTGGTACTGCCTGCCCTCGGGTCACCTGGAAGAGGGTGAGACGGTGGTGGACTGCGCGGTCCGCGAGGCTCGAGAGGAGGTCGGCGTCCACCTGGATCCGGCCTCCTTGCAGCCTGCCACCGTGGTCCACCACCTGTCGCCAGAAGGAAAGCCGCGCATGGGCGTGTTCTTCGCCGTCGACTCCTGGAATGGCGAGGTGTTCAACGCCGAGCCGACCAAGTGCGCCGAGCTGCGCTGGGTCCCCGCCAAGCAACTGCCGGACAACACCGTCCCCTACACGGCAGCTGGAATCAGCCTCTACCTCGACAGCGTAGGCATCGGCCTGCATGGCTGGCCCGAGCTCGCCTCCCAGTAGACACGCGCCAATGGTCTAACACAACACACGACCCGCTGCACTACCCCTCGGTGCACTTCGACGTCGAACACGGGAAAGCGAACCTGTACATCGACGGCATCTTCACCGCTCACAAGATCAGCAAACTCTCTCACGACATGGCGAACCAGATCATCTGCGATGTGGCAGGTGAAGGACGCGAATGCCTCGCGGGCAGAAACGTGTGGGGTGTCTTCGGCATCCCCACAGACAAGGCCGACGAGCTAGCGCGGCGCCTGGTCCACCTCTGGCGCGCCGATTCGGGGGTTGGAGCAGCCGGACCCTCAGCCGCAGGGGGGAAAGGCTCGCACGGCCAGCTCGCTGGTGTCGAGCGGATCGACCAGTATGCACAGGTCTGGGTCATCTCCAATGACCTGGGAGTCGGCCCCCGGAGGCGTGACGTAGGACGGGATGATCTCGCTCAGCAGTTCCCGGTAGCGCGCGTGCATCCACAGGTCGCACTCCGACAGGAAGTTGTCGGAGTGACGCAGGTGGCACTCTCGGAGCGGTTGCACGAAAGCGCGGCCTGAATCAGCCGGGGCCGGATCTTACTGAGCACCTGGGCGACCAACTTGGCGAGGCTATTGGCAAGGCCGGGGGAGGGAGAGGTTGTCACGTTGGGCCGCCGTGCTACTCTGCGAAGCTCTAGGGCGGCTCGGTCCAGGGCCGAAGCGTTCTCACGTGGTGAAACCGAGTAGCTGAAGACCGTCTGAGGGATGGCTGCGGTAGTGGGTCGGCGGCTGCGGCGATGTTGGTCCAGCCGATCAAACGCTCCGAACGCTAGCCTGGAACGTCCTGGTACATCACCGCAGGAGCCCAGCTGTGACGTGCGGAAATCGGGCTGCCGGCACTCAAAGCATGCCATAGCCACTTAAAGCGATCTCTCGATTACTCTCCGCGCAGGATGGCTTTAGTATCCGCGAGCATGAAGTGGTTCGGGCGAACGATCAAGATCGCCAATGACGAGATACTCACGGAGTACGGAGACAGTGAGCGGCCGATCAACGGCAAACCATTCAAGGACCGTCCGGTCCGTCCACATATCGCCAACGCCGTCTCACTGATGCGAGGCAAGCTCACGGTCGATGAAGCTGTAGCGAACTTCCCAAATCGGACAGCGAGTGCCCATAAGGGCGAAGGTGTCCGCTACACGACGGCGGGCAGATTACGCGAGCAGGGCTCTCGGGTCACATACACGCCGAGCAGGTGGAACGAGCTCCACGTTTCGGTGGAGAATCTAGACGCGAAGCGGGAATGGACTAGCGATGACAGCGTCCGTTTCAATGGATGCTTCGGCCAGCCCGAGTGGAAGGAGGGCGGGGATGAGTGATCAGATCCATCTGCGGATCGGTGCCGAACCGTGGTGTCCAGCCGACACTGCGAAGATCGACAAGATCCTCAACCACTACGACGTTCCACTCGCCGGGATCATCCAACAGCACCGCAGGTACTACATTTTCGAGTGCCTGGATGGCCACGGGAACACCTCGAGCCTGTGGGCCTATGCGGAGATCAGCCGACAGGAACGACGCCAACTCCTCAAGGCGAGAGGCCCGGGCGAACTCTCGCGCCTGTTCGCCTCGATCCTCAAGTCCCGGTCCTTCACCGCTGCCGTGGCCATCGACCACGGACTGGAGATGGCGGCGACCGTCGATCAACACGATCGTGCGCCAGTGAAGGCAGCATCGACGGCGATCACGCGTAAAGCCGACATCGTTCGTGCCGTGGATGGCCTCGCCGCTTGCTGACCGAGTGCACTTGCATGTCGGACGCCTGATCTGCGCCCGGGCGAGTGTGCGAACGCTGGCCTAGGAGGTCCCTGTAACTATTGCGGGAGCCACACCTTGAGGTGCGGAAACCAGGCAACGTCCCTGAGGTCTGGGGATCGGAAGATCCCCAGCCTGGGGGTGTGGGGGCGGGGCCCCCACACAGCGCAGCCCGAGCTCCCGTCGCGCGAAGCGCGCCCCCGTGAGGCCCGCTCGGGGCGGGCTCCCGTCAGCCCACTCGGTAATCGGGTCCCGGGTGGGTGCTTGTCGGGGGGTCGAAGGGGAGCGCGAGCCCCTCTGGGAGGCGCTGCCCGGAGCCCAATAGCGCGCAGCGCCCCCTGCGGAGGACCTTGCAGTTGGCCCCCCGGACCCCGGGCTACAGCTTGGTGAAGCAGGGCCCGTCGAAGGTGTACGACTTCGCGGTCTCGCCCGTGAAGAAGTCCTTGACGATCGAGACGCCGGTCGGCGCCTGGTCGTCAACCTTGTTGATCAACGTTTGGCGGAAGGTCGCCGTGTTGGCGTCGTCCGCGAAGTTTCCGGCCTCCGGGGGCAGCATGCCCTCGTAGTCCACCGTCTTCAGCGTCTTCACGGCCGCCAGCAGGCCCTTCCTGCTCACGTCGCCGCTGGCCACCATCTTGTCCAGGGCCGCCTTCAGCGGGTACGCCCAGGCCCAGCCCGAGGTGTAGCCGTCATTGGCGGTCACGTTCGGGAACGCCTCGCGCATGGCCTTGTGGCCCGGTGTGTCGGCGGCCCAGGGCTTGCCGGGGGCGGACTGCTCGTACAGGGCCTTCAGGGCCGGTGCGGCGGGCGACTTCAGCAACGCGGGGTTCCAGGTGGGGCCGGTGCCGATGAAGCGGCCCTTGTAGCCGGCCGCGGCGGCCTGTCCGATGATCGTCGCGGCGTCGGCCGGGCCCGTCGTGAGGATGACCAGGTCTGGTTTGTTCTTGGTGATCTCGGTGATGGCGCGGCCCTGTTCGTTCGCGCCGCTCGGGGTCTCGACGCTGGTGAAGGTCAGGCCGTTGCGCTCGGCGGCGATCTTGGCGCCGGCGGCGGCGTCCGCGCCGTAGTCGCCGGCCAGATGGACGGCCATGACCGACTTCGGCTTGTACGTCTCCATCGCGTAGTCCACGGAGTTCATGGCCTCGACGCAGTAGTTCGACCCGGATTCGATGATCACGTCCTCGAATTCCCAGGCCGAGGTCCAGGAGGCTGGGGCGGCGACGATGTTGTTGGCCTTGAGGTCGCCGATGATGGCGGCGGTCGTGGGTGAGCCAAGCGTCTGGGCCAGGCCGAGCACCTGGTCCTTGATCTCGTTGTAGACCTGCCGGTGTACTTCGGGGTTGTACTTGTTGTCGCGGACGTAGCGGGTCACGTCCACCTCGTACTTGCCGCCGACGCCGCCCGCCTTGTTGACACGGGCCCAGAACGCCTTCTGCGCGTCGGTGATGGGGACGGCGAGCGCGGCGAACGGGCCCGAGGTGAGGTCGGAGATGGAGCCGAGGTAGATGCAGCCCTTGTTGCGGTCGACCGCGTTCGGGCAGGGCTCCGCGGTGACACCTGGAGCCTGGGCGCCGGCCTTGCTGCCCTCGTCGTCCCCCCGGAAGACGCCGCATGCGGACAGAAGTGCCACCAACGCGGTGAACGCCACCACACAGCGACTCTTCATGAAAAATCCCTTCTCAGTATGAAAAAGGCCAGGATTTCCAGTAGTTGCGGATCCGGATCCACAGACCGAACAGGCCGCGCGGCTCGAAGATGAGGAACAGCACGATCAGCAGCCCGTACAGGACGGTCTCGACCTGGAACACGTTGGGGGTCTGCGTGGTGTCGCCGCTGACGAACGGCACCAGCGAGGGCAGCGACCTGGTGAGGGGCTGCAACAGCGAGATGAACAACGCGCCCGCGATGGCTCCCGAAACGGTGGCCACGCCGCCGATCAGGACCATCGCGATGAACTGCACCGACATGAGCAGGCTGAACGAGCCCGGCTCGACGTACCCGGAGATCGTGTAGAGCAGGCCGCCCGCGCACCCGGCGTAGAAGGACGAGATCCCGAACGCCAGCACCTTGTTCCGCGTCAGCGGCACCCCGATGACCTCGGCCGCGATGTCGCGGTCGCGGATGGCGGCGAAGGCGCGGCCGATGCGTGAGCGGGCCAGGTTGCGGGCGGCGACGGCGAAGGCGATGAGCAGCACCAGCATGAGGACGTACAGGGTCTGCTCCTTGGTGCCGAGCGGGCCGTCCTGGTCCAGGCGGGTGCCGAAGAGCTGCGGGATCGCGGCCTCCCGCCCCACCCCGGGGCCTCCCGTGAGCTCCTGCCACTCCTTGAAGACGTGCTCGCCGAGGAAGACCAGGCCGAGCGTGACGACGGCCAGGTAGAGGCCGCGCAGGCGGGTGGCCAGCGGCGCGACGAGCACCCCGGCCGCGGCGGCGACCAGCCCGGCGGCGGGCAGCCAGATCCAGATCTCCGCGATCCCGTAGCCGAGCCGCTCGCCATCGACAGGTCCGGACAGGGCTGCCGCCGTGTAGGCGCCGATGGCGACGAAGAAGGCGTGGCCGAGGGAGACCTGGCCGGCGTACCCGGTGACGATGTTGAGCCCGATCGCCCCGATGGCCAGCACGTACGCCCCCGCCAGCACCTCCAGCGACCGGTCCTGCAGCAGCACCGCCAGCGCGAACGCGAGCAGCACCAGCACCCCGGTCCACACTCGCTTGGCCCGGGTGTCGAGCAGCGCCATGTCCTGCGCGTAGGAGGTGTAGAGCAGCGGTCGGCCCCGCACCTTTCGAGACCGGCCGGTCGGTATGTCAGGGGCGGCAGGGGCCGCCGCGGAACGCGTCTCGGTCATACCCGCTCGACCTCCCGGGTCCCGAACAGGCCGTACGGCCTGACCAGCAACACGATCAGCATCACCATGTAGGGCGAGACAACCGCTACGTTCTGCCCCAACCACGGCGCGAACTCACCCTGGTACGACTGGAACAGCGACTCCACCACCCCCACCACCAGCCCGCCCACGACGGCGCCACCGAGCGAGTCGAGCCCGCCGACGATGATCGCCGGCAGCGCCTTCAACGCGATCACCCAGGTCAGCTGCTCGATGCCCTGCCCGGTGCCGACGAACATCCCGGCGATCGCCGCCAGGAACCCGGCCAGCCCCCAGGACAGCGCGAACACCGTGCCGACCGACACGCCCTGCGCCAGCGCGGTCTCCTGGTCGAAGGCCGCCGCCCGCATGGCCAGGCCGTACTTCGTGAAGCGGAAGAACGCGAACAGCAACCCGACCAGCACGGCGGTGACCAGCAGCATGGCCAGCCAGCGCGACTGCACGACCAGAGGCCCGAGCGAGACCTGCGTGAACCCCCACGGATCGCCCATCTGCCGCACGTCCCTGCCGATGAAGCCGTTGACCACCACCCGCACGACCACGTCGATGCCGAGCGTGATGATCGCCACCACGAACACCGGTCGCCCCACCATGGGGCGGATCGCGACCCGCTCGATGCCCAGCGCCACCCCCGCGATGAGCAACGCCGACAGCAGCACGGCCACGTAGAACCCGGTCACCTCGGCCAGGTAGCTCACCGCGACGGCGCCGGCCAGCATCAGCGCGGGCTGCGCGAAGCTGATCACCCGCGTGGCCTTGTAGATGATCACGAACCCGAGCGCGAGCAACGCGTACACCGACCCGTTGCCCAGGCCCCTGATGACCGACTCCAGCAGCCCCTTCACCGGGCATACATCCCTTCCACCAGGTCCTCGAACAGCTTGGCGATGGCACTGCGCTTGACCTTCTGCGTGGCGGTCAGCTCGCCGTCCTCGTGGTCGAGCTCTTTCGGCAGGAACGCGAACCGCTTGACCTGCTCGACCGACGCGAACCGTTCGTTCACCTCGTTGACGATCCCCCGGACGAGATCCCGTGTCTCCGGCTTCTCCGACAGATCCCGATAGGTGGTGTACGGCAGTCCGCGCTGCCGCGCCCACTCCCCCACCGTGTCCGGCTCGATCCCGATCAACGCCACCAGGTACGGCCGCTGATCCCCGATGACGACGGCCTCCTTCAGGTACGGCGACGCCTTCAGCGCGTTCTCGATCTCGCTGGGCGCGACGTTCTTGCCGCCGGCCGTGATGATGATGTCCTTCATCCGGTCGGTGATCCGCACGTGCGTGCCGTCCACCCACTCGCCCACGTCGCCGGTGTGCAGCCAGCCGTCGGGGTCGAGCACGTCGGCGGTGGCGCGCGGGTTGCGCCAGTAGCCGGCGAAGTTGCCGGGATGCCTGGTCATGATCTCGCCGGTGGCCTCGTCGATCTTCAGCTCGATGCCGGGGTGCGGCTCGCCGACCGTGCCGAGGCGCACCCGGCCTGGGCGGTTGGCGGTGGCGATGGCGGTGTTCTCGCTCATCCCGTACACCTCGTGCATGGGGATGCCGATCCCCATGTAGAACTTGAGCACGTCGGGCGCGATGGGCGCGGCGCCGGAGGCGGCGTAGCGCACGCGCCGCATGCCGAGCCGCTCGCGTAGCGCGCGGTAGCAGAACACCCAGCCGATCCCGTACGCCAGCCGCGTCCCTGCCGTGTGTCTGCCCCCGGTGCGTACGAGCGTGTCGCCGATCCGGTCGGCCACCCGCAGCCAGAACCGGGTCGTCGCCCGCTTCACCGGCGAGGCCGACTCCAGCTTGATGTTGACCTGGGCGAGCACCTTCTCCCAGATGCGCGGCACCCCGAACAGGATCGTGGGCTGTACCTCGCGCAGGTTGGCCTGGACGGTGTCGATGGACTCGGCGAAGTTCACCTGCACGCCGGCCGCCGAGTTGAACCACACGGTGAACGCCCGCTCGGCGACGTGGCACAGCGGCAGGTACGACAGCGCGAGGTCGCGTTCCGACGGTGGCGGCGAGGTGAAGCCGCCGCCCGTGACGAGGGTGTCGACGGCGAACTCGACATTGCGGAGGGTGAGCATGACGCCCTTGGGCGGTCCGGTGGTGCCCGAGGTGTAGATGAGCGTCGCCACGTCGTCGGACGCCGCTTCGGCCATGCGGCGTTCCACCGCGTCCGGGTGCGCGGCCCGGTGCTCGGCGCCGAGGGCGAGCAGCTCCGGCCAGGACATCAGGACCTCGTCGTCGTAGCGGCCGCGGATGCCGCGCGGCTCGATGTAGACGATGCGCCGCAGGTCGGGGCATTCGTCCAGAACGGCCAGGGCCTTGTCGACCTGCTCCTGGTCCTCGGCGATGAGGATCTTGGCGCCGGAGTCCGCCAGCAGGTAGGCGACCTCGGCGGGCGGGTTCGTGGGGTAGAGGCCGACCGTGATGCCGCGCACGGCGACCGTGCCGAGGTCGCCGTACAGCCATTCCGGACGGTTCTCCGAGTGGACGGCCACCCGGTCGCCGGGCTCGACGCCGAGCGCGAGCAGGGCGTGCGCGACCAGCTCGACGTGCGTCCAGTACGCCGCCCAGGTGACCTCCTGCCAGATGCCGAAGTCCTTGTGCCGCATGGCGACCGCGTCAGGCGTCGTTCTGGCCCGCTCCCACACCCTGTCCACGATCGTCGTCATGCCGTGCCTCCCAGGTACGCCTCGATCACCTTGGGGTCCCGCTGCACCTCGGCCGGGCTGCCGAGCGCGACGGGGCGGCCGAAGTCCAGCACGAGCACCCGGTCGGCCAGGTCCATGACGAGCCCCATGTCGTGGTCCACGAGCACGATCGGAATGCCCAGCTCGTCACGGATGTCCAGGACGAACCTGGCCATATCCTCGGTCTCCTCCAGGTTCATGCCGGCCACCGGCTCGTCGAGCAGCAGCAGCCGCGGCTCCATGGCCAGCGCCCGGCCCAGCTCCACCCGCTTCTGGATCCCGTACGGGAGCAGCCGCACGGGATGGCGGCGCCAGGCCTCCAGCTCGAGGAAGTCGATGATGTCCTCGACCTTGGCGCGGGCGGCCAGTTCCGCGCGCCGGGTGCGCCCGTACCAGAGGAGGGCGGAGAACGCGCCGTAGCGGAAGTGGTGGTGGCGGCCGAGCATGAGGTTGTCCAGGACGGTGAGGTTGTGGAACAGCTCAACGTTCTGGAACGTCCTGGCCAGGCCCATCGCGGCGATCTCGTGCGGCCGCTTGAGCAGCAGGTCCTCGCCGAGGAACGTGACCCGGCCGCGCTGGGGCCGGTAGACGCCGGAGAGCACGTTGAAGATCGAGGTCTTGCCGGCGCCGTTCGGCCCGATGACGGCCAGCAGCTCCGCCTGTCTCACCTCGAAGGAGACGCCGTCCACCGCCTTGACGCCGGCGAAGCTCAGGTGCACGTCCTCGAACGTCAGGAGAGCCATCGTTTCCTCCGCTTGTAGTGCTTGACCTCGCGGAAGGACCGGACGGCCCCGAGGTAGAACTCCTTGATGTCCTCGTCGGCGAGCAGCTCCTGCGACGGCTTGTCCATGACGATCTTCCCGGTCTCCATGACGTAGCCGTGGGAGGCGATGGACAGGGCCATGGTGGCGTTCTGCTCGACCAGCAGGACCGTGGTGCCCTGCCGGTTGATCTCGACGATGAGGTCGCGTACCTGGCCGACCAGGGACGGTGCCAGGCCCAGGCTGGGCTCGTCGAGCAGCAGGTACTTCGGGCCCGCCATGAGGGCGCGGCCCACGGCCAGCATCTGCTGCTCGCCGCCCGACAGGTAACCGGCCACGCTCTTGCGCCGCTCCTGTAGGAGGGGGAACAGACCGTACACGCGGTCCAGGTGGGAGGCGGTCGCGGTGTGGCCGCCGACCTTGAGGTTCTCCTCGACGGTCAGCTCGGACAGGATGCGGCGGCCCTCCATCACCTGGCTCACTCCGCGCCGGACGATCTGGGCGGGTTTGAGATGGTGGATGGGCTCGCCCTCCAGCGTGACGCTGCCCTTGGTGATCTCGCCGTCGTGCACGTCGAGCAGCCCGGACAGGGCACGCAGCAGCGTGGTCTTACCCGCGCCGTTCGCGCCGAGCAGGGCCACGATCGATCCAGGGGGGACGATGAGGCTCACGCCACGCAGCACGAGCATCACGTCGTCGTAGACGACCTCGAGGTTGCGGACCTCCAGCAAGCGCGGCTCCTCGGGACAGTGTGGCCTATGTCACTCCCCCCGCCTGACCACAATGTCCACGTTCGCCCGGCAACCGACAAGAGGCCCGGCCGAAATTAGACGGGACACTGGCCCTAAGATTGCTGTTATGGCAATCTGCGAGCATCTTTCCCGGGCGGGCGACCCCTCGGCGAACACGCCGGAGGGCTGCGAGGAGTGCCTGGCCGACGGCGGCCGGTGGGTGCACCTGCGCCGCTGTCTGGAATGCGGCCACATCGGGTGCTGCGACTCCTCGCCCGCCAAGCACGCCACCGCTCACTTCCACGCGACGAACCATCCGGTGATCCAGTCGTTCGAGCGTGGCGAGGACTGGCGGTGGTGCTTCGTGGACAGTCAGATGGGCTAGCGCTGGCGACCGCGGCCCGGGGCGGCTCGGGCTAGCGTTCCAGGATGGCCTCCTCGAAGTCGAGTTGGGCCATCACCTCGCGCAGGACCTCGTCGTCGAGGCGGCGCTCGTCGCGCAGGCGCACGAAGACCTGGCGTTCGGCCTGCAGCATGTCGCGGCGCAGCCGGCGGTAGAGCGAGCTCGGGGTCTCCGCGCCGCCCGATCCCGTGCCGCCGCCCAGGCGCTCCCAGGCGGTCAGCGAACGGCGCCACGACTTCTCCCTCAGCTGGTCGATGACCTGCTTCTGGATCTCGTCGGGCTCGCCCTCCTCGGCGACGAGCCGCTCCAACTCGGCCAGTCCGGCCTCCAGCGCCGCCTGCTGAGCCGCCGCCTCGGCCAGGCGGTCCTCGTAGCGCTCCCGCTCGGTCGTCACGCCCAGCCGCCTGATCAGCGCGGGGAACGTGGTGCCCTGGATGAGCAGCGTGCCGATCACGGTCGTGAACGTCAGGAACAACAACATGGCGCGGTCACGGGGAGGGACCTCCGGCGGGATGGCGAACGCCGCCGCCAGCGACACCACGCCCCGCATGCCCGCCCAGCTCAGGATCACCGCCTGCTTCGTCGTGGGCACCGGCTGCCTGGTGTTCTTGGCGACCAGCCCGATCAGCCAGGTCGCGACGAACACCCAGACGAACCTGGTGAGGATCGTCGCCGCGAGCACCGCCCCCGCGTATCCGGCGACCGCCCACGCGCTGTAACCGGAGATGCCCTGGATCACGGTCACGAGCTGCAGCCCGATCAGCACGAACACGATCGTCTCGAGGAAGAAGTCGGTGACCTTCCACACCGCGTCCGACACCAGCCGGGTGCCGAACCCCCGCAGATGCATCCGGTGGCCCAGGTAGAGGCCGATGATCACCACCGCGATCACGCCGGAGGCGTGCACGGTCTCGGCCGCGGCGAACGCGGCGAACGGGATCAACAACATCAGCGTGTTCTCGACCAGCGAGTCGCGCGTGTGCTCGAACACCCAGGCGAACACGAACGCCAGCGCCAGCCCGATCGCCACCCCGCCCGCCGCCGCGAGTAGGAACGTTCCGACGCTCTGGAACAGGTCCACGGTGCCGCCCACAGCCGCACCGATCGCCACCCGGTAGGCCGTCAGCGCCGTGGCGTCGTTGAACAGGCTCTCCCCGATCAGGATCGTCAGCGTCCTGCGCGGCAGGCCGAGCCGCCGGCCGACCGCGACGGCGGCCACCGCGTCGGGCGGCGCGATGATGGCGCCGAGCGCGAACGCCAGTGCCAGCGGCAAGTCCGGCAGCAGCAGGTGCACGAGCAACCCGACCACGGCCGTCGTGAACAGCACCAGCCCGATCGACAGCAGCAGCACGGCCCGCTTGACGTCACGCAGGCGCAGGTAGGAGCTGTCGAGCGCAGCCGAGTAGAGCAGCGGCGGCAGGAACACGAACAACACCAGCTCGGGATCCAGCGGCACCGCCGGCACCAGCGGCGAGGCCAGCAGCCCCGCGGCCACCAGCAGCAGCGGGGCCGGCCATCCCTTGCGCCGCGCCACGGCGGCGACCGCGATACCGCTGGCGGCCACCAGCAGCAGTTGCAAGCCCAGGATGGGACTCACGGCGCTCCTTCTCCCTCGGCCCGATCACCTCGCGGAGAGCGTACCTGGGCGCGCCGGGTGAATCACCACTCCCTGCGGTCGCTCCGCTGGTGGTAGTCCGGATGCTGCTGCTCGGGACGTAGGCGCTCGCCGGTAGAGAACATGGGATCCCCGACGTACGGGCGGGACATGCCCGCATCCGGCTGCTGGGGCTCCTGCCGGCCGAGGGCCAGCAGCGGATCCACCGGGTTGGCCTGCGGCGCCTGCTGGTAGCCGGCGTAGTCATCGCGGGCGGGCTGCTGGGGGGCGTGGCGCCGCCCTGCGCCCGGGATGCCGTGCATGGGCGTGCCCAGGCCGGCGGCGCTCTGACTCTGCGGCTGCGGCTGGGGCTGATGCTGGGGCTGCTGGTAAGTCTCCTGATGCCGCCCAAAGGAATCAGACGCGTAGGACTCGGACGAGTACGGGTCGGAGTGGTACGGCTCGGACCGGTGCTGAGGGGCCGCCGCATAGGGGTCGGCAGCCTGGGAGGGGAAGCCGAGGGGGTCGGTGCTCAGCGGCGCCGGACGGCGCTGTTCCTCGGGCATCTGGTAGACGGGCTGGTTGTCCGCATACTGGGGACCGCCGAAGCGATCGGGTTGCTGCTGGTACTGGGCCTCGGCGGTGTACTGAGGGCCGCTGAAGGGATCGCCGGTGTACTGAGGGCCGCTGAAGGGGTCGCCGGTGTACTGGGGCTGGGGTGCGGTCGAGTCGATGTACTGGGGCCCAGTGAAGGGCGCCGCCCCCCGCTCGCCGTAAGCCGGGGTGGTGTCCCTGGGCGCTGCGGTCTCGCCGTACGAGGCGACGAGCTTGTCCTGCGGCGCCGGGCCCCTGGCCACGAGGACGTCATTGGGCGACAACGCGGCAGTGGGACGTTCGTCGAGCTGATGGTGGGCCGGCTGCTGAGCAGCGGGCTGCGGCGGCCGCTGGTACTGGCCTGTGCCCGGCATGACTTCGGTGCCCGGATCGTGCGCGGGCACGGCGGGCTGCTCGCCCGTGGCCTCGGCATAGCCCCCGTCAAGGGTGTCGAGCAGCCGGCCGACGTCCTCCATCGGCATGCGGAAGCTCGCTGTGCACATCTCCCCCCGCCACAGGCTGAGCACCAAGGTGCCCTCGTGCCACGTGACCCGGAGACACCGCTCCTGACCTCGGGCATCGAAGAAGACTTCGCCGAACGACGGCAACGGGACAACTTCCGACATGGCAGACATACTGCTTTAACCAGCCTTTATTCGTCCACTCAACCCCGGAAAACCCTACAGAACCGGCCTTCCCCTATACACCGCGAATCCCTCTGATCACACTCCGGAAGATCTGTTTGACCAGTTGGAGTCCCGATCGCCCAGTGTGCCATGCGCCCCGCCGAAAGGATTCAGGAATGTCGGGATGCGCATGGCCGATCACACCGCGTTCGGCACGGCGACCCGGAAAATGCGGGTAGCGTTTACTGCCGTGCCGGACTCCCATCTCCCGCCAGTGGACCAACTCCTCAGCATCGCGGTCGGCGCTCTCGGAGGGAGCGAACGGCAGGGCCAGATCACGATGGTCCGCGCCGTGCAGCAGGCCATCGACGACGAGGAACACCTGGCGGTCCAGGCCGGCACGGGGACCGGGAAGTCCCTGGCGTACCTCGTGCCGTCGATCCGCCACGCCATGGACAGCGACAAGCCGGTCGTGGTGTCCACGGCCACGATCGCGCTGCAGCGCCAGCTCGTGGACCGCGATCTGCCCAGGCTGGCCGAGACGCTGAGCAAGGAGCTGCCGCACGAGCCCACGTTCGCGATCTTGAAGGGCCGCCGCAACTACCTGTGCCGTTACAAAGCCACGGCGGGCTGGCCCGAGGAGGACGAGCAGGACCAGCTGTTCGACCCGCGCGAGGTGAGCGCGACGGGCCGCATGGTGCAGCGCATCCAGGAGTGGGCCGAGGAGACCGAGACCGGCGACCGGGACGAGCTGGTGCCGGGAGTGAGCGAGCAGGCGTGGCGGCAGTTCTCGGTGAGCGCGCAGGAGTGCCTGGGGGCCAACCGCTGCCCGAGCGGCGCCGAATGCTTCGCCGAGCTGGCCAGGGCCCGCGCGGGCGAGGTCGATGTGGTGGTGACCAACCACGCGCTGCTGGCCATCGACGCCATGGGTGACCTGCCGGTGCTGCCCGAGCACGAGGTCGTGGTCGTGGACGAGGCGCACGAGCTGGTCGACCGCGTGACGTCAGTGGTGACCGGCGAGTTGTCGGAGCTGACGGTGTCGCTGTCGGTCCGCCGGGTGGGCAGGCTGATCGAGCAGACGGTCGCCGACCAGCTCCAGGAGGCCGGAGAGGACCTCAAGGCGCTGCTGGCCGCCGCCCCGCCCGGCCGCATCGACGAAATGCCGCAGGTGCTCGGCCTGACGTTGCAGCTGATCCGCGACACCGCCTGGCGCTGCATCACGGCCATGGGGCCACGCGGCGCCGACAAGGACGACCCGGACAAAGCCGGGCAGCGCAAGGCGGCGTTCACGGCCCTGGACGAGGTCCACGACACGACCGTACGCATGCTGGAGGCCTACGGGCACGACTCCGAGGCCGACCGGGCGGAGGTCGTGTGGCTCGACGCCGGCACCGACCGGCGTCCCCCCGCGCTGCGAGTGGCGCCGCTGACGGTCAGCGGCATGCTGCGTGACAAGCTGTTCGGCGAGCGTACGGTGATCCTGACCTCCGCGACCCTGGCGCTGGGCGGCACGTTCGACGGGCTGGCCGGGCAGTGGGGGCTCGGCGACGCCAAGGGCTGGCAGGGCATCGACGTCGGCTCGCCGTTCGATCACCCCCGCGCCGGGATCCTGTACGTCGCCAAGCACCTGCCCCAGCCGGGCCGCGACGGGCTGCCGCAACAGTATCTGGACGAGATCGCCGAGCTGATCGAGGCTGCCGGGGGGCGCACGCTGGGGCTGTTCTCGTCGATGCGCGCGGCCAAGGCGGCAACGGAAGCGCTGCGGGAGCGGCTGGAAGTGCCGCTGCTGTGCCAGGGTGACGACTCGACGATGCTGCTGGTCAAGCAGTTCGCCGAGGACGAGCCGACCTGCCTGTTCGGCACGCTGTCGCTGTGGCAGGGCGTGGACGTGCCCGGACCGTCGCTGCGGCTGGTCATCATCGACCGGGTGCCGTTCCCACGCCCGGACGACCCGCTGACGTCGGCCAGGCAGCGCCATGTAGCGGCGCGGGGCGGCAACGGCTTCATGGCGGTGGCCGCCAACCACGCCGCCCTGCTGCTGGCCCAGGGCGCCGGCCGCCTCCTGCGCGCCCAGAACGACAAGGGCGTGATCGCCGTCCTCGACCCCCGCCTCGCCACCGCCCGCTACAGCGGCTTCCTCCTGGGCTCCCTCCCCCCGTTCTGGCGCACCACGGACCCCTCCGTCCCCCGCGCCGCCCTAAAACGCCTAGCAGCCGAACCAACCGCATAACACCCTCCCGCCTTCTCGTCGCCCGCAGGCCCGTGACCCGGACGTCCCGGGTCAGAGCCTCCCGGAGGGCACCTCCCCGTCGTCCGGGATCGGAGGCGTCCCGCGGTGGGGGCGCCCCGGTCGGAAGCGTCCCAGTCGGAGGCGTCCCGCGGTGGGGGCGTCCTGAGGCGGGGAGCCGTCCCGGGTGGGGGCGTTGGGGCGGGTCCTGCCGCCACCGCGCGCGTCGCAAGTCGTGGGCCGCCGGCGGTGTGGCCGCCTTCGGTTGGGGACGCCGGGTCCGGGGCCCTGTGGCCGTCGTGCATCCAGAGAAGGGCAGCCTACGGAGCCGATCCAGCCTTCGAACCACGGAGCCGGTCCAGAAGACGCTCGCGTAACGGTGGCCCACCGGTGAAGGGTCAGAGGCCGTTTCCTGGAGGGCCCTCAGCCGAAGTACGGCGGGTGGCAAACCACGGCAACGCGTAACAGATAATCACCCAAACGGCGTGAGGTCGGGGCGCTTGGGGGGGATGCCATCGCCGGAAGACACCCCCCGGAGGCGGCGCGCCACCCACGGGACGAGATACTCGCGCATCCATTGGGCATCCTCGCGCCGCCGCGAACGCGGATCCACCACGCGCGCGGGCCAGTCCTTGCGCCAGTCCTCGAACGGCACCCCCAGCACGTCCAGCACCCGCGCCGCCACCAGCCGATGCCCGTCCTCGTTCATGTGCAGCCGGTCGGCGCTCCACGCCCGCCAGTCCCGCAGCCCCTGCATCGACCACTGGTCCACGAGCCGGCACCCGTACAGGTCGGCGATGGACCGCACGTGCAAGTAGAAGATCGCGAACCGCCCGCGCAGCCGCCGCATCAGCGGCGTGTCCCGCGGATCCACCCCCGTGAACAGCAGCACGTCCGCCCCGCCCGCCCGCAGGTCCCGCACGGCCCGCGCGACCTTCTTGGCCATCACGTCCGGGTCGCTGCCCGGCCTGAGCAGGTCGTTGCCCCCGGCGCAGAAGCTGACCAGGTCGGGCGCCATCTCGACGGCCAGCGGCACCTGCTCGGCGACGATCTGGTCGATCAGCTTGCCGCGGACGGCCAGGTTGGCGTAGCGGAAGGACGGGTCGTCGGCGGCGAGCCGCTCGGCCACCCGGTCGGCCCAGCCGCGGTAGTGGCCGTTGACGCCGGGGTCGTTCAGTCCTTCTGTGAAGCTGTCGCCGAGCGCGACGAAGGACTTGTAGTGCCTCATGAGGTGGTGTTCATCTCCGAAATAGCCTGCAGCGCAAGGACGTACGACTGTAGTCCGAACCCGGCGATGGTGCCCGTCGCCACCCCGGCCACGACGGAGGTATGGCGAAACTCTTCCCTGGCGGCCGGATTGCTGATGTGCACCTCGACGAGCGGGGCGGTGCGCTGGGCGATGGCGTCGCGCAGGGCGTAGGAGTAGTGGGTGAACGCGGCGGGGTTGAGCACGACGGGGATGCGACCGTCGCAGGCCTCGTGGATCCAGCCGATCATCTCGGCCTCGTCGTCGGTCTGGCGCACTTCGACGTGCTCGCCGAGCTTGCGCCCGGTGTCGCGGCAGAGCTCGGCCAGGTCCTCGAACGTTTCGGCGCCGTAGACGTCGGGCTCACGGGTGCCGAGCCTGCGCAGATTGGGCCCGTTGAGCACGAGGATCATGCCGAGATCTCCTTGTAGGCGGCGTCGAGCAGCTCTTCCGAGGGGTCTTCGAGGCGGCCGGGCTTGGCCAGGTCGTCGAGCACCACGAACCGCTGCTTGGCGCCGCGGTTCTTCTTGTCCAGCCGCATGTGGTCGCGCAGCTGCGGCCACGCGTCGGCGCGGTAGGAGATGGGCAGGCCCACGCTGGTGAGGATCTCGCGGGTGCGATCCACCAGGTCGGCGCGGCCGGAGAGCCGGGACAGCTCGGCGGCGTAGACCATGCCGATGGCGACGGCCTCGCCGTGGCGGATGCCGTAGTGCTCGTTGCGCTCGATGGCGTGGGCGAGCGTGTGGCCGTAGTTGAGGATCTCGCGCAGCCCCGCCTCACGCAGGTCGGCGCCCACCACGTCGGCCTTGACCTGGATCTTGCGCTCGATCAGCTCGCGGGTGTGGGGGCCGTCGGGGCGGGTGGCGGCCTCGGGGTCTTCTTCGATGAGGCGGAGGATCTCCGGGTCGGCGATGAAGCCGCCCTTGATGATCTCGGCCAGGCCTGCCACGTAGTCCTGCCGCGGCATGCCGTCCAGCGTGGACAGCTCGCACAACACGCCCGCGGGCGGCAGGAACGTGCCGACGAGGTTTTTGCCCTCGGGCGTGTCGATGCCGTTCTTGCCGCCGACCGCCGCGTCGACCATGGCCAGCAGGGTCGTGGGCACGAGCACCACCTGCACGCCGCGCAGCCACGTGCCGGCGACGAACCCGGCCAGGTCGGTCGTCGCGCCTCCGCCCACGCCGACGACGGCGTCGGAGCGGGTCACGCCGTGACGGCCGAGCGCCGACCACAGCCCGGCGGCCACCTCGACGGTCTTGGCCTGCTCGCCGTCCGGCACGGGCAGCTCGACCACGTCGTAGCCGGCGCCGGACAGCGCCGCGCAGACCGGCCGGGAGATCTGCGGCAGGGTCTCCGGGCAGATCACGGCGACCGTGCGCACGCCCGGCTTGAGCAGCGTGGTCAGCTCGGCCAGCACACCTGTGCCGACCACCACGTCGTACGGGCTGTCGCCGCGTACGGTGATCCTGGTCGCGGCGGTCATGCGGGCAGCCCCTTCACGATCTCGTCGGCGAGCTCGGCCGGCTCGCGCTTGTCCGTCACCACGGTCACCACGGCCAGCCGCTCGTAGACCGGCCGCCGCTCCTCCATGAGCTTCTTCAGCTGGCTGCGCGGGTTGAGCACGAGCAGCGGCCGGGCGGAGGCGAGCCCGACCCGCTGGACCGCGTCCGACAGCCCCACCTGCAGGTAGACCACGTGGTGGCCGGCGAGCAGCGCCTGGGTCTCCTCGTTGAGCACGGCGCCGCCGCCGAGCGACAGGATGCCGTCGTGCTCGGCCAGCGCCCGGCGTACGGCCTCGTGCTCCAGCTCGCGGAAGCGGGCCTCCCCGTCTTCGACGAAGACATCGGAGACGGGCTTGCCCGCCACGGCCTCCACGTCTGCGTCGGTGTCGCGGAAGCCGACGCCGAGCCGCTCGGCGAGCAGCCGCCCGATGGTCGTCTTGCCGGACCCGGGAGGCCCGATCAGGACTACTGTCGTCATTTCACCCCTCCTCGTTCGCTCCACCGTGTCATTTGATCACCATGGAGGAGAGGTAGCCGGACAGGTTGCGCGCGACTTCCTCGACCGAGTCGCCGCCGAACTTCTCCAGCGCCGTGTCGGCCAGCACCAGCGCGACCATGGCCTCGGCCACGACGCCGGCCGCCGGCACGGCGCACACGTCGGAGCGCTCGTGGTGTGCCTTGGCCGCCTCGCCGGTCTTGACGTCGATCGTGGCCAGCGCCCTGGGCACGGTGGAGATCGGCTTCATGGCGGCGCTGACCCGCAGGATCTCGCCGTTGGTCATGCCGCCTTCGACGCCGCCCGCGCGGTTGGTGATGCGCTTGACGCCGTCCTCGGCGGTGTATTCGATCTCGTCGTGGGCGCGGGACCCGGGCCTGCGCGCGGTCTCGAAGCCGTCGCCGACCGCGACGCCCTTGATCGCCTGGATGCCCATGAGCGCCGCGGCGAGCCGGGAGTCGAGCCTGCGGTCCCAGTGCGTGTAGCTGCCCAGGCCCGGCGGCAGGCCGTAGGCGAGCACCTCGACGACGCCGCCGAGCGTGTCGCCGTCCTTGTGTGCCTTGTCGATCACGGCGATCATGGCGGCGCTGCCCTCGGGGTCGGAGCACCGCACCGGGTCCTCGTCGATCCTGGCCAGATCGCCGGGCCCCGGCAGCTCCTCCGTCGGGGTCCGGGCGCCGCCGATCTCAGTGACGTGGCTGACGATGTCGACGCCGAGGGCCTGCTTGAGGAAGCGCCTGGCGACCTCGCCGAGCGCGACGCGGGCGGCGGTCTCGCGGGCGCTGGCCCGGTCGAGCACCTGCCTGGCGTCGTCGAACCCGTATTTCTGCATGCCAGCCAGGTCGGCGTGGCCCGGGCGCGGGCGCGACCTGGGCGCGTTGCGCGCCAGGCCCTCCAGCTCGGCCGGGTCGACCGGATCGGCCGCCATGACCTTCTCCCACTTGGGCCACTCGGTGTTGCCGATGCGGATCGCGACCGGGCTGCCCATGGTCCGCCCGTGGCGTACGCCGCCGACGATGGTGACCTGGTCCTGCTCGAACTTCATCCGGGCGCCGCGGCCATAGCCGAGACGGCGGCGGCGCAGGGCCTCGTCGATCGCGGCCGTGGTCACTTCCACCCCGGCCGGGAGGCCTTCGAGGATGGCGACGAGTTCGGGCCCGTGGGACTCTCCGGCGGTCAACCAGCGCAACATGCGTACAAGTCTTCCATGCGCCGCCGAGTGGGATGTCCCACGTTCACGTGTCGAGACACAGCACGGTGAACGCCCCCAGCAGCATGAACGGCCCGAACGGGAACTGCGTGTGCCTGGTGCCGCGCCCGGTCACGAGCAGCGCCAGGGCGTAGAGCGCGCCGAGCAGCTGCCCGCAGAACGCCGCGACCACCCAGGCCTGCCAGCCCAGCGCGGCGCCCGCCATGCCGATGAGCCCGGCCAGCTTGACGTCTCCGAGCCCCAGCGCGTCCGGTCTGATGACCCACAGCAGCCCGTAGATCGCTGCCAGCGCCGCCCCTCCGGCCAACGCTCTCGGCAGCTCGCCGGTGGGCAGGAGGGCCAGTGCGGTGATCGGGTACGCGGGAAGCGTGATCGCGTCGGGCAGAATTGTCGTGCGCCAGTCGATGACGGCCAGAGCGACGCCGATCACGGCGAACGGCACGTAAGGGAGGCCGAGGCGCCAGGCGACGAGCGCGGTGACGGCGGCGGTCACCAGCTCGGACTTCGGCGGCCAGGGAAGCTCCGGGAGGCCGTCGTAGGAGTCGGCCAGGGTCCTGATGCGGTGTCCGCAGACGAGTCCGGCCAGCGCCATGAGTGCGACCACGAGCCGACCCTAGTGCGGGCCCCGGCCCTCCTGCGGCCGATCAACGGAGCCGGCATGGACCGGCCGGCCGGCGGGCGGGCCGGCATGGACCCGCCTGGCGCGCGAGCCGGCATGGATTCGCCGGCCGGCGCGGCGTTCGCCTTCCGCGGCCCGATCGAAGCGGACTGCGCCGTACAGTTCGAAAGCGGTGCTATTGCGGCGAGGGCCGACAATCACGGACACTTCCCTCGTGGACAGGGATCGGTTCGCCAGGATCGCGGTCGTCATCGCGACGTTCGTGCTCGCCCCTGTGTTACTGGAGATGCTGGCCTGGTACATCGAGGGTGAGGATTACAACGTGTCCCGCGCGCTCACCGTCCTCGCCGTGGTGGGCGGGCTGGCGGTGATCGCGCTCGTGGTCGGCCGGATCCGTGGCAGGCTGCCGGTCATGGTGGTCGGCGCGATGACGGTGGCCTCTGTGGGCGGGCTCATAATTAGAATCACGTCGAGGTACGCAGGCCAGAAGGAGGGGAGCTCGATGGTTCGGCACAGCCTCGTCTTTGTGGCTCCTCGACCCGATGGCCTCCAGTCGGGGTGTGGCGACTCTGCGGTGCTGGAGCCGCTGGAGCACCGGCCGATCGGGACGAACGGCTACGTCAGCACCTGGGGCGCGATCACGGGCGGGTCTCCGCCGAAGGCCGTCTGAGCCCTGCCGATCCCGGCGGGACACCGCCCGCCCGCACCGGCTCTCCCGGTCACCTCCCCATGCCCGCACACGGGCGGCACGGGCTCCCCCCTCGACGCCCTTCACCGACCCGTATCTGGAGTTTCCTTCGTGTCTGCCTTCGCGCGGATGACCGCTGCGCTGCGCTTGGACGTCGTCAGCGGTTCGCTGCTGATCGGTGCCGCCTTGATCGCGCTTACCTGGGCGAACTCGCCCCTGTCGGCCTCGTACGAGTCCTTGCGTTCTTTCCAGTTCGGGCCCGCCTTCCTTCACCTGGACCTGCCCGTGCACTCCTGGGCAGCGGACGGGCTGCTGGCGGTGTTCTTCTTCATCGTCGGCAACGAGCTGAAGCAGGAACTGGTCCACGGCGAGTTGCGCAACCCCCGCCGGGCCATCCTGCCGATCGTGGCCGCCCTGGGCGGCGTGCTGGTGCCGGCCGCGCTGTTCCTGGCCGTCATCGCCGGCACCGGCGGCGAGGCGAGCGGCGGGTGGGGCATCCCGATGGCCACCGACATCGCCTTCGCCATCGCCGTCCTGGCGGTGATCGGCCGGCACCTGCCAACCCCTTTGCGCACGTTCCTGCTCACGCTCGCCACGGTGGACGACATCTGCGCAGTCATTGTCATCGCCGTCGCCTACACCGGCGAGTTGTCCCTGGCCGCGCTCGGGCTCGCCGCCGCGGGCCTGGCCGTGTTCGGCTACCTGCAGAACGGGCGCGGCCGGGCCGTCACCCGGGTGCGGGCGACGGTGCCGGGATGGCTGCTGTTCGGGCCGCTCGCCCTGGTCATCTGGGCGCTGATGCATGCCTCCGGCATCCACGCCACGATCGCCGGAGTCGCGATGGGCCTGCTCATGCGCACCAGCGCACGCGAGGGCGAGAGGTCCAGTCCCTCGCACCGGGCCGAGGAAGTCCTGCGGCCGGTCTCGTCCGGGCTTGCGCTGCCGGTGTTCGCGCTGATGTCGGCGGGCGTCTCGGTATCCGGAGCGGGCGGGTTCTGGAGCAGCGCCATCACCTGGGGCATCCTCGCCGGCCTGGTCGGCGGCAAGCTGCTGGGCATCTTCGGCGCTACGTGGCTGACCGCTCGCTTCACCAGCGCGCATCTGAACCCGCAACTCGGCTGGGCCGACATCGCCGGCGTCGGGGTGCTCGGCGGCATCGGCTTCACCGTCTCCCTGTTGATCGCCGAGCTCTCCTACGCCGACGCGGCGCATCTCACCGACGCCAAGGGCGCCGTCCTGCTCGCCTCGGTGGTCTCCGCTGTGCTGGCCGCCGTGTTGCTGGGCGCTCGCAACCGCCACCACCGGCGCCTGCGCGCCCAGCGCTCCGATGCTCGCAGCGGGTGACGACCTCGCCCGGCGCTGACCCGCGACGGCCTGGCCGGGGCAGTTAGCGTTGAGCCTTTCGCGACCTGAGCTCGTCAAGGGCTGCGGCCAGTTGCTCGCGCAGGTCGGCTTTGTCTTTCGCCAGGGCGCGGATGCGCTCGTTGGCCGCCTGCAGGCGCTGACGCAGCGAGGCTTCGGAGGCCCGTTGCCGGGCCGGGACCTCGGCCCGGCCACCCGCGCCGCCGGAGGCGGTGCGAGTGGCCCGAGTCTGGCTCCTGATCCTCGTCCTGCTCGCAGGATGGGGCACCGCACGTCTCACCGGCATCGGCGATCTGGAGACGTCCGAGACGTACCTGCTGGCCAGTCAGCTGCTGCGGGCCATCGGCCTGTACGGGAGCACGCACGACATCGACAGAGCCGTGGCACGCGCCCATGCCCGGCTGATCGTGGCGGCGGTCACGGTCGGGGTGGTGCTGAAGGCGGCGTTCATCGCGAGCGTCCTCTACCTGTTCACCGGCGATCCACTCGCGGTGATGCTCGCGGTGGCGGTGGCGCAGATCGACCCGCTGTCCGTGGCGTCCGTCATGGGCGACTCGCGGCTCTCGCCCAAGGCCCGCACGACCCTGGCGGCGTGGGCATCGTTCGACGATCCGGTGACGGTCGTCCTGTCGGTGTACGCGGCCACGCTGGCGTTCTCGTCCGACGGGATCTCCGTGTCCCATCTGGCCGATCTGGGATGGAACGCGTTGTTCGCCGCGGTGGCGTACGTGGTGTGGCGGCTGGTGCGGCGCGGCCCGGCCTGGCTGATCAACGCGGCGGCCGTCGCCCACTTGCGCAGCAGAACGGGGTCACGGCCGTGATCCTGGCGCTGGTGTTCGAGCGGTCGCTGGACGGATTCGTGGCGGTGGTGGCGCCGGCGGTCGTGACCGTCAATCTCCTTCACGCTCTGGCGAACCGCGCGGCAGACACCTGGGAACGGCGCCGCTCGTCCGTGCCCTGACCCCGGTCATCGCCGGGGAACCGACGCGTCCCCGGCTCAGCGCCGGGAGAACCAGCGGCGCCTGCGTACCAGCTCCACTTTGGCCACGGTCGCGCGCTCGAGCCGGTCGGCGGTGCCGGACTCGATCGCCGCCAGGGCCTCCAGCACCGCGCCCTCGATCACGAACTGCACCGGCCCGGCCACGTCCACCACGACCGCCGCCGCCTGCTCCTGCACGGCGGCCCGGCACACCTGCAGCGTGGTCGCCTGGATCGGCCGGGCGTCCGGCCGCCACCTGGCCAGCGCCTCCGCCCCGGTGAACGCCAGCACCGCCTGCCTGCCATCCTGCCCGACGAGCTTGGGGAGGGCCATCTCGCTCTCCTTCTCCTGCCGCAGCCCGTGCGCGCCGACCTCGGACTGGGTCAGCAGGGCGACCACAGGCACCAGGAGCCTGGCGCCGCTGAGGGCGTTGAGCACGTTGGTGGGCTCGGCCGTGCCCGCCTGGTAGGCGGCGAGAGCGGCGGCCACCGCGGGTGCGGCACGGCCGTCGTCGCCGGGGTCGAGTGGCTGCGGAATGCTGGGCACAGCCTACGAGCCTACCTGCGCCGAGCTTCGGTCCGGAGGGTGCGGGCCAGGCGCGGCATGCCGGCGATCAGCCGGACCGCGAACCCCAGCCTGGCCCGCCGGCCCGGCAACGCGTGCAGCTCCCCCAGCCACTCCTCCAGCCACCGGCCCCGGGCCTCAGCCGGGAGCATGATGGCACCGGCTGTGATGACACGGAAGGACGCTCCTATCCCGCCCCGCCCGGACAGCGTGGCGGTGGACAGCCGCCGCAGCTCCTCCTCGACCTGCACCAGGCCCAGCCGCCCGGCGATGGGCACCACGACGTCCAGCGTCTCCCGCGACTTCCGCCGCTGCTTCTCCTCAGGCAGGAAGCGCAGCGTCCGATGGTTGTGCAGGCGATCGGCCAGTTTCAGCGTCAGCACGCGCTCGTCGGTCGAGGTCTCCCAGTCGGGGGCCCGGCGCTCGGGGTCGTCGAGCGTCAGGAAAGCGCGCAGCAGCTCCACGACCGGCTCCCCGAATTCGGCGAGCAGCTCCTCCTCCGTGCAGGCGGTGTCTTCCAGCACGTCATGCAGCAGCCCCGCGCAGATCAGCTCGTGGTCCATGCCGAGCTCGGCCAGGATCGTGGCGACGGCGATCGGGTGGGTGATGTACGGGTCGCCGCTCTGCCGCAGCTGGTCGCGATGCCAGTAGGCGGCCACCAGGTGGGCGTGCTGGACCAGGTCCAGTCGCTCGCCGGTCAGCCTCTCGCCGGCGGCGTCCAGCACTGGCTGGAGCCGGCCGTACAGGTTCGGTCCCCTGTCGTCGGCCCCGTTCATGACGCGACCTCGGGAGGCGGCAGCCAGGCGGGGACGGGCTGGCGGCGCGAGCGGTAGGCGCGGGCGATCGCGTCACGGGCCTGCTCCGCGCCGTCCGCGGTGATCAGGTAGTAGCGGCGGCGCGGGCGTCCCTCCGCCACGTGCGTCTCAGGATCCTCCCACCGGCTCTCCACCCAGCCGATCTGCTCCAGCCTGGCCAGGATCGGGTACAGGGTGCCGCTCGGCATCCCGGCCAGCTCGCACAGCTCCAGCCCGTAGCGTTCGCGCCCTGGGTCGTGGAGCAGGGCACGGAGAACCGCCTGGGTCGGCATGGTCATCCGTGGGCTATTACTCTTCATATCTCGTACTCTACATAGCTAGAGATGTGGCCTGGCGGCCACATTCCCCCTACCCGAGGTCGGAGATGGCCGCCACCGGGCCGCCGCCCGACGGGCCCTGATGTACGGCGGCGACCGAGACGAACACCGCAGGGTCACCCGTGACCGAGGCCGCCACCCCGCCGACGGCCGCCTTGATCTGGCGGTGCCAGTGCACGTCGGAGTCGTCCAGCATGATGTTGCGCCGGCCCCGCACCCGCCCGGACGGGTCGGCCTCGCACTTCATGAAGACGTTCACCAGCCTGCCGCCGAGGTCCGACGGGCGGGGCCGCTCGGGCAGCGGCAGCCCCGAGTCCCTGATGGCCTCCCAGATGCCGTCGGCGTCCAGGGCGTCCTTCATGACGCTGTGGCCGATGCGGTAGCGCCCGCCGATCCCCCGTACGTTGCCCACCAGCACGATCTGCGCCCGGTCCAGCTCCACCCCGGACGAGCAGGACGCCACGGACGAGTACAGCGACAGGTCCTTGTGGATCTGGTCGGCGCTGGGCATGTCGATCTCGCCGAGCGCCACGGCGATGCCGAGGGCGGTGGTGGAGTTCGACAGGTCCATGGAGGGGCCGGTCTCCTCGATGGCGGTGTCCTGGCCGCGGCTCTTGGCGTCGGTGATGGTGGCCAGGGTGAGCAGCGGTGTCTTGGTCTGCACGTAGTGGACGTCGCGCGGGTCGTCGATGCCGGCGATCTTCATGGCCTCGCGTACCCCGGCGGCGACCTTCTCCACCATGGCGGGGCGGCCGATGTCCTCGGGAAGGATGACCTCGCTCATCGCCACGCCGACCGACAGTCGCGGCTCCTCGGTGGCGGGGGCGTTCGCGGTGGTGGCGAAGATGGTCGCGTGCGGGCTGAGCACGCCGTCGGTGCCCCCCGACCACACCAGCGGCACGCTCTCCGGCGCCGGATGCCCGTGCTCGGCCAGCACCTCGCGGAAGGCGCGGTCGGCCAGGATGCGGGTGTAGTCGTTGACGCCGCCGTTGCCCTCGGTCTTGCCGACGACGGCGAGCACCCGCTCGGCCACGATCACGCCGTCGGCGATGAGCCGCGACAGCCCGGAGGCGTCGGTGACGCTCTCGATCGGCACCTTACGCACTTCGATCGGTTCCGGCATGCGACGTCCCTTTCCTCTGCGCCCGTTGGTGACGCTAACCGAGCCGGTCAGCGGGGTTCATGGGCAATGTCTGCCCATGAACCCCGCCGACCATGTCAAGGTGCGCTGAGCGCCACGGTCGGGGACAGCCGGGCGGCGCGGGCCGCGGGATAGATCCCGGCCACCCCGCCGACCAGCAGTGTGGCGGCGGCGGCCCCGGCCAGGGCCCAGGCGTCCAGAGTGGGCGGGAAGGCGTGGCCGAGCGCGTACCCGGTGGTGACCAGGGCGCCCAGCACGACGCCGGCCAGCCCCCCGAGCGCGGACAGCAGTAGCGACTCGGTGAGGAACTGCAGGCGTACGTCGGTCCTGGTGGCGCCGAGCGCGCGGCGCAGCCCGATCTCCCTGCGGCGTTCGAGCACGGAGATCACCATCGTGTTCGCGATGCCCACCCCGCCGACCAGCAGGGCGACCGCGCCCAGTCCGAGCAGGAGGTTCGTGAACGCCCCCGCGGCCGCCGCCCGTGCCGCCAGCGCGTCGGACGGCCGGGCGATCGTGGTCTCCTCCGGGTGCTCGGGATTGACGGTACGGGCGAGCACCGCTGCCACGCTCTCCACCGACTCCGGATCGGCCCGTACGTAGACCGTGGTCGGATGCCCGTCGAAGCCCAGGAGCTCGGCGGCGGCCGGCCAGCCGACCAGTGCCGACCGGTCGATCTCC
The DNA here is from genome assembly GCF_052245935.1 of Nonomuraea sp. 3N208. Taxonomy (NCBI): domain Bacteria; kingdom Bacillati; phylum Actinomycetota; class Actinomycetes; order Streptosporangiales; family Streptosporangiaceae; genus Nonomuraea; species Nonomuraea sp. 3N208. Next base: position 308,908 of record NZ_JBQQBR010000006.1, on the reverse strand, counting down.
GGCGCCAGCGGGAGCGTGTCGAGCACGCCCAGCACGGTGAACCAGCGGCGGCCCAGCCACACCTGGTCGCCGCCGCGTGCTCCCAGCCGCTGGGCGGCGACCGCGCCGAGCACGACGGTCGGGTAGCGGCTCGTGGCCTGGCTGAACCAGGCGCCCGTGCCCTGGAGGGTGTTCAGCAGGTGCTCGGTGGCGGCCTGCACGGCGACGCCGCCGGTGCGTTCCTGCGGGATCAGGTCGCTGCGGTAGATCCTGGCCTCCAGCTGGGCCGTCGCGGCGGCAGACCGTACCGGGCCGATCTGGCCGGTCATGGCGACGGCGGTCTCGGGCAGGCTGGCCTGCTCGCCCCTGACCGTCTGGCCGGGGGTGACGGTGAGGAGGTTGGTGCCGAGGTTGTCGAGCTTGCGCAGGAGGTCGGCGCGGCTGGAGGCGGAGATGCCGATGACCGCCACCATGGTGGCGATGCCGATCGCGATGCCCAGGGCGGACAGCACGGCCCGGCTGGGCCTGGTCCGCAGCCCGATGACGCCGAGCCGGAAGAGGTCACGCGGGTTCATGAGCGGTCTCCTCCACGATCAGGCCGTCGCGCATGCGGAGGCGGCGCGGCAGGGCGGCGGCCAGGTCGGCGTCGTGGGTGATGATCACGAGTGTGGCCGCCACGGCGAACAACACCCGCAACACCTCCGCCCCTGAGGCCGAGTCCAGGTTGCCCGTGGGCTCGTCGGCCAGGAGGAGTGCGGGCTCGCCGACGATCGCCCGCGCCACGGCGACGCGTTGTTGCTCGCCGCCCGACAACTCGTGCGGGCGGTGGTGGACGCGGTGTGCCAGGCCTACCCGCTCCAAGGCTTGCGCCGCCCGGCGTCTCCGCTCGCTCATCGGGATCCGCGCATAGAGGAGGCCGTCGGCGACGTTCTCCAGAGCGGTCAGGCCGGGGGTGAGGTGGAAGTGCTGGAAGACGAAGCCGATCGTCGAGGCCCGCAGCGCGGAGAGCCTCCGGTCGGGGAGCCGGGCGACGTCGTGGCCGGCGACGCGTACGGTGCCCGACGAGGGGCGGTCGAGGGTGCCCAGCAGGTGGAGCAGGGTCGACTTGCCTGAGCCGGACGGACCGACGACCGCCACCGCCTCGCCCGTCTCGACCCTGAGATCCACACCTCGCAACGCCTCGACCCCGCCCGAGTACACCTTCGTGACCCCGAGCAGTTCCGCCACCGACGGCGGCTTTGCGGTGTCGGTCATGACGCCGGCACCTCCACCTTCATGCCCTCGCTCAGCCCGGCGCCCGTGACCTCGACCCGGCCTCCGGCGAACAGCCCGGGCTTGACGGCGATCACGGCGCCCTGCTGGGAGCGCACGCCGTACCCGCCCTCGCGCAGGGCCAGCAGGGCCTCCACCGGGACCGACAACACGTCCTCGCGAGTCTCGCTCCGCAGGTCCACCGTGACGGGCACCTCCCGCAGCGCTCCGGTCGCGCCGCGCGGGGCGACCTCGACGTCTACGGTGACGCTGTCCTCGGACACCTCCGCCACCACTCCGACCTTGCTGATCGTGCCCTTGAGCCGGGTGCCGTCGGGCAGCTCCATCTCGACCTCCGCCCCCTTCCTGGCCAGATGCTGGTCGGCGATGTCGAGGTCGATGGTCACGACCCGCCGGGTGCTGCGGACCACGAGGAGTTCGGCTCCGGCCGAGACCGGATCGCCCACTTGGGCTTTCGTCTGCTTCACCCAGGCCGGGCCGGGCAGTACGGCGACTTGGGCGGCGTCCACGGCGCCGGTGACCGGCAGTTTCCTGTCGGCCTGCCAGCCGGCGACGGCGGCGGCGGTGGCCGTGGTGAAGTGGTCGTCCACGGTCAGGCCGGCGGCATAGCCGAGGGCTTTGAGGTTGCGTTCGAGCTGGAGGACGTCCGCGCCGTTAACGCCCACGGACAGCTCCCGATAGATCGGCATTTTTCCGTAGAAGAGGGTGACCGGGCCGCGATCGACCGCGTACAAGGTCTGGCCGCGCTTGACCGAGGTGCCCTTGTCCTTGATCGCGGTCAGCGTGCCGGAGCGCCCGGCCCGGAGCACACGTTCGTCGGCGTAGGCCAGCATGCCGTCCACGGTCTCGGAGTCGGCCAGGTCCTCTCTCGTCACCTCGGCGTACGCGGGGGCGGTGGTCGGGGAAGGGGCGGCGGCGGGCTCGCCACCGCCGAGCGTGACGGCGAGCGCCGCCACCGACCCGGCGCTCACGACGGCTCCGGCCAGGACCGCGCGTCTCACTTGGTCCCCCCGGACTTCTTCTCGCCCAGCAGCGGCCGGCACTTCTCGTCGGCGGTCTTGAACTGGCTGGTGTTCCTGCCGGGCAGGTCGCCGCTGTCGGGCCAGCGGGCGTCGCCGTTCACGACGACGGGGTCGGGCCAGTTCAGGCCCTGCTCGCGCATGCAGCGCGCGTAGGCGAGCATGCCGTCAAGCGATTGCTGGTCGTTGTCGCGGTTCACGGTCTCGGCGGGCGCCAGCGACCGGCAGGCCGTCATGGCCTTCTCCATCAGCTCCCGCCCTGCCTGGTCGGCGTCGTCGACGTCGACCCGCTCCCCCGGGGCCGGGTCCTCGACCTTGAGCCCCTGGTCTCGCAGGCATTGCGCGAATTTCAGCACGTCCGCGCTCGCCGACGGCGACGACGTGGCGGACGCGGGCCCACCCACGGACGCGACACCGTCCCCGGGCGGGGCGGCGGCGCAGCCTGTCGTCACCGCAAGAAAGATCAGCGCCATCAAGCACCTGATCATGGTCGGTCACCTCCCGCGCGGGGAACGGTCGTCCCCGTGCGGACTCAGGTGTAGGCGGCGGGTCTAATCCGGGCTCAAACCCCGCCTGAGGGTTTTCTAAACAGCCCCGGAGCGGAGGCCAGAGGGGCTACTCGAGCGGGAGCCGGACGGAGAAGGTCGTGCCGCCGCCCGGAGTGGACGCGACGCCTGCGGAGCCTGCGTGGGCGGCCACGACTGCCTGGACGATCGCCAGCCCCAGCCCTGACCCCTCACGCGAGCGGGCTCCCGGCGCCCGGTAGAAGCGCTCGAACACCCTGGCCGCCTCGTCCTCGGCCAGCCCGGGGCCGTGGTCGGCGACCTCCAGCACAGCGTGCCCGTCCTGGTGCCGGACCCGTACCTCGACGGCGGTCCCCGGCGGGGTGTGCGTGAGCGCGTTGCGTACGAGATTGCGCAGTACCTGCCCCAGCTCGGCCGCATCCCCCAGGACCACGAACGCCGTGTCCTCGCCGAACGCGAAGGTGATGTCGCGATCGGGCGCCAGCACCCGCGCGTCGCGTACCACCTCGGCGGCCAGCGGCAGCAGGTCCACGGGCAAGCGTTCGCGCGGTCGCTCGGCGTCGAGCCGGGCGAGGACGAGCAGGTCGTCCACGAGCGCCCCCATCCGCCTGGCCTCCTCCTCGATCCGCCGCACCTGGTCACTGCCGGCGTGCCGCAGGAAGTGCTCGGCGTAGCCGCGGACGACGGCCACCGGGGTACGCAGCTCGTGGCTGGCGTCGGCCACGAAACGCCGCATCCGCTCCTCCGACTCCCGCCGGGCGGCGAAGGCGGCCTCGATCCTGGCCAGCATGTCGTTGAGCGCGGTCCCGAGCCGGCCGACCTCGGTACGGGGGTCCACGTGGGGCACGCGCCGCGACAGGTCGCCGTCGGCGATCTGCCGGGCCGCGTTCTCGATCTCGGCCAGCGGCCGCAGGCTCCGCCGTACGAAGACGAGCCCGGCCGCGGCCAGCACCACCACGACCACGCCCCCGGCGAGCAGCTCGATCATGCCGAGCAGCCCGATGGTGGCGTCGATCTCGCGCAGATCCATGGCGACGACGATCGACTGGCCGCCCGGCCGGGTGTCGACGAGCACGCGCCACTCGCCAGTCGTGTACGGCTCCCGCTCGGCCCGTGGCACCTCGGGCGGCCCGCCCGGGTCCCCGCTGATCACGGCCCCGGTGGCGTCGCGGATCTGGAAGACATAACCGGTGGGCCGCCGCGTCGGGCGGTCGTCGGCCGGGCTGGCCTGGGCGAGCGTCCTGAGCTGCAGGTCGGCCTTCTCCACGAGCTCGGCACGGAGCAGGACCAGGCTGGCCACGCCGATCGCGACCAGGGCGAGCACCACGAGGGCGACCGTCCCGGCGATCAGCCGCACCCGCAGGCTACGGAACGCGGAGAACATAGCCCACCGAGCGCACCGTGTGGATCAGCCGCGGCTGGATGGAGTCGACCTTCCTGCGCAGGAGCGACACGTACTGCTCGACGATGCCGGGATTGCCGCTGAAGTCGGGATCCCACACGTGCTCGAGGATCTGGGCGCGGGACAACACCCGGTTGTGGTTGATCATGAAGTATCGCAGCAGCTGGAACTCCGTCGCCGACAGATGGATCTGCCTGCCCGACCGCCACACGGTGTGCGCGGCCTGGTCGAGCTCCAGGTCGGCGACCGCCAGCCGGACCGGGGCCGCCGTGCTGCTCCGGCTGCGGCGCAGCAGCGCGTGGATGCGGGCGATCAGCTCCTCGAGGCTGAAGGGCTTGGTGACGTAGTCGTCGCCGCCGGCCGTCAGTCCGCGTACCTTGTCCGGGGTGGCGTCCCTGGCGGTCAGGAAGAGCACGGGGGTGCGGTCGCCGCCGCCGCGCAGCCGCCGCACCACGTCGAATCCGTCCAGGTCGGGCAGCATGACATCCAGCACGATCAGGTCGGGCGCGTGCCGCTGCGTGAGGCGTACCGCCTCGCGCCCGTCCGCGGCGGCCACCACCTCGAACCCCTCGCGCAGGCAGCCGACGAGCAGCTCGCGCAGGCTGGGTTCGTCCTCCACGACGAGCAACGTGTCCATGGCCGACAGGTTAGGCAGCAAAGCTCAACGTAATCTAAACGTGTGATTCGCGAAGCACACGTCAACGGGATCAAGCTCGTCTACCGGGAGGAGGGTGATCCCGCCGCTCCCGCGCTGCTGCTGATCCACGGCCGCACCGCGAACCACAATGACTGGAACGGCATCACCCAGCACTTCGCCGCCCGCTACCACGTGCTCGTCCCCGACCTGCGGGGGCACGGGGCCAGCGACCACCCGGGCGCGTACGCGCTGCCGGACCTGGCCCAGGACATCGCGGGCCTGCTCGATCACGTGAAGGTGGAACGGGCGACGGTGATCGGGCACTCGCTGGGCGGCATCGTGGCTTACCAACTGGCCATGAACCATCCCGACCGGGTCGAGCGGCTCGTCCTGGAGGACGTGCCGCCGCCGCTGCCGCTCGAGGGCCGTGCGCCCATCGTGGAGGACGGCTCAACGGGGTTCGACTGGCGCATGATGCACGACACCGAACGGCAGTTCCTCGACCCCGATCCCGCCTGGCTGGAGGGGCTGGCCAGGATCACCGCGCCGACGCTGGTGATCTCGGGCGGGGCGGCGAGCCCGTTCGACGCCGCGGGCCTGGCCGCGCGGATCCCGGGCGCGCGGCTGGTGACGATCGAGGCCGGGCACCTCGTCCACGCCACCGACCGGCGGTCGTTCCTGCGGGCGGTCGGCGACTTTGTGAACGACCGCCTCACCACGCCGTAACGCGCGCGTTACCCGCGGGGGCAAGGGTAGGGGGGTGGTCGAGATGCACGTGCACGAGCGCCTGAGCAGGTTGCGGCTGATGGCGCCGCCGATCGGCCAGTGTGCCGTGGCCGCCGCCCTCGCCTGGCTCGTGGCCAAGGACGTGCTCGGGCACGGCCGCCCGTTCTTCGCGCCCATCGCGGTCGTCGTGTGCATCGGCGTGGGGCTCGGGCAGCGGCTGCGGCGGGTGGTCGAACTCGTCGTCGGGGTCAGTGTGGGCGTCGGTGTGGGCGACCTGCTGGTGTCCTGGATCGGTTCGGGGGCGTGGCAGATCGCGCTGGTGGTGGGGCTGGCGATGGCGGCGGCGGTGCTGCTCGACAGCGGCTCGCTGATCGTGCTCCAGGCCGGGTCGTCGGCGGTCCTCGTGGCGACGCTGCTGCCGCCGAGCGGCACGGGAGGGATCGACCGGATGGCAGACGCCCTGGTGGGCGGCCTCATGGGGCTGGCCGCGGTGGCGCTGCTGTCGGCCAGCCCGTCGGCGCTGGCGCATCGGCACGCGGCGGGGATGTTCGACGCGCTCGCCGACGCCCTGCGGGGGATCGCGGAGGCCATCGAGAAGTCCCAGTCGGACCTGGCTGCCGAGGCGCTCGAGGCCGCGCGGGGCAGCCAGACGAACGTGGAGGAATTCAAGCAGGCGCTGGAGACCAGCCGGGAGATCGCCACCATCTCGCCCTTGCACCGGCACCGCCGTACCAAGCTGGAGGGGTACGAGAAGGCCGCCGTGCCGCTCGATCACGCGCTGCGCAACGCCAGGGTGCTGGCCAGGCGGGCCATCGTGGCGCTCGACGGCTCCAGCGCAATGCCGCCCTGGCTGCCGGGGTCACTGCGCGCGCTGGCCGACGCCACGCTGCTGCTCAGGGACGAGCTGGCCGACGGGCGCACACCGGAAGAGGCCCGTGATGCGATCCTGGCGGTGGCGACGCGGCAGGAGGCCGAGCGGTGGGGGTTCTCGGCGAACGTGATGATCGCGCAGGTGCGGTCGATCACCGTGGATCTGTTGCAGGCCACCGGCACCGAACGCGAGGAGGCGGTGGCCGCCCTGCCTCTGCTGGACGCCCCCAGCGAAAAGGACGTATCCGGGGGGACGTGACCTTAATGTCACAAACATCCGCCAAGGTAGAAGGGTGCGAAACTGGCTCAGCGATCACGTGAAGGACCGGCTGGGCACGTTCGGCCTCATGGTGCCGTCCATCGCACAGTGCGCGGTCGGCGCCGCGCTGGCCTGGATCATCGCCAGGGAGCTGCTCGGCCACCCGCAGCCGTTCTTCGCGCCGATCTCCGTACTGATCTGTGTGGGCATCGGCCTGGGACAGCGGCTGCGCCGGGTCGTCGAGCTGGTCGTGGGCGTCAGCCTCGGCGTCGGCGTGGGCGACCTGCTGGTGTCCGGGATCGGCTCGGGCCCGTGGCAGATCGCGCTGGTGGTGGCGCTGGCGATGACCATCGCGGGGCTGCTGGACAGCGGGGCGCTGTTCGTGGCCCAGGCCGGGTCGTCGGCGGTCCTGGTGGCCACGCTGGTGCCCGGCGCGGGCGCGGGCGGGCTGGACCGGATGCTCGACGCGCTGACCGGCGGCCTCATCGGGATCGCGGCGGTCGCGCTGCTGCCCGCGAGCCCTTTCGCGATCGCGGCCAAGCACCTGTCCGGGGTGCTCGACGCGCTGTCCACGGTGCTGGAGCGGGCCGCGGACGCCATCGAGAAGCGGGACGTGGACCTGGCTGCGGAGGCGCTGGAGGAGGCGCGCGGCACGCAGGCGGCGGTGGAGGAGTTCGAGCAGGCGCTGGAGACCAGCAAGGAGATCACCATGATCTCGCCGCTGCACTGGCACCGGCGGGCCCGGCTGGCCCGGTACGAGACCGCCGCCGTGCCCGTCGACCTGGCCCTGCGTAACGCCCGGGTGCTCAGCAGGCGCACGCTGGCCTCGCTCGGCGAGGCGAGCCCGCCCCCGGCCGCGCTGGCCGAGGCTATGCGTGAGGTGTCGGAGGCGGCCCTGCTGCTGCAGCTGGAGCTGGGGGCGGAGCGGGAGCCGACGCTGGCGCGGCAGGCGCTGCTGGCGGTGGCGGCGCGGGAGCGGCCGGAGCAGCTGGGCTTCTCAGCCCATGTGATCATCGCGCAGCTGCGGTCCGTGGTCGTGGATCTGCTGCAGGCGACCGGGATGGAGCACGTGGAGGCCACGGCGGCGCTGACGCCGCTCGACAAGCCCGACGAGGCGTGAGGCCGTTCAGGAGGGCGGGCTCTCGAGAGGGCGGAGTCGCGGGACGAGGGGTCTGACGGGGTCTCAGGATGACGGGATGAAGGTGCGCAGGACGTCGGCGATCTCGTCGACCTCGGTGATTTTGCCCGAGGCGACGGCGATGACGAGGTCATATGCCGAGTCGTCGTCGGTGTCGAGCACGACGCCGTTGAAGCGGAGGAAGACGTCCGTCGCCAGCCAGGACAGCCGTTTGTTGCCGTCGATGAGCGGGTGATTGACCGCCAACGACTGGAGCAGCGCCGCGGCCTTCGTCATGAGGTCGGGGTAGGCCTCGTGGCCGAACATGGCGGTGGTCGGCCGATGGACCGCCGAGTCGAGCAGGCCGAGGTCCCGAACCGCGAGCGCGTCGCCCAGCTCCGCCTCGGCCAGCTCGAGGACCTGCTCCAGCGTGAGATATCTGGTCATTCGCCCAGCCGATCGAGCACATTCCGCCAGCGCTCCCTGGACTTCGCGCCAAGGCGGCGGACCTCCTCGTCGGCGCTGTGCCTGGCCAGATAGTCGTCGACGGCCGCGAGCACCACTTGCTGCATGCTTCGCCCCTCCGCCTCCGCGCGCTTGCGAAGGGCCTCGGTCTGCTCGTCACTCAAGCGAAGGGTCATAGCCATATCCCCAGCGTAGGCGCGAGGCGGTATCACTGCGATACCGCATGCCGAGGTTTACTCTACGTGACGATGTGATGACCAACCGCAATACAAGCGGACTCAGGCCCCCGAGAGACGCTTGAGCCGGGTTACGGCCTCGTCGATGACCTCCTCCTTCTTGCAGAAGGCGAACCTGACGAAGTGCCGGCCGCGCTCGGGATGCTCGTAGAAAACTTGGGTGGGGATCGCCACCACCCCGGCCAGCTCCGGCAGCCTCCTCGTCAGGTCCAGCCCGTCGGCGAACCCGAGCGGCCTGATGTCGGTCTGCACGAAATAGGTGCCCGCCGGCTTGAGCACCTCGAACCCGGCCGCCGCCAGCCCCTCCATGAGCCGGTCACGCTTGTCCTGGAGCCCGGAGCGCAGCGCGGCCACCCACTCCAGCTCCTGCCGCAGACCGTACGCGACCGCCAGCTGCCACGGCGCGCTCGCGGTGAACGTGAGGAACTGCTTGACCGTCTGCACCGCCGTGACCAGCGGCGCGGGCGCACACACCCAGCCGGTCTTCCACCCGGTTACCGAGAACGTCTTGCCCGCCGAGGAGACCGCCACGGTGCGCTCCCGCATGCCGGGCAGCGTGGCCAGCGGAATGTGCTCGACTCCGTCGAACGTCAGGTGCTCGTACACCTCGTCGGTGATCGCCACCAGATCCCGCTCCTGGCAGAGCTCGGCGATGACGGTCAGCTCGGCGCGGGTGAACACGGTCCCCGTGGGGTTGTGCGGCGAGTTGACCAGGATGGCACGGGTGCGCGGCGTGACGGCGGCACGCAGCTCGTCCGGGTCGAAGGTGAAACGGCCCGCGACCGGCCGCAGCGTGACGGCCACCAGCCGGGCCTGGGCCAGCGCGATCGAGGCGGCGTAGGAGTCGTAGTAGGGCTCGAACGCGATCACCTCGTCGCCCGGCTCGCACAGTGCCAGCACGCTCGCCGCGATGGCCTCGGTAGCGCCCACGGTGACGAGGATCTCGCCGGCCGGATCGTAGGACAGCCCGTAATGCTCGGCCCGGTGCTCCGAGACGGCACGGCGCAGCTCGGGCATCCCGGGCCCCGGGGGATATTGGTTGGCGCCCGACGTGATCGCCTGGACCGCGCGATCGAGCATCGCCGCCGGCCCGTCGGTGTCGGGGAAGCCCTGACCGAGGTTGATCGACCCGGTCTGAACGGCGAGCGCGCTCATCTCGGCGAAAATCGTCGTCCCGAAGGCGCGCATCCTGGCCACAAGAGGTTCCGTCACAACGCCAGACTATTAGTCTTCCTTGCGTGATCGCTCGGGTCGTGCTCGCCCTCGCCCTGTCTGTGCCTGCCGTCATGACCTTCACCCCACCGTCCGCCGCGCCCCGGCTAGGCGGCTGCCCGGTCGCCATGCCGCCCCGCACCACCTGCGGGTTCCTCGTCGTCCCCGAGCGCAGGGACGCCCCGGACAGGAAGATCAAGGTCGGCTACGCCGTGCGCTCTTCGACCGCGAAGGGGCGCAAACCGGACCCGGTCGTGTATATGAGCGGCGGCCCGGGATCGGCGTCGATCCAGCTCACCGGTTTCCTGAGCGCGATGTTCCCGGACCGTGACGTGGTGACGATCGAGCAGCGCGGCGGCCCGCACTCCGAGCCCGTGCTGGGCTGCCCCGAGACGGCCGCGGCGCTGCTCGGGCAGCTGCGCACGCCGCCCGCCGACGTGGGCGCGGCCGCCGTCAAGTGCCGGGACCGGCTCCGCGAACAGGGCATCGACCTGCGGGGGTACAACACGAAGGAGATGGTGGCCGACGTCGTCGCGTTACGTCGGGAGCTCGGCTATGCGTCGTGGAACCTGTTCGGCGTCAGCTACTCGACGAGGGTCATGCTGGACGTGGCCGCGGCCGACCCGGAGGGCACCCGCACCGTGGTGCTGGACTCGTTCCTGCCGGAGCGCGTCGCCTGGTACGACGACGCCGAACGCAACCTCGCGGACACGATGACCCTGCTCGGCGTCCGGGACGAATCCGCGGCCATGACCGCCAGGCTGAACGCAGCACCGGCGCGGGTGCCGGTCCCCGACCCGGTGCTCGGCAGGGGGTTCACGGCGCGGATGACCGGCGACGACGTGGCCACGATCATGGCGGAGGCGCTGCACGAGGCTGACGTCGCCGCGGTGGCGCCGGCGCTGGTCCCGGCGCTGGCCGGCGGGCACGACGAGCTGCTGCGGCCGCTGGCGGACGCCGTGGGCGAAGGGCTGACCTCGCACGCGTTCGGGCTGTATCACGCGGTGCAGTGCCAGGACGAGGTCCCGTTCAACACCTTCACCGCCAAGTCCCGGCTCTTCACCGTGAACGCCGACAGAGCGGTGTGCGACGCGTGGCGGCTCCCCAAGTCCACGCCGGTCAACAGCGCTCCCAAGGGCCCGGTGCTCGTGCTCGGCGGCCGGTACGACCCCACCACCCCGCCCAGGACCAGCAGACCCGCCGCCGAGGCGCTGCCCGCCGGCCGCTTCGCCGAGATCCCCGGCGCCGCGCACGCCGTCTTCCTCACCAGTGCATGCGCCCGAAGGAAGATCGTCGACTTCGTGGCCGATCCGGTCTCCAACACCGCCGCGCCCTGCCTGGACGACGCCGACCGGCCTGGCGACCTGCACGTGACCGGCGCCCCCTACCAGATCTCCCGGTCGCCGTGGCTGGCCGCGCCGTTCGGGTTGTTCGCGCTCGCGGCACTGGTCCAGCTGGTGACGGGCGCGCTGAGGGGCCGGTCGGTGGCGGCCTTCGGCGGGCTGGCGGGCGTGGCGTTCGCCGGGCTGGTGGCGCAGTCCGTGTACGACCAGGCGGTCAGGAACGAGACGGCTCTGGCCGTCGGCGTCCCCGGCGTGGTCGGCATGTACACGTGGATCGCGGTCGCCTCGGCCGTGCTGACCGCGGCGGTCTTGCTCCGCGATCGCCGATGGCCGCAGATCGCCGCGACCGTCATCAGCGGCGGATTCCTCGTATGGTGGTTCACCTGGGTCCTATGACGCGCATCCGAGAGTTCGATGCCCTCCGCGGCTTCGCGGTGGGCGGCATCATGCTGGTCAACACCTGGCAGCACACCCCGCATGAGCCGCCGAACACCCTCGACTGGACCATCGAGGCGTTCCTCCAGAGCCGGTTCTACCCGATCTTCTCGTTTCTGTTCGGCATCAGCTTCATGCTCTTCCTGCGCGGCAACAGCCGGTGGGCGCTGCTGAGCCGGCTGTTCTGGTTGTTCTGCATCGGGCTGATCCAGCACACGTTCTACGAGGGCGAGGTGCTCACCGACTACGCCTTCTACGGGGCGGTGGTGCTGCTGCCCGCCACGTTCCTGGCGCCGGGGGCGCCGGTGCTGCTGCTGGGGCTGGCGACGATCACGTGGGCGTTGCTGGTGGGCGGGGGGCCGCTGCTGATCCCCGGACTGTTCCTTGTCGGCATGGCCCTGTGGGAGCTGCGGCCACCCAGGTGGCTGCTGCTGCCGGGGTTCGCGGCGGCAGCAGTGGCCACCGCGCTGCTGACCTCCGCGTGGGCCTTCACCAACGAGTGGCTCGCCTACAGCATGGCCGCGCTGGCCGGGGCGGCTGCGTACTCGCTGGGGCTGCTGCTGGCACTGCGGCCATGGTTGTCGGCGGTGCTGGAGCCCCTGGGGAAGATGGCGCTGACGAACTACGTCACAGGCACCGCGGTAATCGTCCTGACCGGGCCGGTGCGGGAGGCCGACCCGACCCGCTGGGCGGTGGTGGCCGTGGCGCTGGTGACCGTGGCCGTGCAGGTGGTGCTCAGCCGGTGGTGGCTGGCGCGGTTCAGGTACGGTCCGCTCGAGTGGGTCTGGCGGTGCCTGACCCGGTTCCGGCTGGTGCCCAACAAGCTAGAGTCGGGCCGTGACCACAATCGCCCTCTGCCAGATCCCGGTGTCACCTGACCCGTCGACGAACCTCAAGAGGGTCAGGGAGGCGCTCTCCCGAGCCGAAGGGGCCGACCTGGCCATCTTCCCCGAGGCCACGCTCACCCGCTACGGACGGCGCATCACGAGCCTGGCCGAGCCGCTGGACGGGCCGTTCGTGTCGGGCCTGGCCGAGGCGGCACGCGAGCACGGCACGGCGGTGATCGCCGGCGTGTTCTCGCCGGGCGAGGGACGCGTGCACAACACGGCCGTGGCCATCGACGCCCAGGGAGCCATTAAGGCGGCGTACCGGAAGATCCACCTGTTCGACTCGTTCGGTGCGAAGGAGTCGGACCTGGTCGCGCCCGGCGCCGAGCCGGTCGTCGTGGAGCTGGCCGGGCTCAGGGTGGGGCTGATCACCTGCTACGACATCCGTTTCCCCGAGCTGGCCAGGGCGCTGGTCGACAAGGGCGCGGAGCTGTTCGCGGTGATCGCGGCCTGGGGTTCCGGGCCGCTGAAGGAGGACCACTGGGTGACCCTCGTCAGGGCGCGGGCCTTGGAGAACACGACGTGGACCGCGGCCGTCGGCCAGGCGCCCAACCCGGCCGAGTCGTCCGACGGCTACGGCGTGGGCCGCAGCATGCTGGTGGACCCGCTGGGCGTGGTCCGCGCCGACCTCGGCACCGCGCCCGGCGTGCAGGTGGTGCGGGTGGACCCGGAATGGACCGCCACGGCCCGGGCCACGCTCCCGTGCTTGGAACACCGGGTTTTGTAGGGGTCAACCGATCGTAAAGTAGTACCGTGAGCGGAACGCAGATGCAGAAGGTCATCCCGCCGCGTCTGCTCGTGCCCTACCTGTCGGGCAAGCGCACGGTGATCTCCGGCTACGTCTATCGGGTGCAGGACTGCGTCAGGCTGACCACACCCGAGGCGCTCTACTGGGGGCTCGACCTGTCGTTCGACGGATCGGAGTTGTTCGCCGAGGTGCCCGAGCTATACGTGATGCGGTGGTATGCCCGCGATGTCGACACCTACGCGGTGCCGTACGGGCCCCACATGGGTGGCGACTGGAGCGACGCGCCGCCGTTCGCCGGCAACGGGTTCACGACCTCCCCCGACCACGTGGTGCCGCAGTTCCACACCGTGCCGATGCCGATCCCGGCCGGTGCGGAGATCGTCCACCTCACCCCGGACAGTGAGCGGCGCTTCGCCGACTACGACGGGCTGACCTGGCGGCCCGCCGCATGAGCGAGCGAACCAGTAGACACAGCCGAGTCTCGTTCATGCGCCCGACGAAGGAGGGCGTATGAACGAGGAGATCGCGCCGGTCGCCTCCGGCTTCGTGGCCCGCTACGGCGAGCGGACCCTGCCTGCCGCGCTCGGCCCCGACAACGACCAGGTGGTGTTGTTCAGCGAGGCCGAGCTGGAGGGCTTCGAGCCGGCGGCCGGCTACTGGCGGCGCACCGTGGCCAGGTCCGAGGTGGAGTGGCTGGTGCTGATCCGCACGGTGGGGGCGTTCGGCGGGGAGCCGTGCATCGTGCTGGACGAGGACGAGGACGGGCTGCACATCGCCTACACCGGGCACAGCGGGATGAAGGCGGAGGCGCTGGGCTACTGGATGGTGGACCACGGCGCCTACGAGGTCGTGGTGCCCCGCGAAGAGGTCTTCTCCATCCGGGTCGAACGCATCCCGGTTCCTTAGTCAACGAACACACGCCTGGTGTGTCTCTGAAGTGTGATCGACACAGCAACCATGGCGCAGCCGTCGTTCGCCGAGTTGTTCGCCGCCCAGTACCAAAGTCTGGTACGCCTGGCGGGCCTGCTCGGCGCCGACGACCCTGAGGACATCGCCCAGGAGGCGTTCGCCCGGCTGCACACCAGGCGGTTGCGCGACGACGGGGCCGCCCTGGCCTACCTGCGCGCGACCGTCTGCAACCTGACCCGCAACCGGCTGCGGCACCTCAGGCTCGTCCGGTTACGCCGCCCCGAGCCCCCCGAACCGGCGCGCAGCAGCGAGCACGACGTGCTCGTCGCCGAGGAGCACCGCGAGCTGCTCGCCGCCGTCGACCGCCTGCCGCGCCGCCAGCGCGAGGCCCTGGTCCTGCGCTACTGGCTGGACCTGTCCGAACGCGAGATCGCCGACGCCATGGGCGTGTCGCCCGGATCGGTGAAGACGCACGCCAGCAGGGCCCTGGCCGCCCTCGGCAAGGCGCTGAAGGAGGAGGACGCGTGATGGACCAGCTGGAAGAGCGCCTTCGTGCCGCGTTCGACGCGCACGCCCAGACCTACGAGGCGAGCCCGGACGCCTGGGCGCGGGTGCTGGCCCGCCGGCCGCGCCGCCGCCCCGGCCGGCTCCTCGTGGCCGCGCTGCCGGCGGCGCTGCTGGCCGTGTTCGTTCCCGTCCTGCTCAACGGGGGCCTGGGCAGGAACACCGCGGCCGACCCTGACGCGATCTACCGGCAGCTCATGCGGGATCGTACGCCCGCCGGCGAGCAGGTGACCGTGGACAATCCGACCGAGGGCAAGCCGCTGCGGCTCTGGTTCGCCAAGGCGCGGGCGGGCTATCCCGAGGTCTGCTACATCGCGGAGCGGGCCGCAGGGGACCCGTACGGCGGCTGCTCGGACGTGCCGGACCAGCAGGACGTCTGGTTCTCGGGCAGCACCCTGCGCGACGGGGCGGCGACAGCGTTGGACTGGGGCGTGGCGACGCCGAACATCGGCGCCGTCACCGGGATCACGACGTCCGGGCGGAAGATCACGGGCACGCTGGTGACCCCGGAGGGGGCGCCGTACCGGATCTGGACGGTGACCTATCCGGCCCAGGACGCGATGACCAGCGTCGAGTACGCCGACGAGCAGGGCAGGAGCATCGCGCGATCGTCCCGCGACATGCTCTCGCCGCCGTCCGGGCCGGCGATGGGCCCGGCCGTGGAGCTGTCCGACGGCATCACCGTGCGGCCGCACCGGACGAAGGACGGCGCCGAGCTGAACTGGTCGCGGAACGGCGCGCACCTCGGCGGGGGCCTGGCGACCACACGGGACGCGCCGGTGATCGTGAACGTGCGCGACGACGTCATCACCGGCTACGCCCGGGCCGGCGTGGCCAGGGTGGAGGTGTCCGTCAACGGCGGGGGCACCACCAGCCTGGAGACCCGGCCCGATCCGTGGGGCCTGGGCATCGTGTTGTTCGCCGACGCCGACGCCGACGCCGGCGTGGACGGCGACGGGTACCAGGGCTACCGCGCGGTCGCCTACGACACCACGGGCAAGGAGATCTGGCGGTACGAGGAACCGTCCAGGGAAAAGCCCGACCCAGACGCCCGGACCATCGGCCCCGTGATGGCCGTCCCCGGCACCGAGAGCTCCGGCCGGCCGATGCGCGTCTGGTTCTCCCAGCACGACGGCGACCCGCAGATGTTCTGCGCGTCCGGAGGCGCCTCACCGGCCGACCGGGGTGTGATGTGGTGCGCCGCCACCGGCCAGGAGCACTCCTTCCCGGTCCAGTCGACGACCGCCTACCTACCGGAGCCAGGAGCCGTCATCCACTTCGGCCCGGCCCGCGACGACTGGGAGTGGGTCGAGGCGGTGCTGTCCGACGGGCGGCGGGTGCGGGCCGAGTTCCTGCGCGGCGAGGGCACTCCGCTGCCGTTCTGGCACGTCTCGGTGCCGCTCGACGCCGAGGTCGGGGGTTACATCCTGAAGGTCCAGGGCCAGGCGGCCCGGCCGGTCGCCACCTTCGACAAGGCGTGTGGCAGGCAGGCTCCCACGTCCGAGGCCGACCGCCTGGCCCTGTCCGCGGGCATCACGGCGTACCTGAGCGGCAGCTGCATGACCTTCTGGGAGGACGGCGAGCTGGTGCCGGCCCTTCCCGGGCCGGTCCCCGGCGCGAAGCTGAGCGAGCAGTTCGACGCCCGGCGGCCGGCGTACTGGAGCCACGGCGACAACGCCTGGTACGGCTACGCGCCCGCCGGCACGGCCAAGGTCGTGATCACCCTGAAGGTCGGCGGGACCGCCACAGCCGCGGCCGTGCCCGATCCCTGGGGGCAGGGCGTGACGTTGTTCGCGGGCGTGACGCCCAAGGGGACCGACTTCGGCGAGGGAGCGACCCTCACGGGCTACGCCGCCGACGGCAAGGAGGTGTGGACCTACCGCTGACCCAGGGTGCGGTAGCGGGCCTGGCGGGCCGCGAGACGGTCCGCCGGGCTCATCGCCAGCAATCCCGCGATCTCGTGCTCCAGCGCCCGCCCCACCCGCTCGCAGAACTGCCGCGGCTCGTACGCGGCGTCCGGCAGCTCCGGGATCACCCGGTCCACGATGCCGTCGCTCCGCAGG
The DNA here is from genome assembly GCF_052245935.1 of Nonomuraea sp. 3N208. Classification (NCBI taxonomy): domain Bacteria; kingdom Bacillati; phylum Actinomycetota; class Actinomycetes; order Streptosporangiales; family Streptosporangiaceae; genus Nonomuraea; species Nonomuraea sp. 3N208. The sequence continues at coordinate 292,241 of NZ_JBQQBR010000006.1, read as the reverse complement.
TCGGTGGCGCGGATGCGCTGCGCCTGGGCGATCTCGGGAGCGAAGTCGACCGAGCGGTAGAGAATCGCCGAGGCGCCCTCGGGCGGCAGCGGCGACAACCAGGCGTGTTGCGCGCAGAGCACCCGGTCGGCGGGCAGCAGAGCCAGCGCCGCCCCGCCGGCGCCCTCGCCGAGCAGCAGGCAGACGGTCGGCGCGTCGAGCATGACGAGCTCGGCCAGGCAGCGGGCGATCTCGGCGGCCAGCCCGCCCTCCTCGGCCGACTTCGACAGGTCGGCGCCGGCCGTGTCCACCACCGTGATCAGCGGCAGGCCCAGCTCGGCGGCCAGCCGCATGCCGCGCCTGGCCACCCGGAGCCCGGCCGGGCCGAGCGGCGAGCTGGCACGCTGGACCCGCCGGTCCTGGCCGAGCACCACGGCCGGCGCGCTGCCGAACCTGGCCAGCGCCAGCAGCAGCCCCGGCTCGTTCTCCCCCTCCCCTGTGCCGCTGAGCGGGGTCACGTCGGTGGCGGCGAGCTTGAGCAGCGCACGCACGCCCGGCCGGTCGTCGCGCCGCGAGCGGGTGATCGCCTCCCACGCCTCCACGGGCCGCAGGTCCTCCTCCGGTGCCGGTCCCGCCTCGACGGCGGACCGGTCGGCGGCCAGCACGGCCAGCGCCCTGATCGCGATCGCCCGCAGGTCACCGGCCGAGACCACGGCGTCGAGCAGCCCCTTGCTGTGCAGGTTTTCAGCGACCTGCACGCCTTCGGGAAAGGGGTAGCCGTGCAGCGCCTCGAACACCCGCGGCCCCAGGAACCCGATCATCGCCCCGGGCTCGGCGGCGGCAACGTGTCCGAGCGATCCCCAGGACGCGAACACCCCGCCTGTCGTCGGATGCCGCAAATACACCAGGTAAGGAAGCGCGGCGAGCCGGTGCGCCTGGAGCGCCGCCGTGATCTTCACCAGCTGGACGAACGCGAGCGCGCCCTCCTGCATGCGCGTGCCCCCGGAGGCCGGCGCAGCCAGCAGCGGCAGCCGCTCGCGGGTGGCCCGCTCGACCGCCGACACGAACCGCTCGGCCGCCGCCACCCCGATCGAGCCGGCCATGAACGAGAACTCGCACGCCACCACCGCCACCCTGCGGCCGTCGAGCAGCCCTTCGCCGGTGACCACCGCCTCGTCGTAGCCGGACTTGACGCGGGCGGCGGCCAGCTCGTCGGCGTAGGAGGAGCCGGGCTCGGCCGGGTAGGCGGGCGGCGCGTCCCACGACTTCCACGATCCTCGGTCGAGGACCGTTTCGATCAGAGTGCGCGCGTCCGGACGGCTCACTATTGCTCCCCTAAATGTCTGCCGACGTTGCAATGTTGACGCGCGAGCGAGCTCGCCGGTGCCACTGATCGCGCATCATCGTTCGCGTTCCTCCAGCCAGGCCAGCACCGCATCGCCGTCCTGGCCGAGCATGGGCGGCGCGGTGTGCTCCACCCCGGTCGGCCCGTCGAAGCGCAGCGGCGGCCCGGGCAGCTCGATGCGGCCCAGCACCGGGTGCTCCACCTCGACGACCAGGCCCTGCGAGCGAGTCTGCTCCCAGGTGTAAACCTCGTCGAGCGATCTGATCGCGCCGGCCGGCACGCCGGCCGCGCCGAGCTCGGCCAGCCAGTGGGCTCGGTCGTGAGCGGCCAGGGCCTTCTCCATGTCGGCGATCAGCTCGTCGCGGTGGGCTCGCCTGTCCTTGTTGGTGGCGTAGCGGGGCGTGCCGGGGTCGATGCCGAGCAGGGTGGCGACCTTGCGCCACTGGCCCTCGTTGGCGGCGGCGATCTGCAGCATGCCGTCGGCGCAGCGGAAGGAGCCGTACGGGGTGATGGAGGCGTGGTGGTTGCCGCTGGCGGCGGGCACCTGGCCGCCCACCGTCCAGGCGGTGCCGTGGTAGGCGTGCACGCCGGTGACGGCGGCCAGCAGCGAGGTGCGGACGACGCGGCCCTTGCCGGTGCGCTCGCGCTCGTAGAGCGCGCCGGCCACGCCGTAGGCGCCGTGGATGCCGGCCAGCAGGTCGGAAATGGAGGCGCCGACGCGGTACGGCTCGTCGGGCGAGGGGCCGGTCAGCGACATCAGGCCGGCCTCGCCCTGGGCGATCTGGTCGTAGCCGGGGCGACCGCCCTCGGGGCCGTCGTGGCCGAACCCGGTGATCGACAGGATGACCAGGCGCGGGTTGAGCTCGTGCAGCCGCTCGACGGAGAAGCCGAGGCGGTCCAGCACGCCGGTACGGAAGTTCTCGACGAGGACGTCGCTCTGGCGGACGAGGCGCTCGATGAGCCGCTTGCCCTCGGGGGACTTCATGTCGACCGCGAGGGACTGCTTGTTGCGGTTGGCCGCCAGAAAATACGTCGAAATATCGTGATCCGGTCCGACGAACGGCGGCCCCCAGCCGCGCGACTCGTCGCCCCCCTCCGGATGCTCCACCTTGATCACCCGTGCGCCCAGGTCACCGAGCATCTGCGCCGCATGCGGCCCGGCCAGGGCCCTGGACAGGTCGAGCACGACGATGTCGCCGAGGGGTCCGAGCACGGTCAACCTCCTGCTTGCGTCCGGGCTGCTTGCGTTCGCGCTGCCTGCGGTCGGGGCGAAAGAACATTCTCTCAGTTACCCGCCTCAGGTCACCTACCCTGGGTCGGTGAATTCGCTGGCCGACCGCATCAGGAACCTGCCGCCCTCCTGCGGCCCGATCCGCCTGGTGGCCGTCGACGGGCCCGCCGGCGCGGGCAAGACCACGTTCGCGGAACGGCTGGGGGCGGCGCTCGCGTGCCAGGTGATCCACAGCGACGACTTCCCCGTGCCGTGGGAGGAGGGCCCTGGACGCTGGTTCCACGCTCTGGATGAGCAGGTGCTGCGCCCGCTCCAGCACGGTCAGCCTGGGAGGTTCCGCAGGTACGACTGGGTACGCGGCGAGTACGCAGAGCAGGTGACGGTCCCCGTCGCGCCGGTCCTGGTCATCGAGGGCGTCGGCACGGCCCGCGCCTCAGCGACGCCCCTGCTGGCGTACACCGTCTGGGTGGAGGCCGCCGATCCTGTCCGCTTCGCCCGCGTGCTGGAGCGGGACGGGCCCGAGCTGGAGCCCCGGTGGCGGGAGTGGTTCGCGGCGGAGAAGGCGTGGTTCGAAGGGGACCGCACCCGCGAGCGTGCCGATCTCGTCATCCGGACGTGAGGTGGGCGACGTCGTTGAAGCGGTCGAGCTCGAACCGGCCGGCGCCGGTGCGCCAGACGGACACGGACGCGTTCAGCACCGGCGCGAACGCCAGCACGGCCGCCAGCTCCTCGTCCGGGCCGCCCGCGATGACGTGGCGCAGCCCCAGCACCACCGAGTCGTGGGCGACGATCAGCACCCGCCGCCCGCCCGCGTGCCCGTCCAGGTCCTTCAGCCAGTCCCTGAGCCGGACGACGACGTCCGCCAGGGACTCGCCACCGGGCGGGCGGAAAGCGTAGGCGCCCTCCGCCTCCCGCCGCGCCATTTCCTCGGGGAACCGTTCCATGATCGCGGCCAGGTTGTAGTGCGCGAACGCCCCCGCTTCCTGGTCCCTGAGTCGCTCGTCCACGGTGACGGGAAGCGGGTCCACGCCCCACACGTGCTGCGCGGTCTTCCACGTGTCGAGCGCCCGCAGGTAGGGCGAGCACCACACCAGCTCGGGGGCGTCAGCGGCGGGCATGTCTGCCAGTAACCGCCCCAGCGCCGCGGCCTGCGCCCTGCCCAGCTCGGTCAGCGTGACCTCGTGGTCGCCTGGCTCGTAGCGCAGCGGCCTATCGCCTGCCTCCTCATGGGCGAGGTTGGCCTGGCTCTGTCCGTGTCGCACCGCCATGATCACCACCGGACCCATCCCACCATCTTGTCACGGAGCGGCTCGGCAAATTACGGTCAAGGCCGTTATTGCTTTCTAGGAGGTTATACGTGCGCATCATGGCAGCAGCAGCGCTCCTCATTGCCTTGTTACTCCCAACTCCGGTCCAGGCCGAATCCACCGCAGCACCACCGACCGGGTGCGGCTTCCACAACCTCGGCACGCTCCCGCTGACGGGCGCCACCACCGCGGGCACCGCGCTGGACGCCCGCCACCCGCAGGGCCCGCGCGTCTACTCCGTCACCTCCAGCGCCTCCGGCCCGGCGCTGCTCGGCATCAGGGACGCCCGCGACGGCCGCCTGATCGGCGAGCGGCCGCTCCCGCTGGCCCTCGGCTCCTGGGCCGTCACCGTCGCCCCGGACCACTCGGTGTACGTGGGCAGCTACAACGGCACGGCCGGGGCGATGGGCCGCCTCTTCCGCTACACCCCGTCCACCGACCAGGTGAGCGAGCTCGGCATCCCCATCGCGACCGAGACGTTCATCTGGACCGTCGCCGCCAGCCCTGACGGCTCGGCCGTCTACGGCGGCACCTCGCCTACGGGCAAGCTCTTCCGCTACGACACCGCGACCGGGGCGTACACCGACCTGGGCAGCCCGGTCCCGGGCGACCAGTTCGTCAGGGACCTGGCCGTGGGCGAGGACGGCACCGTGTACGCCGGCGTCGGCGCCGTCAGCATGAAGGTCGCGGTGCTCTCTCCTGACGGCACGCTCCAGCGGGTGATCGACCCGCCGATCGAGGGCAGCGGTTACGCCTACGACGTGGACGTGGCCGGACGTCACCTGCTCGTCCGCTTCGGCACCTCCACGGGAACCAACCCCATGGGCGTGTACGACCTGGACGAACGCAAGTGGAAGGACGTCGTGCCGGACGTCGACAGCCTCACCGTCGGCGGCGGCAAGCACGGCCACGACCTCTACCTGTTCCAGAACAGCGAGCTCGCCAGGTACGACCTCGAAACCGGGAAGATCACCAAGCTCGGCTTCACCGAGTACGGCGAAGGCGCCGCCCGCCCGCTCGGCTGGCTCGGGCACACGCTCGTCGGCACCAGCTCCACCGGCCGCATCTGGCACTTCGACCGCAAGACCGGGCAGGGCCGGCTGCTCGACGGCACGCTGACCGGCCAGCCCGTCAGCATCCGCTCGCTCGGCGCGGGCCCCGACGGCCGCATCTATGCGGGCGGCTTCTTCACCGGCGGCCTGGCCGCCTACGACCCCGCCACCGGCGAGGCCGCGTACTGGCCGAACGTCGGCCAGAGCGAGGGCATCGTCACCCACAAGGGCAAGCTCTACCTCGGCGTCTACCCCGGCGCCCGGATCTACGAGTTCGACGGGACGGCGCCCAGGCTCCTGCTCGACCTCGGTGGCCAGGAGCAGGACAGGCCCTTCGCGATGATCTCCGCGGGCGACTGGCTGGCGTTCGGCACGGTGCCCAAGTCCGGCACCCACGGCGGCGCGCTCGGCCTGCTCGATCCCGCCACCGGGCGCACGGTGATCAGACGGGACATCATCCCGGGCCACAGCATCATCGGGCTGGCCTACCGCGACGGGATCGTCTACGGCGCCACCTCGGCCTTCGGCGGCACCAGCACGCCGCGGGGCGAGGCCGTGGCGTTCGCGTACGACATCGCCACGGACTCGCTCCTCTGGCAGAGCACCCCCGTCCCCGGCGACCTGGCCCTCGGCTCGATCGCCTTCGACGGCGCCGGACGGCTGTGGGGGCTGACCCCGGACACCCTGTTCGAGCTGGACCCGGCCACCGGACGGACCGTCAGGAGCGTCAAGCACCAGACCTATCCCTGGTCCAGCGCCACCCAGGTCTGGCTGGACACCCACCTCGTCTTCCACAAGGGGTTCCTGTGGGGCAAGGTGCAGGGCAAGGCGTACCGGATCGATCCGGGGACGATGGCGCTCGCGCTCATCGCCCGCCCGATCTCCAACCTGACCCTCGGCCCCGACGGCCACCTCTACCTGTCACGCTTCGAGAACTTCTACACCTACCGCGTCTGCTGACCGGTCAGCCGGAACAGACGCGGGCCCTCGGCGAAGTAGACGTCCCCGGACCTGTGCACCGCGAGCTGGTGCACAGGTCCCTGCCGCAGCACGGTGTACCGGCCCGTCAGCGGGTCGAGCGAGAAGACGTCCTGGCCGGCGTGCGCGCCGTACAGGGTGTGGTCGCGCCGGTTGAAGGCGAGCTGCCCGCTCGCGCTCTTGCTGCCCGACAGCGTGACGCGCTCGACCACCTTGCGGGCGGCCGTGCTGACCGCGAACACCTCGCCGCCCGCGATCCCCCACAACCGGCCCCGGTCGTCGAACGCGAGCGCCGGGACGGCAGGCTTGCCCGGGGCGGGGACGATCTCCCACAGCAGCCGGTCCTCCTTCACCGACCACGCAAAGAGCTTGGCCTCCGGCTGCGTCGGCGGCGTGGCCGACTGGCCGCTGTAGATGGACGTGCCGCCGTAGAGCACGCCGTCGCGGTAGGCGAGGGAGACGATGCTCTGGTCCTTGACCACGTTGCGCTGGGAGTGCTTGAGCGTCCCGGTCCGCGGATCCCACAAGGCCAGCACGCCGCCGAGGTGGCCGAGGTCGGGCATGGTGCCCGCGGCGAGGTAGCGGCCCGCGGACACCAAGGCCCGCGGCCTGATCTGCTTGTCCGCGGCGAGGTCGAACAGCCGGGCCGGGTTCGGCGCCGGGCCTGGCTCGGGGCTGGGCGAGTACTCGGTGCTGTTCCACGGCAGCGCCGGGTCATAGGCGTAGACCCTGGCCTCGGGGTACGCGCCGATGTAGAGCTTGCCGTCGTGGGCGGTCATGTCCTCGCTCTGGGAGAAGGTGTGGAACTCCGCCCGCTTCCCCGTCACCGGGTCCAGCGCGGCGAAGCCGCCGTTGAGGAAGCCGCCGGCGTACATGCGGCCGTCGGGGCCCTCCGCGAGCGCGGTCACGTCGATGGGCTCGCCCTTGACGGCCGTCTGCACGAACGACTTCGCGCCGGTCTGCGGGTTGTAGCGGAACATCAGCCCGCGCCAGAGCAGGCCGACGACACTCTTGCCCGGATAGTCGGGCAGGCCCAGCTCGGCCCAGCCGATGCCGCGCGTGTTGGCCACCCGCCCCGTGATGGGCATGCCGGTCCCGGTCGTGGTCTTGGCCCGGGGGTCGTAGCGGACCAGCTCCCCGCCCTTGACCAGGTAGACCGCGCCCTCCGCGTCAGGGGACGAGACGTCCAGGCCGTGGGCGGAGTCGAGCGCGTCGGTCCACCGGCCGGCGGCGATGTCCCAGACGTGCAGCGGGCCCGGGCTCGCGCCGCCGTAGCGCACGTAGAGGAAGCCGCCCACGACGTTCACGTCGTAGGCCCACTTGCCCACTGGGTCGAGGCCGTCGGGCGTGGGGAGCTGCCTGGTCGCGCCCGAGGCGGCGTCGATCTCGAAGACGGCGGCGGGGGCCTCGGTGCCTGCGTAGATCTTTCCGTCGGCGTAGGAGACGCTGCGGACGTAGGCGTGCGTGGGTGAGAGCCTGCCGTAGTCGCGCACGCCGGTAGCGGGGTCATACGCGAAGAGGCGGCCGCCCGGGGAGGTGCCGCCGTAGACGGTGGCGCCCTCGCCCGCAGCCACGGACCAGATGAAGTTCTCCGAGGGCAGGGGCCTGCCGAGGTCCTGGACACCGCCCTGGTCCGTCCAGCGGTAGAGGCGGCCGTCGCCGTACGTGCCGGCGTACACGCTGCCGTCCGGGGCCGCGTCCAAGGCCCAGGAGCCGCCGGCGCCGGGCAGGTCGTACCTGGCCACCTCGGCGCCGGTGGCGGGGTCGACGGCGTTGAGGTGGGCGGGGGCGCCCGAGGACGCGCCCCACAGCACGGTCTGGCCGCCGGGGCCCGGCGCCACCACGCCGCCGATCAGCAGCACGTCCTCCAGGGGAACGCCGAGATCCTGCACATGGGGCGCCGCCGCGCCCGCCGGGGCGGCGGCGCCGAGCGTGGCGAGAGCGGCAGCCATGCCGCACGCCAGCATGCGCTTAATTAAGGTCATGACCGAAACCTAGAAAGCCGCTTGGTTTCCCGTCAATAGCGAATTACGGCAAAGGAACTAATCCCGCGCAGGCACTTTTCCTCTGATGAGGTCCTCGACCGTCGCGCGGAGGGCGAGGAAGTCCGGGGTCCGCTTGATTGCGAGCTCCCGGCGGCCGGGCAGGGGCACGGGCAGTTCGGCCGCCACCCGTCCCGGGTCCGAGGTGAGCACGATCACCCGCCGGCCGAGCAGCACGGCCTCCTCGACGTCGTGCGTGACCATGAGCACCGTCGCTCCCGTGTCGCGCCAGACCTGGTGCAGGAAGAGCTGCATGTCCTCCTTGGTCTGCACGTCGAGCGCGCCGAACGGCTCGTCGAGCAGGAGCACGGACGGCTCGCAGGCCAGGGCGCGGGCGATCGCCACGCGCTGCCGCTCGCCGCCGGACAGCTCCTTGGGCAGGGCGTCCGCGAGCGGCAGCAGACCCACCTCGGACAGGTACCACTCGACGCGGCGGCGGCGTTCCGCGGCCTTCAGCGGCAGGAGGCGCAGGCCGAAGCCGACGTTCTCGGCGACCGTGAGGAACGGGAACAACGCCCCCGACTGGAACACCAGCCCACGCTCGGGACCCGGGCCGCTCACCGGGACGCCGTCGAGCTCCATCGTGCCGCCGGTGACTTGCTCCAGACCGGCGATCATGCTGAGCAGCGTGGACTTGCCCGAGCCGCTCGCGCCCACCATGCACACGAAGTCGCCCGGGTCCAGCTCCAGGCCGATGCCGTCGAGCACCCGCTTGCCGCCGTACTCCTTGGCCACGTCGCGCAGCACGAGCGTCACGAGGCCCACCTCCCCACCCGCGCCCGCGCCAGGCGCAGGCCGACGTCGATGGCCAGGCCGATCATGCCGATCACGACCAGCACGGCGAAGATCCGGTCGGTCTGCAGGAAGCGCTGGGCGCGGACGATCCGGTAGCCGAGCCCGGACTCGGCGGCGATGAGCTCGGCCACCACCACGAAGTTCCATGCCGCGGCGGCGTTCACGCGCATCGCGTCGAGGACCCCGGGCAGCGCGTACGGCCACACGACCTTGCGCAGCACCTCGCCCCGCGTCGCCCCGAGGGTGGCGGCGGCCTTGCGCAGTTCCCCGGGGACGGCGCGCACCGCGTCGGCCGTCATGAGCGTGTTGAAGAACACCACCCCGATGACCAGGATCGCGATCTTTGACGGTTCGCCCAGGCCGAGCCAGATGATCAGCAGCGGGATGAACGCGGACGCCGGCAGATACCTCAACAGCCCGATCACCGGCTCCAGCAGCGCCAGGGCGACCTGGGACGTGCCCATGGCCATGCCCAGCGGCACCGAGATCGCCACCGCCAGCCCGAACCCGGCGCCCACCCGGCCCAGGCTGGCCGCGGCGTCGGACAGCAGCTGCCCGCTCGCGGCCATCTCCACGAAGGCCTGCGCGACCGCGCCCGGCGAGGGCAGGAACGTCGGGTCGACGACGCCCATCGAGCTGACGAGCGCCCAGAGCCCCAGCGGCACGACGACGGCCCCGACCCGCAACCCCCATCGGGCCCGCCCGGTCAGGCTGCGCCCGCTCCGTCCTCGCCACCCGGCCTGCCGCCTCCGCGCCTCCCCGCCCTCGGCAGGCGCCCCGTCGACGCCCCGGACGCGAGGTGCCCGTTTCGGGAGCGGCGGCCAGTCGGCGCGGTCTCGTGACCGCCGCTCGCTCGCGTGCCCGGCGCCCGGCTCCGCGGCCACCCTCCTCGGAGGCCGCGCGCCCAATGGCGCGGACACCGATTCAGCAGACCCGGGACCGGATGCCGCGTGGGTGCGCGGGCCCGTCATGACGACACGCCCTGGACGAAGCGCGGATCCAGCAGGCCGTCGAGCGGCGGGGCCGTGTCGGCCAGCCCCGACTCGGTGAGGAACGCGCCGATCTCCTCGGCCTGCTTCTGCAGGCTCCCCGAGCTGAACGCCTCCAGGTTGTCGGCCAGCGAGAGGATCGTGGTCCCGGCGTCATAGTCGGCGTAGGCCTGCTCGCTCACCCCCGCCCGCTTCGCCATGATCGCCTGGGCCTCCGCCTTGTTCGCGCCGATCCAGGCCAGCGTGTCGAACCAGGCCTTCACCAGCCCCTGCACGACCTCCGGCCGGTCGGCGGCCAGCGAGCGCGACACGACCAGATGGTCCGGGATGGCCCCGGGGAAGTCCTTGGACGTGGCGATGGCGGTGGCGCCGGGCAGCTCCAGAGCGGTCGTCGTGAACGGCGCGAACACCCCGACCGCGTCCACCTGCCCCGCCTTGAACGCGGCCGCCGCCGCGTCCGTGGGCAGCGGCTTGAACGTGATGTCACTCTGTTTGAGCCCCGCCTTGCGCAGGGCGAGCAGCAGCAGGTAATGGTCCACGGTGCTCTGCTCGGCGGCGACCGTCTTGCCCTTGAGCTGCGCCACCGACGTGATGCCCGGCTTGGCAATGATCTGGTCGTTGCCGGTGGAGTTGTCGTTCACCAGCACGACGGTCTGCTTGGCGCCGCCGGAGACGGAGGCGAGCGTGTCGTTCAGCGTCTGGCTGTTGGCGTCGATGTTCCCGGTGGCCAGGGCGGTGAGGCTGTCGGTGTAGCTGTCGAAGTACTTCAGCTCGACGGTGACCCCGTTCTTGGCGAACAGCCCCTTCTCCTGGGCGACCTGCCACGGGAACCAGCCGGGCCAGGCGGAGAAGCCCAGGGTGACGGCCTTGTCTGCGGAACCCGTGGGCGCCGCGGACTGGCCGCCGCCACCACAGGCGGCACAGAGGAGGAGCAGGGCGGCGATCAGGAGCCGGCGGATCATGACGCGGCCTCCTTCTTCTTGGCCGGCAGGTGGCCGGAGCGGACCAGGCAGCCGAGCGTGTCGCAGATGACACGGGTGGCGATCAGCGAGGTGATGTCGGCGTTGTCGTACGGCGGGCTGCACTCGACGACCTCGATCCCGGCCAGCGGCGCCGCATCGGCGATGATCTGGATGAACTTGAGCACCTCGCGCGGCAGGAACCCACCCGGTTCCGGCCACCCGGTGCCCGGCACGAACGCCGCGTCCAGGCAGTCCACGTCGAACGACAACCACACCGCCTCGGCGTCCCGCCAGGCCACCTCCAGCGCCCTTTCCGCGGCCGCCTCGATGCCCATCTCGACGCAGTCGGTGACCGTCATGATGGTGGTGCCGCGCTCGCGACCCACCTTCACGCCGGGTCTGGGGGCCTGCCAGCCGCCGATGCCGATCTGGACGAGGTTCTGCGGGGGCACGTTCGGGAGGTCGGTGGCGTGGAACCACGGCGTCGTGTGCATCCGCTCGTCGAGGTCGGTCTCCTGGGTGTCGACGTGCCGGTCGAAGTGGATGATCCCGAGATTTCCGGACAGGTGCTCGGCGACGCCGCGTACCGTCGGGTAGCCGATCGAGTGGTCGCCGCCCAGGACGACGGGGAAGGCGCCGCTGGCGTACACATGGGAGACGGCCTTGGAGATCTGGTCGAAAGTTTTCTCGATGTTGCCGGGGATCGTGAAGATGTCGCCGAGGTCGGCCATCGTGATCGACTCGCGCAGGTCCACGCCCAGCTCGAAGCTGTACGGGCCGTACAGCGCCGAGATGCGGCGGATGCCCTGCGGCCCGAACCGGGTGCCGGGGCGGTACGTCGTGCCGCCGTCGAACGGTGCGCCCAGCACGGCCACGTCATAGTCGCCGCAGGTGCGCACGTCCTCGACGTACGGGGCCTTGAGGAAGGTGTTGATGCCCGCGAAATGCGGCAATTCGCCGCGCGAGAAGGTCGGGATGCGCCGGTCCACGATGGAGTCGGCGCCCTGCAGGCCCAGCTCCAGGGCGCGGGCCACCTCGCGGTCCCAGGCGGTGGTGGGCAGCTCGGCCTCGCGTTCGACGGCGAAGCGTGCTTCGGGTCCGTAGTCCTCGTGCAGTTTGCGGGGGTGCCAGTGCATTCGAGCTCCGAATGATCGTTGCCCGGCCGGAAGGCAGCCAGGCTGTGGCTGACCTCCCGGGCTTTTGTCCCGCCGTGGAGCGGCCGGCACAGGCCGCCTGCACCTCTCGGACCAGACCCGTGGAACCGGCGGAACCCTAGGTGCGCCTCACACTCTCGGTGAGTCCCCCTCAGTGCACTCCCGTGGTGTTTCCGCGCCGTTAAAAGCTCGTTCCAGTCGGCTTACCGGTCCCCCGGGCGCGGGCCACTTCCCGGCCCTTCATAGGGTGATCCCATGACTTCTGTCGCATTTCTCGGAACCGGCCTCATGGGCGCTCCCATGGCCCGCAACCTCGTCAAGTCCGGCCTGCCGGTCACGGCGTGGAATCGCACTCGAGAGAAGGCCGAGCCCTTGCAAGCCGACGGCGCGGTGGTGGCCGGGTCTCCGGCCGAGGCGGTCGAGGGCGCGGACGTGATCGTCACGATGCTGAGCGACGGTGACGCGGTACGTGCGGCGATGACCGCCGCCGCGCCCGGGCTGCGGTCCGGTCAGGTATGGGCCCAGATGAGCACGGTCGGGATCGACGCGGTCGGCGGGCTGGCGGCGCTGGCGGGCGAGCACGGGCTGACGTTCGTGGACGCGCCGGTTCAGGGCACGAAGCAGCCGGCCGAGCAGGGCAAGCTGATCATCCTGGCGGCGGGGCCGCAGTCCGCCCAGCAGGCGCTGGAGCCGGTCTTCGCCGCGGTCGGCCAGCGCACGCTCTGGCTCGGCGAGTCCGGAGCGGACGGCGCGGCGTCCAAGCTGAAGCTGGCGGCCGTGAGCTACGCCATCTCCCTCACCGCCGTCATCGCCGAGTCCCTCGCCCTCGCCAAGGGCCTGGGGCTTGATCCCGATCTGGTCCGGCAGGTGATCAGCGGCGGGCCGCTGGACAACGCCTACTTCCAGGCCAAGTCGAAGGCCATCATGGAGGGCGACTTCGCGCCCAGCTTCACCGTGTCCAATGCCGAGAAGGACACGCGGTTGATCGTCGAGGCAGGGAAGTCGGCCGGGGTGCGGCTGGATGTGGTGGCGGCGGCCGGGGAGCGGTTCCGGCGCGCTGAGGCGCAGGGGCACGGGGACGAGGATATGGCGGCCACGTATTTCGCGAGCTTCGACAAGGAGTAAGCGATAAAGTCGCGGCGCGCCGCCTTCCTGCGGGGAGGAGTGGAAGTGGGCCTGGGTGGACTGCCGGACGACAGGAGCCCGGGCTTTGCGCTGTCTGGGCTCAGTCGAGCGCGATCGGCTTCAATGCGACGCCGGGACCAGCGTCCGCTGACGACGCAACAGGAGCGCCCGGAGCGCCGCGCGGTGCGTCGCCGCCTCATTCGGGGAGACGAGCACGGCCGCCATCAGGTAGAGCCCATGCGGAATCCGCATGGACTCATCGACTCACAATTCGTCTACCTCTGCGAGACTCCGCCCACCCGAGAGCTTCGCGTAACCGGGCCCTCGGTCGAAGAACCGGTCCGCCGGCGGCCGGAGGGTGGCGCGGAGTTCGGCCGTCCCCTGCTCGTCGATGCGGTCCCCGTCCAGCACCACCCCGTAGTCCCCGAGCGCGCCCGCGATCGACACCTTGCCGTCCCGCACGTCGGCCGCCACCGCCCGCGGGTCCCGGTCATAAGGCGACCCCCAGCCGCCACCCCCGGTGGTCCGGATGCGGATGACCTCACCGGCCTGGACCGGATAGTCGTCCACCAGGCCTTCCATCTCCTTGCCCGCGATCTCCACCCGGAACGGCCGTCCGGCGAGGCCGCCGTTGACGCCCCAGCAGGACAGGATCGACCGGTCGGCGATGGACATGTACGAGGCGTCCCGGAGCATCCTGATGTGCTTGTCGTAGCCGAGCCCGCCCCTGTACATGCCGGGCCCGCCGGAGTCGCAGGCCAGCGCCAGCCGCTCCACCCGGAACGGCCACCGCGCCTCGGCGAACTCGACCGGGATGTTGCGTGAGTCCGGCACCACATGGATGGTGTCCTCGCCGTCGGCGTACCAGCGCCCGCCGGAGCCGCCGCCGAGGACCTCCCGCATCAGATACGGCTGCCCGTCCGCGTCCGTCCCGTACACGCCCGTGTAGCGGATCGTCTCCTGGTCGGCCGGCATCCGCCCGCCCGTGGCCTTGGCCAGGACGCCGGCGAGCACGCCGAGCAGGCGCAGGATGACGAACGTCCGGGCGTTCGTGGGAGCGGGGAAGATCGGGGTGAGGAGGGTGCCCTTCTCCGGGAAGATCATCTTGATGAGCGGCACGACGCCCTCGTTGACGTCCAGCTCGGCCATCCGCTCCGGCGTGTCGGCAAGGTTGCGCAGCACAGGGGCCAGCCACTTCTTCAGGAACACGCCGCCTGCGTAGTCGCCCGCGTGGTTGATCGGGCCCTTGGCCTGCGGGGACGTGCCGGTGAAGTCGATCGTCAAAGGTGACTCGGCCGCGTGGTCGACGGTCAGGGTGATGCGCTGGGCGTGCAGGCGGGGCTCGTCCACGCCGTCGTGCTCGGCGTAGTCCTCCCACACGTACGTCCCCTCGGGGAGCTTCGACAGCAGCTCCCTGCGGAACGTCTCCGTGGTCTTCGAGATGATCGCGTCGAAGCACTCCTCGACGGCCTGCCTGCCGTACCGCTCGAACAGCTCGCTCAACCGACGCGCCCCCATGAGGCAGGCCGAGCACTCGGCGTCCAGGTCTCCGGCCAGCGAGTCGGGCATCCGCGAGTTGCGCGTCATGATGCGCAGCGCGGCCTCGTTCGGCACGCCCTCGTCCCACAACTTGATCGGCGGGACCATCAGGCCCTCCTCGAACACCGAACGGGCGTGCGAGGGCATCGATCCCGGCACGGCGCCGCCGATGTCGTCGTGGTGGCCGAACGCCTGCACGAACGCGACGACGGCGCCCTCGTGGAACACCGGCACGGTCACGCACAGGTCGGGCAGGTGGCCGATGCCGCCTTCGGAGAGGTAGACGTCGTTGTGGAAGTAGACGTCGCCCGGCTTCATCGTCTCGATCGGGAAGTCACGCACGATCGGCTGGACGAGCGCGCTGTAGGAGCGGCCGGTCAGCTTGCGCAGGCGGGCGTCGTGGATGCCGGCGCGGAAGTCGTGCGCGTCGCGGATCATCGGCGAGCGCGCCGTCCGCGCGATGGCGGTCTCGACCTCCTTCTCCACGGAGGCCAGCGTGCCCTCGACGATCTCGATGAGAATGGGATCAGTCACGCTTTATCTCCACATTTCCGTACGTGTCCACGGTGGCGGTGAAGCCGGGATGGATGGGGATCGTCGAGCCGTACTCCTCGATCACGGCCGGACCCGACACCTTGGCGCCGGCGCCGAGGGCGGCCCGCTGGTGGATCGGCGTGTCGCGGGTCTCGTCGAAGTGCACCGAGCGAACGGAGGTGGCGCCCGGGCCCGGCTTGTCCAGGGGGCGGAGGGTCGGGCGGGTGATGGGGCCGATCCCCGAGACGCGCAGGTTCACCCATTCGACGCCGTGTCGGGGGTCGTCGCGGTAGGCGTACCCGTAGAGCTTCTCGTGGGCGTCGTGGAAGCGGTCGATCACCTCGGCCTGCCAGTCGGCGTCGATCTCGCCGGCCGGGGCGGGGACGCGGACCTCGTAGCCCTGGCCGTAGTAACGCAGGTCGGCGCTGCGGACGTACACCGGGTCGTCGAAGCCCTCGCGGTCCAGCGCCTCGCCCGCCTGATGCTCCAGGTCGTGGAAGATCTCGGCGGCCTGGCCGAGGGATAGGTCGCGGGTGACGTACGTGCGGACGTAGTCGTTCTTGACGTCGACTGTGAGGAGCCCGAACGCTGAAACGTTCCCAGGGTCGCGCGGGATGACGACCGAGGGCAGGCCCAGGATGTCGATCAGCCGGCACGCCAGCAGCGGCCCGGACCCGCCGAACGTCACCAGCGGGAAGTCCCGCACGTCCAGCCCCCGCTTGACGGTGAGCTGCCGGATCGCGTTGCTCTGGTTGAACGCGCTGATCTCCAGGATCCCGGTCGCGGTGCGCTCCGGGCTGAGTCCGAGCTTGTCGGCCAGGCCCTCGATGCCGGTTCGAGCGGCGTCGGCGTTCAGCGGGATCTCGCCGCCGAGCAGGTGCGGCGGGATGCGGCCGAGGAACACGTGCGCGTCGGTGACCGTCACCTCCGTCCCGCCCTTGCCGTAGCAGAGCGGTCCAGGGTCGGCGCCGGCGGACTTGGGACCGACCTTGAGCGTGCCTTCGGGCGAGATCCAGGCGATCGAGCCGCCGCCCGCGCCGACCGTGACGATGTCGATCATCGGGATCTTGCACGGGTAGCGGCCGATGACGCCCTCGGTCGTGATGGACGGCTCGCCCTCGATCACCACGGCCACGTCGGTCGAGGTGCCGCCGCCGTCCAGCGTGATCACCGACTTGTGCCCGGCCGTGGAGGCGATGAGCGCCGCGCCGAGCGCGCCCGCCGCGGGCCCGGACAGGACGGTGGTGATCGGCTGGTTGACGACCTCGCGGGCGGACAGGATGCCGCCGTTGGACTTCATGACGGAGAACGGCCGGCCCAGGCGGGTGGAGAGGCTGGCGATGTAGCCGCGCATGGCCGGCTTGACGGCCGCGTCGACGAGGGTGGTGACCGAGCGTTCGTACTCGCGGTACTCGCGCAGCACGTCGCTCGACAACGAGATCACCGCCTCCGGATGCTCGCGCCACAGCACCTCGCGCATGCGGCGTTCGTGCTCGGGGTTGGCGTAGGAGTGCAGGAAGCACACGCCGATCGCGGTGATGCCCTTGGCGCGGAACCAGCGGGCCACCTCGACGGCCTGCTCCTCCGAGAACGACCACACCTCTTTGCCCAGGTGGTCGAGCCGCCCGCCGACGGTCTTCACCAGGTGCACGGGAACGATCCTGGGCGGCTTGACCCAGAAGTAGGAGTTGCCGTAGCCGTCGGGCACGCTCTGCCTGGCGATCTCCAGGACGAACTCGAAGCCTTCGGTCGTGATGAATCCGAGGTTCGCGATCCGGTCCTCGAGCAACTGGTTCGTGGCCACCGTGGTGCCGTGCACGATCGAGCCGACGTCGAGCTCGCCCAGCTTCGCGATGCCGGCGAGGAACCCGTCCGCGGGGTTGGCGGGGGTCGAGGGGGTCTTGGTGGTGAGGATCTCACCGGTCTGCTCGTCCACCGCGACCACGTCGGTGAATGTGCCTCCGGTGTCCACTCCGATACGGACGCTACGCATGGCTCCTCAGCTTCGGCGTCGGCCGAGCACTTCGTCGATGACACGGGGCGCGTTCTCGGTGCCGACATAGGCCGCCAGGCGCACCACCATCTCCTGAGAACGGGCGAGCTCGGCCTCCACCCTCGCTTTCCCCGACTGACCTGCCTGCACCCCGAAATATGCTCCGATGATGGTACCGATCACTCCGGCCACACCAGCGAAAAGCGGGGCGAACTCGCCGGTGGCGAATACGGCGGCGCCGAAGGCGACCAAGACCGCGACAATGCCCGTCACCACGACGAGGAAGCCGTACCGCCATCGGGTGGCGTCAGCCTGGGCGGCCGTGAGGTCGTCCTGCTTCATCATCGCGTCGAGCGCCGGTGGTTTATCGGTGACCACAGTTCCTCCTGAAACCTCAGGGGGAAAATGTCCCACGAGGTCATGGAACAAGCCAAGCCGCTAAGCTGGCCGCCCGTGACCGAATCGTCTGCCTTGTCTGCCGTACCCTCCGCTGCCAGGGACGCTGTACTGAAGTTCTATTTCGGCCCCATGGACTGTGGGAAGTCGACGCTCGCGCTCCAGATGAACTACAACCATGGGCGACAAGGGCGGCGGGGCCTGGTGCTGACCAAACACGACCGCTCGGGCGGGCCGAAGGTCACCAGCCGGATCGGGCTCGGTCTCGAGGCCATCGAGGTGGACGACTCGCTCGACCTCGTACGGCTGGTTACGGCGACGCGCGACCGGATCGACTACCTGATCTGCGACGAGGCGTGCTTCTACACGGTCGAGCAGATCGAGCAGCTGGCGGACCTGGTGGACGAGCACGGCGTGGACGTGTACGCGTTCGGGCTGGCCTCCGACTTCCGTTCCGTGATGTTCCCGGCGGCGCAGCGGCTGTTCGAGCTGGCCGACGAGGTGTGCCGGCTGCAGGTCGAGGTGCTGTGCTGGTGCGGTCGGCCCGGGCAGCTGAACGCCAGGGTCGTGGGCGGGGCGATGGTGCGGACCGGCGAGCAGGTGATGATCGGCGACACCGACGCCTCACTCGTCCGCTACCAGGTGCTCTGCCGCCGCCACCACCGCGCCGGCCGGCTCGGCGAGGGCTCAGCACAGCAGGCGGTCTAGCGCGTCGAGGCCGTCTAACGCGTCGAGGGTTTACCCGACGAGGCCATCTGACGCATCGAGGACTTACCCGACCAGGCGGCCCAGCACGTCCCTGAACAGCCGTGCGTCCTCTTCCGCCAGCCCGCCCAGAAACGCCGCCTCGGCACCGTCCACGGCCCGCGTGGCCCCGTCCAGGGTCTCGCGGCCTTGGCCGGTCAGCTCCACGATGTTCCTGCGCCGGTCGTGCGGATCCGGCCGCCGCCCCACGAGCTTTTTCCGCTCCAGCGCATCGACCAGGCTCACCATCGTGGTCCGGTCGATCGCGAGCCGCTGGGCCGCCTCCAGCTGCGACAGCGGGTCCGCCGAGCCGAGCACCGACAGCACCGCGAACTCGCGCCCATCGATGCCGTACGGCTCCAGCGCGGGGCCCGTCAGCTCGGCCAGGCGCAGGTTGGCGTGCTTGAGCAGGTAACCAAGGCGACGGCGTCTCGACACACGCCGATTCTCACACGGCGGGGCGATCGGCGTCGTCGCCCCCGGTCGCCGGGGCGCCGGGAACGGTGCGATTCCGGCCCGTCAACCCGCGGCCAGCTCCTCCAGCCGGTACGGCAGGTAGGCCGAGTCGTCCACGAGCGCCGACGCGCCGCGCCACCACCCGAACCACTCGCCGCTGCGCCACATCCAGTCGACCCGCTCGATGGCGGCCACCACGTCGCCGACCGTCTGCCAGCGCTCGCCGAGCTGCTCGCGGGAGGCGCCGTGACGCAGGGCCCAGGCACGCAGGATGCCCACGGCGGCGGCAGGCGCCTCGCGGGCGTACGGGTCGGGGTTGTCCCCCGGCAGGGAGTGCGGGCCGAGACCGGCCGCCACCCCCCAGCTCCACTGCGCCTCGGCGGGCCGCGAGTACCGCAGGGAGTGGAAGTCGAGATTGGACCCGAGGTCCTCGTCGGCCCGCCGGGTGACGACCGCGTCGAGCCGCCCTCCGGCGTCGAAGTGCACCACCAGCCGCTGCCCCGGCTTGACGCCCGGCGGCAGGTCGAACCGGTCCTCGGCCTGCCAGGAATTGAGATCCACCTGGGCGGAGGGCTGGCCCCACAGCTGGTCGGCGGCGTCGTCGGAGATCCAGGCGGCCAGCATCTCCAGCGCGGTCAGGTCGGTCCACGGCTCGATCGCGACGGCCGTGCGCACCACCTCGTCCGGCGGCGGCAACTTGCCGCCCCTGGGCCGTGCCCACCAGTCCGCGCCCAGCTCGCGGGTGCCGACCAGCAGCGCGGCGAGGGCGGCCAGCTCGGCGGAGCGCCTGGTGAGCGAGGCGCCGAGGGCCAGTTCGAGCGTGCGGTCGGTCCGCTCGTCCCCGAGCACGGGGCGCACGTCACCGATCAGGGTCTCGGCGGTGGGACGCTCCTCGCCGAGCAGGTTGCGTACGATTCGCCTGGCTTCTGTCCGTGCGTCCTCCGCGTGTGCCTGCCGCATACCCGCCACGCTACGCCGGGAGATCCTTTTCCGCGAGAGCCCCGGCTGCCCCACCGGCCATCACCGGCACTGTGACGGCCCAGCGCCCCGCCGAGCACCGCCCGCCTCGCCAAGCGACGCAACGCTGAGCGCCACCTGTCCCGGCGCTCAGGAGCGGCGGCGGGAGGCGCGGCCGAGGACCCAGCCGATCGCGACACTCGTGAGCGCGATGCCCGCCCCCATGCCGAACGACGCCAGCATCACCCACGGCCGCGTCTCGGTGTGCCGCTTGGGTGGCCGCTCGTAGACTGCCCCGACGGCACCGGCCTCGCCGACCGCACCGGTGCGCTCGCCCGCCAGCGCACCTGGCACAGCGCTCGCCGGGACGGCGGCCCTGTCCGCATCGGAGGCCAGGCCGGGAGCGGGAACTGCCGGCGCGCACAAATGTTCCTCCACGGCGGCGAAGAACTCGCCCGCCGTCCGCTTGGCCACAGAGCCGAGCATGCGCTGCCCGACCCCGCCGATCGTCCCGCCGATCACGGCGTCGGCGTCGTAGTCGACCCGGGTCCCCCCGTCGATCTCGCTCAGCCGTACTTGGACGGTGGCGTCCACTGTCCCCGGCGCCCCCTGCCCACGCGCCTTGAGCGTGAAGCTCTCGGGCGCCAGCGGATCCGCCAACGCGACTTCGCCCTGATAGACGCCCTTGATGGACGCAACCCCCGCGTTGACCGTCATTCGGTAGGTGTCCGGTCCGCACTCCTCCAGGCGCTCGCACCCCGGAATGGTGCGCACCAGCACCGCCGGGTCCTGGAGCGCCGCCCACACTTGATTCCGCTGAACGCCGATCACGGCACTGCCCGCCACTTTCATGCCGAACACTCTAAGCAGCACGACCAGCCCGGATAAGGGCAACACCTGCCAGACGGCCCGCTCGACGACGTGCGGATGGAGCCTACGGGGGACGATGGACGCAGTTGACCATGCGGACTTCATCGCCACCGCACGCAACCACGCCTCATTCCGTGCCGCCCGTCTGGGATGATCGACGCCATGCGCGCACCCGGTGCCGGACTGGCCGCCTTCCCGCAGGTCCCGGACGACGTCCGGCTGATCGACCTGGCCTGGAACGCGATCGCCGAGGTACCCGACCGCGTGGCGGGGCTGGCCGCGCTGGAGGAGTTGCGGCTTGACGGCAATGGTCTGCGCCGCTTGCCCGATCTCTCCCGGCTCACCGCCCTGCGCACGCTGCACCTCGACGGCAACGAGCTGACGACCTTCCCGGCCTGCCCACCGCGGCTGGAGACACTCTTCCTGTACGGCAACCGCATCGGCGCCCTGCCCGACCGGCTGCCCCCCGCGCTCCGCCACCTCGCGATCGGCGGGAACGGCCTGACCGACGTGCCGGGCTCCCTCTGGAAACTGACCGGACTCGAATCGCTCAACCTGGCAGAGAACGCGCTCACCGAGATCCCCGCGGCCATCGGCGGCCTGACCCGCCTCCGCTTGCTCGACCTGGGCCACAATCGGCTCACCGAGATCCCGCCCGAGCTCGGCGACCTGCCGCTCACCGACTACCTCTACCTCAGCGACAACCTGTTCACGCGGGTGCCCGAGTCGATCGGACGGCTGGACCGGCTCGCCTACCTCAACCTGACCGACAACCGGCTCACCTGCCTGCCCGACGCGATCGGCGGCATGGCCTCGCTGGTGGAGCTGCGGCTCTACAACAATCGGCTGGAGGAGCTCCCCGGCACGATCGGTGGCCTGGCGCGGTTGCGGGAGTTGCACCTGCAGGGCAACCGGCTGATCCGGCTGCCCGCCGAGGTCGCCGGGCTCAGCGAGCTCCGCGTGCTGGACCTGCGGAACAACAACCTGCGCGAGCTGCCGGACACGATGCCGCCCAAGCTCTCCCACCTCGACCTGCGGAACAACCGGCTGCGCGAGCTGCCCGAGTCCCTGGCCGACTTGCCCGCGCTGGAGAAGCTCGATCTGCGGTGGAACAAGCTCGACGGCGATCCCGAGGTGCTGCGGCGACTGGCCGCCCGCGGTTGTGTCGTCCTGAGCTGAACCGAGGCGGCAGGTCGCTGAACCGGGGTGGCAGGCCCTGCGTACCTCCGCACATGACGACATTTCCACGTCTGGCCGCTTTCGCGCTGCTGGCCGGGCTGGTCACTGGCTGTTCCCAGTACGTCGGGAAGAACAGTGACTACGGAGCAGCGGGAAATGCGCAGGCCAACGCCGCCCCCCTAACCGTCGAGCAACTCTCCGCCAAGGTGGGCTGCAAGCCGAAGATGCAGGTCGACGCCGATGAAATCCGTACGGCGTACTGCAAGACCAAGGAAGGCGAGTTCTTCGTCAACACCTTCAAGACCGAGAAGCTCAAGGACGAGTGGATGGACCGGGCGCCCGAGTACAACCCGCATCTGGTGGGCCCCCGCTGGACTGTTCTGGGCCCGCTCGAGGTGTTGGAGGTCCTCAAGCCCACGCTCAACGGCGACCTGCACCTGACCGACCACCGGGTCTCACAGACGCCCAAGTGACCCGTTGGGTGCGCACATGACGACGTTCGCGCGTCCGGCCGCCCTCGTGCTGCTGGCCGGGCTGGTCGCCGCCTGCTCCCCTGGCAGCGGCAGCGGCGGCGGCCCTGTCGCCGCCGGCGGAAAGGCCGATAAGACCCCGCTCACGGTCGAGCAGCTCTCCGCCAAGGTCGGCTGCAAGCCCCGCATGCAGGTCAACGCCGCCGAGATCCGCACCGGGTACTGCAGGACCCCGGACGGCGCGTTCTTCGTGACCACGTTCAGGACCAAGGTGGGCAAGGACCGCTGGATGGACTCCGTCCCCACGGACGACCCGCATCTTGTCGGCAGGTTGTGGGCGGTGCTGTCGAGCAGGCAGGTGCTCGGCCGGCTCAAAGAGCGGCTGGGCGGCGACCTGCACACGACCGACCACAGGACCAAGATGATGCGGGTCGTGGGCTAACGCATCAGCTCGTACTGGGCTCTTACCTCACCCGGGGACACCACCCGGTCCAGGAACATCAACCCGTCCATGCGGCAGGCGCACGGGTTCTGCTCCCTGGTGTTCTGCGGGTAGCTGCCACCGATCTTGATGCCGCGCGGGTCGGTGGCCGAGGTGACGTCGGGCTCGGGATCCCCTTCGACGCCCCACGGGTCGCCGGCGACGGTGGAGAAGCCGTCGAGCGGGCGGCCGTTCCGGTAGAGCTTCATCGTCGCGGTGTCGAAGTCGAACGTCGCGGCGAGGAACACCCACTGGTCCCGCGGCAGGATCTCCTGCCACGGCTGGCCGGCGGCGAAGGTCTGCGAGCTGCTGCCGTCCACGCGGCGGGCCAGCGCCACCACGCGCAGCTCGCCGTTCACGGCGATCAACTCCAGGAGCGCCCTGACGTCGTGGCCTTGCGAGTTGCCGCTCAGCACCCCGGCCAGGCCGATCGCATTGAAGAAGTCGGCCGGGTCGGCGGTGTTGGAGTTGGGCGCCGGGCCCGTGCCCTGCATCTTGAACCAGCCCATGATGGTCACGCCTTGGACGGCGTTGAACGCCCGCAGGGTCGGCACGCCGTTCTCGCCGTAGATCCCGGCCTTCCAGTCGTCGTTGCCTGCCGTGGCGGGCTCGACCTGGCGGGTCTGGAGCGCGTACGTGCTGCCCCGGTAGGCGCGGTCGGCCACGCGCATGGCGGCGCCGCCGTTGACGAGCGTGATGTTCGTGCCCGACAGGCCCTGGTCCCGCTCCTTGGCCGGGTCGCCGGCCACCGGGTGCTCGAAGTCGTACGCCGCCACCAGGTCGTCACGCAGGCTCGGCAGGACGTCGGGCGGCGTCCACCCGGCCTTGGTGATCTTCCAGATCTTGCCGTTGGCCTTCGACAACACGTACAGCTCGCCGGCGGCGTCTCGGCCGAAACGCAGGTCCACCCGGGTGTGGCCGGCCAGGTCCTGCATGGTGACCTGCTTGCCGGCGGTGTCCACCAGCCGCGGCTTGTAGATGGTGGCCCGGCGGCCGGTCTGCTCCCTCATCTGCGCGGCGATCGTGAAGAAGACCTGACCGTCCACGATGTCGCCGAACAGGTATTTCCCGTGGAGCAGCGGCAGCTTGAGTCCGCGGTAGACGAACCCGCCGACGACCGCGTGGCCGCTGTCGCTCGTGCAGGAGTGACCGGGCGGCGGGTCGTGGTCGTAGGCCGCCACCGGGTACGTGTAACCGAGCTCGACGTCGTTGTCGGGCAGCGTGTAGAGGTGGCAGCGGTCGGCCTTGTTGAACAGGAACGGCCCTTCGCGCTCGCTCCAGCCCAGGTTGTCGCCGGAGCCGACGTCGTAGATGGCCTCGATGGCGTGCTCGCCGATGTGGCCCAGGAACAGCCGGTTGCCGGCCTGCGAGTCCCAGCTGAAGCGGTGCGGGTCACGCATGCCGTAGGCGTAGATCTCGCCGAGCGCCCCGGGCTGGCCGGTGAACGGGTTGTCGGCGGGGATGCCGTACCGGCCGTTGGCGCCGTTCGTGCCGGACGGGTCGATGCGCAGGATCTTGCCGTACGGCACGGCGAGGTTCTGCGGGTCGTCGCTGCTGACGCCGCGGCCGCCGTCGCCGGCGGCGAGGTAGAGCAGGCCGTAGTCCTTGTCACCGGGGCGGGCGGCCGGGTTGAAGTCGATCTGCTGGATGCCGTGGATCTGGCCGGAGAAGCCGAGCCTCAGCACCTCCCTGCGGGTGCCCGTGAACGTGCCGGCCTTCGGGTCCGTCGCCGTCCACTCGTTGATCACGCCGTGGAACCTGACGCCCGGCTGGGGCGGCAGGTCGGGGGTCTTGGTGGTGAGCGCGTCACCCCACTCGGTGTGGACGGTGTAGAACTTGCCGTTCCTGCCGAATTCCGGATGGAAGGCGGCGAAGCCGAAGCCACTGCCGAGGCCTCGTCCCGAGATGAAGTCGGGCGCGAACGTGGCGCCGACGTCGAGGTACTCCCGCGGCCGGCCCCCGCTCTTGTCCAGGAAGTAGAGCTTGCCGTTGAGGTCGTTGACGTACAGGCGGCGTGAGCCGTCGGGGAGCTCACCCAGGTAGTTGATCCTGGCCCAGCGGACGAGGCGCTGGTCGGTCGGCGGCGGCATCGTGTCCGTCTTCGGGAACGAGGCGAATTCCTCGAGCGTCAGCGTGAGGCCGGACGCGGTGGGCTTCTCGGGGATGGGGTCGTCGATCGGAGTCGGCTCCGCCTGCGCGGCCGCCGGCGACGCGCATAACGCGGTCACCAGCAGCACGGCGAGCAGGCCTCGGAGGGTTCTGGGCATGCCTCACCACCAAGGGGTGTCGATTCGCGGGTTTACTGCTCAACGGGCGCGGTGCCGTCGCGGGCCGGAGTGCCCTTGACGGTCATGTCGCGCATCCTGCCGATGTTGTCGAACGAGCCGAAGCCGACCCGGCCGGAGGTGAACGTGCGGTCGGTGGCCGTCATCAGCGGCGTCTCGGCGCCGTCCACATAGACCGAGATGCGGCCGGTGTCCGTGCAGTGCGTGACGCGGACGCGGTGCCATTCGGTGTCCGTCACCGCGGGCGGCGCGCCGACCTGGCCGTTCCACTGGTCGTCGATACGCAGGCGGTCGGCGTTGTTGACGACGAAGATCCCGTTGTGCGGGTAGATGGTGTTGTCCTGCGAAAGGTGCACGTAGTAGAACTCGGTGTCCGACCGGTAGCCGAACACGATGATCACGTCGCGGTTGCTGACGCTGGTCGGCGTGTCCAGGCGGACCTTGGCGTCAATGCGTGCGGAGGCGAACTCGGGCCCGGCCTTGAGCACCGCGTACTCGA
Source organism: Nonomuraea sp. 3N208 (assembly GCF_052245935.1). NCBI lineage: Bacteria > Bacillati > Actinomycetota > Actinomycetes > Streptosporangiales > Streptosporangiaceae > Nonomuraea > Nonomuraea sp. 3N208. The sequence continues at coordinate 266,879 of NZ_JBQQBR010000006.1, read as the reverse complement.
AGGGGCGCCGCGGTCCCGGGCGGGCGACCCCGGCCTCGGCGAGTATGACCTGGTCGCCTGGGAACTGCCACTTGGCAGGGGTCACGGGCGCCCAATTGTGGCCGGCGTCCACATGCTTCACGCGGGCGTGGCCGAGTGCGCAGTCCTGGACGGTGGCGGCTTGGGCGGGCAGTGGGAGTGCGGGGGCGGCCAGGGCGAGTGCGGCCGCGAGGGTGAGAGTGCGAAGGGCTGACATCCGGGCATCCTCTCGCCGGGCGTAAGCGCTTCCGAAAGCGCTTACGTGACCTTCGAGCGGATCGTATCCCGGGGGAAAGGTCTGTCAAGGGGGCGGCGGCCGCTGTGAGGACGACGGCCGGTCAGGGTGGGGGTGGGGCGGTGGAGGCGCGGATGACCAGCTCGTGACGGGTACGGCGGCGGCGCGGGCGCGAGGCGGGCGGCTTGAGCACCAGCTCGAAGGCCTCCTTGCCCATCCCCACCATGGGCAGCCTGATCGTCGTGAGCCCCGGGTAGACGTCGCGCGCCACCGGCACGTCGTCGAACCCGGCCACCGAGATCTCCTCCGGCACCCTGCGCCCGTGGTTCAGCAACCACGACAGCGCACCGACCGCCATCGGGTCGTTCAACGCCACCACCGCCGTCAGGTCTGGGCGCGCCCGCATCAGCTGCGCGGTCGCCGCCGCGCCGCCCTCCCTGGTGAAGTCCCCGTGCACGACCGGGACCGAGCGCCAGTCCAGCCCGGCCACGTCGAACGCCGTGCGCAGCCCCGCCAGCCGGTCCTCCACGGTGGTCAGGTTGGCCGGGCCGCCCAGCACGCCCAGCCGGCGATGGCCCAGGTCGAGCAGGTGCCGCATGAGCGTGACCCCACCGCCCGCGTTGTCCGGCAGCACCGCGTCCACCGGCAGGTGGTGCCGCCCGATCACGGCCACCCGCCCGCCCGCCGCGGTGTACGAGCGCACCTCGGCGGCGATGTCGGTCTCGGTCGCCGCCTCGATGTAGCCGGAGCCCGCCAGCACGATCCTGGTCACCCGGTGGGCCCGCAGCGCCCGGATCCTGCCCAGCTCCGCGCCCGGGTCACGCTGGGTCTGGCTGATCAACGCCAGGTAGCCGAGGCTCTCGGTCTCGCGCAGCACGCCCCTGGCGATCTCGCCGAAGTACGGGTCCCCGACGTCGTGCACGATCAGCCCGACCATGGACGCCTGCCCGCCCGCCAGCGCCCGCGCATGGCTGTTGGGCACGTACCCCACCTGGGAGGCGACCGCCTGCACGTGGGCCGCGAGCTGAGGGCTGACCCCGGTGCTGCCCGTCATGGCGCGCGAGGCGGTGGCCAGTGAGACTCCTGCGGCTTTGGCGACGTCCACGAGGCGGGGCGGCCGATGTGCCATACGAACCCCCTTGTCCGGGGCTGAATCCCGTGTAATCGTAACCGAAAGCGCTTCCGAAAGCGCTTACGCGGCACCTCTCCAAACGGGGGTTCCCTCGATGGCAAGAGTTCTCAAGGGCCTGGCGATCATCTCGATCTGCACATTAGGACTGACCGCCTGCGCCAAGACCGACGAGCCCGGTGGCGCCCAGACGCCGGGCCAGCAGACGGGGCCGGTGAAGATCGGTATCTCGCTGCCGTTGACCGGTGACTTCTCCGAGCCCGGGAAGGGCATCCAGGAGGGTTACCAAGTCTGGGCCGACCAGGTGAACGCCAAGGGCGGCCTGCTGGGCAGGAAGGTCGAGCTGATCTTCCGCGACGACGCCTCCGACCCCAACCGGGTCAGCTCCGACTACGAGTCGCTGATCACCCAGGACAAGGTCAATCTGGTGTTCGGGCCGTTCTCGTCGCGGCTGGTCATCCCGGCGGCGAAGGTGGCGGAGTCGTACAACATGGTGTTCGTGGAGCCGGCCGGGGCCGCCAAGGAGGTCTTCGAGCAGGGCTTCAAGCGGCTGTTCTACGCGGCTCCGGCGATCGCCAGCGATCACTACAACTATCTGGCCGACTACATACTCAAGCTGCCGGCCGACCAGAAGCCGAAGACGGCGGCGTACGCGAGCCTGGACGACCCGTTCGCGCAGGGCACCGCGTACGGGTTGCGCGACAAGCTGGCCGCGGCCGGGATCAAGACGGTGGTGGACGAGGTCTACCCGCCGGAGACCACCGACTTCGCGCCCATCGCCGCCAAGATCGCGGCCGCGAAGCCGGACATCGTCGTGGGCGGCACGCAGTTCGAGGACTCGGTGGGCCTGGTGCGGGCGCTGCAGGAGCTGAAGGTGCAGCCCAAGCTGGCGGCGTTCTCGACGGGACCGACGCTGGCCGAGTTCCCCACCGCGGTGAAGGGGGCGGCCGAGCACATCATCTCGCCCGTCGGCTGGTCGGCGACCGCCACGTTCACCGGCAACCAGGACATGGTCAAGCGGTACAAGGAGATGTTCGGCGGCGAGGCCAACGAGGACGCCGCCAACGGCTACACCGTGGGCCAGATCGTCGAGGCGGCCGTGACCGCGGTCAAGTGCGTCGACCCGACCAAGGAATGCCAGGACAAGCTGGCCGACCACATCAGGCAGGGCACCTTCGACACGGTCGTGGGCCCGCTGTCGTTCGACGACCAGGGCAGGCCCGAGCAGGCGCACATGATCCAGCAGTACGTCGACGGCAAGGTCCAGATCGTCCTGCCGGAGAGCGCCAAGACCGCCGACATCGTCTACCCGAAGAAGGAATGGTGAGCCTGCTCCTGCAGGGACTGGCCCTGGGCGTGCTGACGGGCGGCCTGTACGCCCTGCTCGCCTCGGGCCTGTCGCTGTACTTCGGCGTGATGCGGGTGGTCATGGTGGCGCACCCGGCGTTCCTGTTCCTGGCCGCGTACCTGACCTACACCGTGCACACGGTGTTCGGCCTCGACCCGTTCCTGGCGCTGCCGGTGACGGTGCCGTTGTTCTTCGGGCTGGGCGTGGCGGTGCAGCGGCTGCTGGTCGCGCGGCTGGCCCCGGAGAACCTGGCGATGATGTCGGTGCTGCTGACGTTCGGCATCGCGCTGACGATCGAGGGCCTGCTCGGCACGTTCTACACCGGCTCGTACAAGTCGATCAGCATGGAGTACGCCACCCGGTCACTGACCATCGGCGGCGTGCACCTCCCGTATGACAAGATCATCGCATTCTGGGTCGCCGCGATCACTCTCGTCGTGCTGTTCGCGGTGCTGGTCAAGAGCAGGTTCGGGCAGTCGCTGCGGGCCACGATCCAGCACCGGGAGGCGGCCAGGCTGGTCGGCATCCATACCGAGCGCGTGGCCGGCTACGGCTTCGGCGTGGGCCTGGCCACGGCGGCCGTGGGCGGCACGGTGCTGGCGTTGATCACGCCGTTCTTCCCCGCCTCGCACTGGGTGTGGATCGGCAAGCTCATGGCCATCATCGTCGTCGGTGGCCTGGGCAGCGTGATCGGCGCGGCGCTGGCGGCGATCACGCTGGGTGTGGTCGAGGGCCTCGTGCTGGTCACCGTGGACGCGACGTGGGCCACGATGATGTTCTACGTCTTCCTCTTCCTGGCCCTGCTCGTGCGCCCCCAGGGGTTCTTCGGAGGCCGGCTTGCGCATCGCTTCTAGAGGACTCCCCCTGCTGGTCGCCGCGCTGGCGATCGCCTATCCGTTTCTGGTGCCCAACTACTACCTCGTGTACGCGGGCGCGCTGACCGTCATGTACGCCGCCATGGCCACCTCCTGGAACCTCCTGGGCGGTTTCACCGGCTACGTCTCGCTCGGCCATTCGGCGTTCTTCGGCCTCGGCGCGTACGGCACCGGCCTCCTCGTCGTCCGGGCCGGGGTCCCGTGGGTCCTGGCGCTGCTGGCGTCGGCGCTGCTGGTCACGGTGTTCGCGGTGGTCGTGGGCATCGCGGCGGTCCGGGTGCGCGGCGCGTCGTTCGTGATCGTGTCGATCGCGCTCGTGTCCATGATGAACCTCGTCGTGCAGGGCTGGCGCTCCCTCACCGGCGGCTCCACCGGCCTGCAGGTCCCCTCGCCCTTCCCCGACCTGCACCGCGGCCAGACGCACATGGTGTTCTTCTACCTGTTCCTGGCGCTGCTCGCGATCGCGCTGGCCTGCTGGTGGTACGTCTCCCGCTCCCGCTTCGGCGCGGGCCTGCGAGCGATCAGGGAGGACGAGGACAAGGCCGAGTCGCTGGGCGTGCCGACAGGGGCGTACAAGGTGACGGCGTTCGCCCTGTCCGCCCTGTTCGTGGCGCTGGCCGGCGGGCTCTACGCGGTCTGGTTCGGCAGCCTCGACCCGATCTTCGTCTTCTCCATCCTCATCGGCTCGTACATGGTGCTGATGAGCCTGCTCGGCGGCGTGCGCCACCTGTTCGGCCCGCTACTGGGGGCGCTCATCGTGGCCCCGGCCGGGGAGTATTTCCTGATCGCGCTGGGCGAGACGCAGATCCACCTGACCGCGACGGGCCTGGTGCTCGTGCTGGTCGTGCTGTTCATGCCAGACGGCATCCTCGCCCGCTTCACCAGAAGGCGCGCCGGGCCGTCCATTCCCGACGAGACGGCCGAGCAGCGACTCCAGGGGGTCGCGCCATGAGCTCGCTACGGACCGAGGGGCTGAGCAAGTCGTTCGGCGGCGTGCTGGCCGTGGACGGCGCGAGCGTGGAGCTGCTCGAGGGCAAGATCAACGGCCTGATCGGGCCGAACGGCTCAGGCAAGACCACGTTCTTCAACCTCATCACCGGCATGATCAAGCCCGACGCGGGCCGGGTGCTCTACCGCGACCGCGACATCACCCGCCACTCGCCGCACCGCATCGCGCACGCCGGCATCGGCCGCACCTTCCAGCTCTGCCGGGTCTTCCCGCGCCTGACGGTGCTGGAGAACATGCTGGTCGCCGTCCGCCGTACCCGCCTGCGCGAGCTGCTGGCCGGCCTGCGCGACAAGGGCGAGGTCGAGCGGGCCCGGCACTGGCTGCGCAGGATGGGCATCGAGCACCTGGAGGACGCCGAGGCCCGCGACCTGTCCTACGGCCAGCAGAAGCTCCTGGAACTGGCCGCCATCCTCATGGCCGAGCCGGAGCTGGTGCTGCTCGACGAGCCGGCAGGCGGCGTCAACCCGGCGCTGATCGACCGCATCGTCTCGCTCGTGCGCGACCTCAACGCCGAGGGCCGCACGTTCCTGGTCGTCGAGCACAACATGGACATGGTGATGGGCATGTGCGACCACGTCATCGTCTTCGACCGGGGCGCGCCCATCGCCGCGGGCCCACCCTCCGTGATCAGGGACGACCCACGGGTGCTGGAGGCGTATCTCGGTGTCTGAAGTCGTGCTGTCTCTGGAAGACGTCGAAGCCGGGTACGGCAGGGCCGCGCTCGTGTTGCGCCGCCTGAGCGTCACCGTCCGCGCCGGCGAGGTCGTCTGCCTCGTCGGCCCGAACGGCGCCGGCAAGTCCACCGCGCTCAAAGTCGCCAGCGGCCTGCTCACGCCCCGTTCCGGCCGCGTGCTGCTGGCCGGCCAGGACGTGACGGGGCTCTCGCCGCAGCGCCTGCTCGGCCTCGGCCTCGCCCACGTGCTGCAGGGCCACAGTGTGTTCCGTGAGATGACCGTGGCCGAGAACGTGCGGCTCGGCGGGTTCACCGTCCGCGACCAGGCCCGGCTGAACACCCGCATCGAGACCGTCAAGGAGCTGTTCCCCGTGGTGGCCGAGCGGTGGGGGAGCATGGCCGGGCTGCTGTCCGGCGGGCAGCAGAAGCAGGTCGAGTTCGCCCGCGCGCTCATGCTGGAGCCGAAGGTGGTGCTGCTGGACGAGCCGTCGATGGGGCTCGACCCGCGCAACACGCAGGTGGTCTTCGACCAGATCGATCTCATGCGCCGGACCGGCGTCGCGGTGCTGCTGGTGGAGCAGAACGCGCGCCGGGCCCTGGAGATGGCCGACGTCGGCTGCGTGCTCGACCTCGGCCGCGTGCACATCTCCGGCCCGGCGCGTGAACTGGCCGCCGATCCCCGCCTCGGCAAGCTCTACCTCGGCGGCGCGCCTGCCACTTAGATGGGGGCCACCTGAACGCGCTTCCTGAACACCCAGTATGTCCACCCCTGGTAGACCAGCACGAACGGCAAGGTGATCAGCCCGATCCAGCTCAGCATCGTCAGCGTGTACGGCCCGGAGGCGGCCTCGGCCAGCGTCAGCCCGGGCAGCGGCGACACGCGCAGCTCCATGAAGACCGCCAGCGTGGTCAGCACGATCGCCGCGGCGGTGGCCGCGAACGCCCAGCCCTCCCTGCGCCGCCAGATCAGGGCGGTCGCCGCGGCCAGCGCCGCCATGGCGGCCAGCGCGGGGAACGTGCCGAGATTGGACAGCGCGAACACGGCCACCGGGATCACCACGGCGCTCGCCGCCAGGGCCGCGACGCGGGCGCGGCGGCGTACCGGACCGGTGGTCTTGAGCGTCAGGAACACGGCGCCGTGGAGCGCGCACACCGCCAGCGTGAACGCGCCGCCGAGCACGGCCGCGGGCGCGCTGTCGAACAGCAGGTCGGCGAAGACCGCGCCCCACAAGAACGCCGGCAGCCCGCTGCCGACCATGATGCCCAGGTCGCACCAGCGCGGGTCGTTCACCTTGCCGCGCCACTCCAGGCCGACGCCGCGCACGATCAGACCCACCAGGATGAGCGTGACCTGGAGGTAGAACGCACTGAACACGCCCGCGTACCAGGCGGGGAACGCGGCGAACATCGCGCCGACCGCGGTGATCAGCCATACCTCGTTGCCGTCCCAGACCGGGCCGATGGTCTGCAGGCTCTGCCGCTGCTCTGCGGCGTTCCTGCTGACGAGCGGCGCCAGCAGGCCGACGCCGAAGTCGAATCCCTCCAGCGCGAAGTAGCCCGTCCAGAGGAAGGCGATGATGACGAACCAGAGATCGATCATGGTTGATGTCCCTCCTCAGTACATCAGCGACGGCTCGAGCCGCTCGGGCTTCTCGGTGACGGGTTCGGGCTCGTCGACGCCCTTGCGTACGTGCCGGGTCAGCAGCACGGCCTCGGCCACGGCGAGCACCCCGTACAACAATGTGAAGATCGTCAACGACGTGGCCACCTCGGCGAGCGTCACCCCCGGCGACACGCTGGAAGCGGTCAGCAGCTCACCCGCGACCGTCCACGGCTGGCGGCCGATCTCGCTCAGCAGCCATCCGGCGATCACCGCGGCCAGTGGCAGCGGCAGCGCGAGCAGGAACGCCCGCGACAACCACCGCGGGAAAGCGCGCCTGCGGCGGGTCAGCCACAACCCCAGCACCGACAGGCCCACCGTGGCCAGCCCGAAGACGATCATCACCCGGAAGGACCAGAACACCATCGTCTGGTTCGGCCGGTAGTCGCCGGGACCGAACTGCTGCTCGAAGCGGCGCTGCAGGTCCTCGGTGCCCTGGACGGTGGCGTTGAAGTCGTTGGTGGCGAGGAAGCTGAGCATGTTCGGGATCTCGATGCCCGGGGCGACGGTGAACGCCGCGCCCGCGGTGTCGTGCTCCAGGCCCTCCGCGGAGGCCAGCTTCATGGGCTGCTGCTCGTACATCAGCTTGGCCGACGTGTCGCCGGTGCCCGCGACCACCGCCCCCGCGATGGCGGTCATCACCAGCGCCGCCCGCGCCGCGCTGCGCCACATGTCGGCCCGCGTCTTGAGCAGCCAGTAGCCGCTCACGGCCAGCACGAAGCCGCCCGCCACGACGAACGCCGCCCCGATCACGTGCGGCACCTGAGCCAGCGCCGTCGAGTTCATCAGCACCGCCCACAGGTCCGTCATCCTGGCCTTGCCGTCCACGACCTCATAGCCGACCGGGTGCTTCATCCAGGCGTTGGCCGCGAGGATGAAGTACGCCGACAGGTTGGACCCGATGGCCGCCGCCCAGATGCACGCCAGGTGCACCTTCTTCGGCAGCTTGTCCCACCCGAAGATCCACAGCCCCAGGAACGTGGACTCCATGAAAAAGGCCAGCAGCGCCTCCATCGCCAGCGGCGCCCCGAAGACGTCGCCGACGAACGTGGAGTATTCACTCCAGTTCATGCCGAACTGGAACTCCTGCACGATGCCGGTCACCACGCCCATGGCGAAGTTGATCAGGAACAACTTCCCGAAGAACTTCGTGAGCTTCAGGTAGTGCTCTTTCCCGGTGCGGTGCCAGGCCGTCTGCAGGCCGGCCACGAAGATCCCCAGACCGATGGTCAGGGGCACGAACAGAAAGTGGTAAACGGTGGTCACCCCGAACTGCCACCGCGCCAGGTCAAGTGCGTCCATCATCCCCGTCGACTCCTGAGCTCTACAGGCTGTAGTTCATCTACTAGCAGTAGTACTACAAGCTGTAGAGCAATGCGATGCGACCTTGGTCACATCGGTTGCGTGCTGGTTGCCGGATATCGAGAATGCCGGGCGGAGGCGGGCCGGGGCGTCCCCCGCCGGGTTGATTCGCGGGTACCCCGTCCGGCGGACCCGCGCGCCGATCAGGGCGTAAGGATCACGCCGTACGGGCGGTACGCAGGTCGAAGAGGTCCGACGGGGAGATCGGCATGCGGTCGATCTCGATGCCCTCGGCGTCTTCGATGGCCGAGGCGATGACGGCGGACACCGGGATGACCCCGGCCTCGCCCGCGCCCTTGATGCCGAGCGGGTTGAGCGGCGACGGCGTCTCCAGGTGGGCGGTCTCGACGTGGGGGACCTCGGTGGCGTACGGCATGAGGAAGTCCATGAAGGAGGCGTTCACGAGCTGCCCGTGCGAGTCGTACACCATGCGCTCGTAGAGTGCGCCGCCGACGCCCTGCGCCACTCCCCCGTGGATCTGTCCCTCCACGATCATCGGGTTGATGAGCCGCCCGCAGTCGTGCACGACCGCGTACCTGACGATCCTGATCTCGGCCGTGTCCGGGTCGGTCTCGACGACAGCGGCGTGCATGCCCGCCGCGAACGTGGACCTGATCGGCGAGTAGTAGTCGCGCCCCTCCAACCCCGGCTCCTCGCCCTCGGCCACGGGCGGCCGGTCCGGGGAGGCGGTGCCGGAGAACTGAGTCGCCTTGGCGGCCTCGTCGTCGAAGGCGTACCGCAGGGGGTTGGCCAGCACCGCGACCGTGGACAGCGGGATGGACGCGGTCGGCGCGCCCGCCACGTGCACCACGCCGTCGGTGATCTGCAGGTCCGACGGATCGGCCTCGAGGGCGTCCGCCGCGATGCGCAACGCCTTGTCGCGGACCTTTCTGCAGGCCAGGGCGATGGCGTTGCCGCTGACGACGGCCGCGCGGGAGGCGAAGGTGCCGACCGCGTAGCCGAACCTGCGCGTGTCGCCGGTGACCACACTGATCCGCTCGATGGGCACGCCCAGCTCGGTGGCGGCGATCTGGGCGAACACCGTCTCGTGCCCCTGGCCCTGCGAGGTGAGTCCCGTGGACACGTGCACGCGACCGTCGGAGGTCACCTGCACGTGCCCGCCCTCGTAGGGTCCGACCCCGGTCCCCTCGACGTAGCAGCCGATCCCGATGCCCCGCCCGGGCGCCCGCTCGAAGGCGTCCCAGCCGATCAGCTCCTTGATCATGCGGAGCATCTCCGGGTAGTTCCCGCTGTCGTAGATCAGCGGCCGCCCGTCCTGGAACGTCATCCGCTGGTCGTACGGGAACTCATCGGGCTGGATGAAGTTGACCGCCCGCACCTCGGTCCGATCCTTGCCCAGGTATCGGGCGATCTTGTCCATGGTGCGCTCCATGCAGAACACGCCCTGCGGGCGGCCCGCGCCCCGGTACGGGGTGACCTGCACGGTGTTGGTGTAGACGGCGCTGAACTCGACCCGGTACGCCCCGATCTTGTAGGGGCCGAGCAGCTGGGTCGAGGTGACGATCGGCACGATGATCCCGTACGGGGTGTAGGCGCCGTGGTCGTGCAGGATCGTCACATCCAGCCCGAGCACCTGCCCGTCGTCGTCGAACCCCACGCGCACGTACTGCACCTGCCCGCGCTCGTGCGCGGAGGAGATGAAGTGCTCCCTGCGGTCCTCGGTCCACTTGATCTCGCGGCCGAGCGTCATGGCCGCCCACGGGATGACGATCTCCTCCGGCCACGGATGCACGATCTTCACGCCGAACCCGCCGCCGACGTCGGGCGCGATCACCTCGACCTTCGGCAGCGGCAGGCCGAGCGCGGCGGCGACGGCCATGCGGACGCTGGTGGAGGTCTGGGTGCTGGAGTAGACCCGCAGGTCCGAGCCGTCCCAGCGGGCGTACACGCCGCGGCCTTCCAGCGGCATGCTGGCACTGCGCTCGATGTCGAGCCGGAAGGCCAGGGTGTGCGGCGCGATCTCGATGGCCTCCCGGGCGCCGCGCCCGTCGGCGGCGGCGACCTCCTGGACGAGGTGGGCGCCGATGTTGCCGGGCACGTCCTCGTGCACGAGCTGGGCACCCTGAACGGCCTCCTCCAGGCCGACGACCGGCTTGAGGAGCTCGTAGTCGACCTCGATGAGCGCGCAGGCGTCCTCGGCCGCGTACCTGTCGGCGGCCACGACCATCACCACCGGCTCGCCGACGTGCCTGACGACGTCCCTGGCCAGCGGGTACGCGGTCCGCCCGTGCGTGAGCGCCGGGTGCGGGATGAGGAGCGGCAGCGCCCGGCCCACCCGCTCGGGCAGGTCCTCCCAGGTGTAGATGGCGACGAGCCCCGGCACGTCCAGCGCCGGCCCGACGTCTATGTCGCGGATGCGGGCGTGCGCGTGCGGCGAGCGCACGAACGCGGCGGCGAGCGCGTCACGCCCCAGGTCGTCGAGGTAGCGGCCCTGTCCGGTGAGCAGCCTGGGATCCTCCCTGCGCGCTACGGACTCCCCGAACAACCTCGTCGTCATGCTTCCTCCGCCAGCAGCTCGGCGGCCCGGTGGACGGCCTTGACGATGTTCTGGTAGCCGGTGCAGCGGCACAGGTTGCCGGAGACGCCCTCCAGCACCTCCTCCTCCGTCGGCGCCGGGTTCTCCGCCAGCAGGGCGGTCACCGTGCACAGGAACCCCGGCGTGCAGAAGCCGCACTGCAGCCCGTGGCACTCGGCGAAGGCCCGCTGCACGGGTGAGAGCCCGTCCGGTCCGGCGAGGCCCTCGACGGTGGTGATCTCGCGGCCGTCCACGGTGACGGCGAACGTCAGGCACGAGCGCACCGGCTGCCCGTCGAGCAGCACCGTGCAGCAGCCGCAGACGCCGTGCTCGCACCCCACGTGGGTGCCGGTCAGGCCGAGGTCGTGGCGCAGGCAGTCCGACAGCAGCCGGCGGGCCGGGACGCTCACCCGCCTGGGGGCGCCGTTCACGACGAGCGTGATCTCATGCTGCACGGGTCTCCGCCTCCCTGGCCGCGTTGCGCAGCGCCCGCTGGGCGAGCACCCTCACCAGGTGCCTGCGGTAGGCGGCCGATGCGTGGATGTCGCTCTCGGGCTCGATCGCGTCAAGCACAAGCTGGGCCACGACCCGGTCGATCCCGTGGACGGGAGACTGCCCGCTCATCTCCGCCACGTCCACGACCACCGGCACGGGCCCGACACCGATGCAGGCGACCCTTGCGGCGGTGACGAACGCATCCTCGTCCAGTGTGACGACGGCGCAGACCCCGGCGAGGGCGTAGTCGCCGTGCCTGCGGGCCACCTCCTCGAAAGCGGCCCCGGTCCGCGGGCCCAATGCCGGGAAATATGCCGATACGGCCAGCTCGCCGGGCTGGACCGCCGACTCCATGGGACCGACGAAGAAGTCCTCGGCAGGCACGTCCCGCACCACCGCGTCCCGCGGCACGTCCCCAACGGACGCCGCGTCACCGGGAACGGAACCGAACGCGCCATTGGCAACGCCACCGGACGCGCCATTGGCAACGCCACCGGACGCGCCATTGGCAACGCCACCGGACGCGCCATTGGCAACGCCACCGGACGCGCCATTGGCAACGCCACCGGACGGGCTGCGGGAAGCGCCCTGCCAGCGGGCGATCCGGACGGAGCCGCCCAGGACGGCCAGCACGGCCGGCAGCTCGGCGGCCGGGTCGGCGTGCACGAGGCTGCCCACCACAGTCCCGCGATTGCGGATCACCGGATGGGCGACCAGCTTCAGCGCCCGCGTGAGCAGCGGATGCGCGCCGGCCCGTTCCACCTCGGAGTGCCGGGCCAGCGCGCCGACGCGCACACCGGCCTCGGTGCGCTCGATGCCGCCCAGCGACGCCACATGGTTGATGTCGACGAGATGCTCAGGCGCGGCCAGCCGCATGTTGAGCATCGGGATCAGGCTCTGCCCTCCGGCCAGCACCTTGCCCCGGACCTCGGCGAGGGTCCGCAACGCCGTGCCGAGGTCGCGCGGGGCGTGGTACTCGAACGGCGGCGGCTTCACCCGGCCTCGCTCCTGGCCGGCTTGAGCGACCGCCCGGCAATGGCCCGCAGCAGGTGGTAGCCGCCCAGCACCACGATGGTGCCGAGCGCGATGCCCTCCAGGATGAACTCCCCGGCGATGAAGTGGGTCACGGGCCCGATGGCCAGGATGATGCCCGCGCCGATGGGGACCATGTTGACCGGGTCGGCGAAGTCCACCCGGTTCTCGATCCAGATCTTCGCGCCGAGCAGGCCGATCATGCCGTACAGGATGACGGTGACGCCGCCGAGCACGCCGCCCGGCGTGGCCGCGACCAGCGCGCCGAACTTGGGGACCAGCCCGAAGAAGATCGCGATGACGCCGGCGATGTAGTAGGCGGCCGTCGAGTAGACCCTGGTGGCGGCCATGACGCCGATGTTCTCGGCGTACGTCGTCGTCGGCGAGCCGCCGACCGCGCTGGTGACCACGGTGGCCACGCCGTCCGCGACCACCGCCCGCCCGACGTACGGGTCCACGTCCGCCCCCGTCATCTCACCCACGGCCTTGACGTGCCCGATGTTCTCCGCGATGAGCGCGATGACGGCGGGCAGCACCAGCAGCACTGCCGAGAAGCGGAAGTCGGGGCCGTGGAAGTCCGGCAGCCCGAACCACTCCGCCTGGGCCACCTGGCCGAAGTTCACCCGGTCGTGCGGGAACGCCGTGGCCACGCAGTACGTGCCCTCGACCGGGCACGCGTTCCCCGCCGCGTCCCGAAGGTTCTGGCCGGGCAGCACGGACGTGACCGGCCCGGCCGCCCGGTCGAGCAGCCACGACAGCACGAACCCGGTGACCAGCCCGATCAGCACGCCGATCCGCCCGATGAAGCCCTTGAACAACACGATCACCAGGAACGTGATCACCATCGTGATGAGCGCCACCCAGTGGTCCTGCGGCCAGTAGACGTCCGCTACCACGAACGCCAGCCCGAACCCGATGAGCATCACCACCGCGCCGGTGACCACGGGCGGGAAGACCTTGTGGATGATCTCCACACCCAGGAAGTGGATGGCGAGCCCGGCCAGCGCCAGAACCAGGCCGGCGACCAGGATCGCGCCGGTCACGATCGCGTCTGCGCCGGCGGTGTCGCCGCCCGCGGCCGCCCTGATGGCGAACACGCCGCCGACGAAGGACGCGCTGGTGCCCAGGTAGCTGGGCACCTTGCCCTTCACGATCAGCAGGAACAGGATCGTCGCGACGCCCGACATCATCACGGCGACGTTGGGGTCCAGCCCCATGACGATCGGGAAGACGAACGTCGCGCCGAACATCGCGATCACGTGCTGCGCGCCGAAGCCCACCATTCTGGGCCAGCTCAAGCGCTCGTCGGGCCTGACCACCTCTCCAGGCGTCAGGTGCTTGCCGTCACCGTGTCTGGTCCAACCCCACACCATGAGAGGGCCCCTTTGTGCTGGTTTTTCGCTGAGCCGGCGCCACGTTCCGTTGCGGGCACATTAGGCCCGCCCGGACACTCCTACACGGGCATGATCTGCCAAATCTGCGCCGACTACCAGTGAAACCTCGCGCACACGCAAGAACTACGTGACGTGAATCGCGAATCCTTCGCCACTCACGACCTGACCTGCCCTGATTTTGGCGGTTTTGCGTAGTTCAACCTCTCCGTCCACGAGCACCATGCCCTCGGCGATCAGCTGCTTGGCCATGCCGCCGGTCTCCGTGATCCCGCAGTACTTCAGCAGGTCGCACAGCGGGATGTAGTCGGATTGCAGTTCGAAGTCCAGGTCCACGAGGCTCCAGCCTAGATGCCCCGCATGCGCAGCACGTGCAGGGCCAGGGTCAGGTTGAGCCGCAGGTGCGGGTCGTCGGTGAAGTTGCCGAGCAGCCGCTCCAGCTTCCCGATCCGGTAGCGCAGCGTGTTGTAGTGGAAGTGCAGCCGCCTGGCGGTCTCCGCCACGTTGAGGTTCGTCTCCAGCAGCACCTGCAACGTGCGCCGGAGGTCGCCGTTCTCGGCGTCGTCGTCGGAGGCCAGCGGCCCGAGCGTCTCGCGGACGAAGGCGTGCAGCTCGTCGGTGTCGTTCACCAGCGACAGCAGCCGATAGACGCCCAGCTGGTCGAAGTGCGCGACCGCGCCGGGCCCGTGCAGCTGGCGGCCCACCCTGGCCGCCTTCAGCGCCTGCGAGTACGCCTCCGGCAGCGTCTCCGCGCCCGGGCTGGGCCGGGACGTGCCGGTCGAGAACGTCGCGGGCGGCACGTCGGCGAACGCCGAAGCCGCGTCCTTGGCCACCCGGGTGGCGTCGATCGAGGCGTCGACCACGGCCACCACCTCGTGCGAGAACCCGGCCACCGCCCCGCGCGGGTCGTGCCGCCTGATCGCCGCCGTCCAGCACGACACCAGCCGGTCCTGCGCGCTGCGCTCGTCACCGTCGGGGTCGAGCTCGGCCACGAGCACGGTCGCCGGCCGCGCCAGGTCCCAGCCGAACGCCTTGGCCCGGGCCGTGACCCGCTCGATGGTGCCGGCCCGGCCGGTGAGCACGTCGCGCAGGAAGTCGGCGCGGTATTTGCTCTCGACGGCGTTGACCGCCTCCTGCCGGGTGACGACGAGCGCGGCGACGGTGGCGGCGCGCTCCAGGATGCCGACGTCGCCGTCCCTGATCGCCCCCGACGGGCTGTAGGCGACGATCCTGCCGTGGTGGTGCCCGCCGGCCAGCACCGGCACCGAGGCGAACGCCCTCCCGCGCCCCGACGTCCGGGCCGGCGAGGTCGGCGGGCCCTCGCGGGAGATCGACTCGCGCAGCACCGCGACCTGGTCGGCGGGCCCGGCGGTGGCCAACACGTGACCCGCGCCGTCCACGGCGGCGACCGACACGTCGAGCAGCTGCGCCACCTCGGCGGTGACCTCGCCCAGCCCGCCGCCCGCCAGCACCACCTGCACCATCGCCCGGTGCGCCTCCTCGACGCGGGCCAGCAGGGCCGCCTGGCGGTTGAGTATGTCGGTCAGCACCTGGTTGAGGATGTCGTCGAAGCCGACGTCGTTCGGCAGCAGGATGAGCGGGAAACCGAGCCGGTCGGCCTGCTCGACCATCTCGTCGGGCAGCTCGTCGACGTACCGGCCGAGCTTGATCGCCAGCGCGGCGAGGCCGCGCTCGTCGAGGTCGGCCACGAGCCGGCCCAGCGACTGCGGCGTGTTGCGCAGGGGGTAACCGGTGGTGAGCAGCAGTTCGTGCGGTTTGACCCAGGCCAGGATGTCGGGGACCTCCATGACGTTGAGCCGCTGGACGATGCGCCCGAGCCCGCTCTCCCCGGCGATGAGCCTGGCCTCCGCGAGGGTCGACACGCCCAGGACCTCTTCTACGGACACGCCATGAATGATCGTTCCGGTGCTGGCAAGACGGACTGGGGGCTCCATGGGGAAATTGTGACCCGGGAAGCGGTCTGTCAGGAAGAGCCAACCTTCCCGCTGACTGTTGGCAAATTTCTCCGTACGGAGGGTTCCCTGCCCGTTCTACGGTCAGGTCCAAGGTCGGTTGGGAGGTCCGGTGACGGTCAGTACTCACGCGCGGCGTACCCGCATCCATGTGACGGGCGCGGCCAGCACGGCGGTACGGCCGGTCCTGGAGTCGCCGCGCCGCCCCGCCCGCGTGCTCGCCGCCTTCCCCGAAGGCGTGTATCTGGAGGTCAGGACCGATCTGGAGCCTTCGGTGATCGCCGTCATCACCGGCGAGGCCACCAGGCTGCCGAACTCGGCGCTGCTGGCGGGCGCGCTGCCGCACGTCACGGTGGGTGACGAGGCGTCGGTGGGCGACCGCACGATCGACCTGGGGCCTTTGAGTCTGCGCGTGCGCCGCTGGTGGGATCCGGCACCGTCGCTGGGGCCGGCTGATCGAGCGCTGCGGGATTCCCTGGCGGACGCCGCCGCGATCCTGGCGCGGCCCGCCGAGCCGCGGCCCGGTCTGCACGGCAACGGCGCGGTCGCCTCGCTGGCCGCCGCCTGCGCGAAGGGGTGGCTTCTGGGAGTCGTGACGGCGGCCGAGCAGCTGATCGGGCTCGGTCCTGGGCTCACGCCGAGCGGCGACGACGTGCTGGCAGGCCTGCTGGTGACGTTGCGGCACGTCGGCCGGGCCACGGAGACGGAACAGGCGGTGTGGCTGGCGGACTGGCTGGGTGCGACCGTCACGTTCGACGCGCGCACGCGTACCACTCCCCTGTCGGCCACGCTCCTGCACTGCGCGGCCAGGGGCGAGGCCAGTCCCGAAGTACTCGCGGTGCTGCGCGGCGTCACCGGCGGACAGGCGCTCGAACCGGCACTGCGCCGCCTGCGCCGCCTCGGCCACACCTCCGGCGCCGACCTCACCCAGGGCGTCGCCATCGGCGTGCACGCCGTCCTGGCCCTGGGCGGGCAGCGGTGAGCCCAGAGGGGGTGAGCGCGGAGGCGGTGCTGGTCCGCAAGGGGGCGTACTACGACTCGGTCCAGCTCATGCGGGTCAGCCGGGCGCTGGCGGACACGCCGGGCGTCGAGGCGGCCATGGTCGCCATGGCGACGGACCTCAACGTCGCCGTCATCAGGGACCTCGGCTTCACCGTCCCCGAGGCCGGTCCCGGCGATCTGCTGATCGCCGTCCGGGCGCACGACACCCGGGCGGCCGTCGCCGAGGCCGACCGGCAGCTGACCACACTCCAGCGCCCTGGGACCGCGACCGAGCAGGCACCGCTGACCACCGGCTCGGCGGCCGCCAGGGGCCCGGCCGACCTGGTTCTGGTCTCGGTGCCGGGCGAGCACGCGTTCTGCGAGGCGTACGACGCCGTCATGGCCGGCCTGCCCGTCATGATCTTCAGCGATGGCGTCCCCATCGAGCAGGAGCGGCGGCTGAAAGAGCTGGCAGAGCAGCGGGACGTCCTGGTGATGGGCCCGGACTGCGGCACCGCCGCGATCGGCGGCGTCGGCCTCGGCTTCGCGAACGTCCTCGCTCCCGGCCCCATCGGCGTGGTGGCCGCGTCGGGCACCGGCGCCCAGCAGGTCACCTCGCTGCTGGACTGGGCGGGCGCGGGTGTCAGCCACATCCTGGGGGTAGGCGGCAGGGACCTGTCGGCAGCGGTCGGCGGCCTGTCGACGCTGCGAGCGCTACGCATGCTCGACGAGGACCCGGCCACCGAGCTGATCGTGCTGATCTCCAAGCCGCCCGCCCACGAGGTGGCGCGGCTGGTGGAGGAGGCCGTGGCCGGGCTGCGTACACCGGTGGTGTCCGCGCTGCTCCCCACGGACCTCACCGAGGCGACGGAGCAGGCGCTGCGCACCCTCGGCAGGTCCGTGCCGGAGTGGCCGTCCTGGCCGGGCGCCCTGCGAGAGACCTCGGCGAAGACGCTCAAGGGCATCTACGCCGGGGGCACGCTCAGCCTGGAGGCCGCGGCGGTCGCCGGGCAGGGCGACTTCGTCGACTACGGCGACGACGCCTACACCCGGGGACGGGCGCACCCCATGATCGACCCGACCCTGCGCGTGGAGGCGCTCTCCCGGGCCAGGGAGACCGACGTGGTGCTCATGGACGTCGTGCTGGGCCACAGTGCCGACCCCGACCCCGCGGCGTCCCTCGTACCCGCCATCGCCCATACGCCCGCCGCCGTAGTGGTGGCCCTCGTCGGCACCCTGGGCGACCCGCAGGACCTGCACCGCCAGGCCGCAGCGCTGCGGGCGGCGGGCGCGGCCGTGTTCCTGTCCAACGCCCAGGCGGCCCGGCATGCCAGGAGTCTTCTATGAGCCCGTTGTCCGCCCCGTCCAACGTGATCACGGTCGGCGCGGGGCTGCTCGACGAGGCGCTGGCCGCGCAGGCCGTGCCGACGACCCCGGTGGACTGGCGTCCGCCGCTGCCCGGCACCACGCCGGCGCTGGTCACGGTGCTTGCCGATCCGCGCAGACAGGCCGCCAACGAACTGGCCGCGCGCCGCCTCACCTCCGCGCGGCCGCGCCTGGTGGGAGTGCGGCGGGCCTCAGAGGTGCTCGCCGAGGGCACGTTCCTGCACGCGGGCCCGCCGATCACGTGGGAACGCGCCTCGGGCCCGATGCGCGGCGCGCTCATCGGCGCGATGTTGCTGGAGGGCCTGGCAGGAGACGAGCACGACGCGACGGCCAAGCTGGCGGCCGGTGAGATCATGTTGCGGCCGTGCCACGAACACGCCGCCGTGGGACCCATGGCGGGCGTGGTGAGCCCGTCCATGTGGTTGTTCGAGGTACGCGACGAGGAGTACGGCGGCACCGCCTACTGCTCGCTGAACGAGGGCCTGGGCAAGGTGCTCAGGTACGGCGCGTACGGGCCGGAGGTCCTCGACCGGCTGCGCTGGATGGACACCGTGCTCGGCCCCGCGCTGGCCGCGACGCTGGAGCGGACCGGACCGATCGACCTGCGCTCGCTGATCGCGCAGGCCCTGCAGATGGGCGACGAGCTGCACAACCGCAACCGGGCCGCCACCTCCCTGCTGCTGCGCGAGCTGGCCCCGGCCGTGGTCGAGGCCGCCCCCGCGCACGCCGCGGAGGTGCTGCGCTTCATCAACGGCAACGACCACTTCTTCCTCAACGCCGGCATGGCCGCGGCCAAGGTCAGCACGGACGCGGCACGCGACATCCCCGGCTCCACCATGGTCGTCGCCATGGCCAGGAACGGCACCGACTTCGGCGTCCAGGTGTCAGGGCTCGGCGGGCGCTGGTTCACCGCCCCCGCCGGGGTGCCCGACGGGCTCTACCTGGGCTCGTACGGCCCAGAAGACGCCAACCCCGACATCGGCGACTCCACCATCACCGAGACGTCGGGGCTGGGCGGGTTCGCGATGGCGGCGTCCCCGGCCATCGTGCGGTTCGTGGGCGGCGAGGTGGCCGACGCGGTGCGGGCCACCCGCTCCATGTACGAGATCACGCTCGCCGAGCACCCCGCCTACCAGATACCGGGCCTCGGCTTCCGCGGCACGCCGGTCGGAATCGACGTCACGCTCGTGGCCAGGACGGGCCTGCTGCCCGTGGTCAACACCGGCATCGCGGGGCGGATCCCTGGAACGGGCCAAGTCGGAGCGGGCCTGGTCAAGCCACCCGCCGAGGCTTTCACCAGCGCATTGCAGGCCTTGGCCGGCGCAGTAAGTGATCTGTTTGATTAGCGATATATCTGCACGTCATCAGCGTTGTAAAGGGGCATCAGCTTCCATTACGGATTCCCCGCCGATATCGTGTCGAACCTCAATAATCTGCAAGTAGCGTGAAGACGCACGTGACGGATGAGGCGAGATGGGGGCGGGAAGATGGCAGCCGACCGCTTGCTGAGCGGTCCCGGCGGAGAGGGAAGTGCCGCGAGTGGCGCCCCGCAGAGCCAGGGCCGCCTGATCGGCAGGCGTTACCGTCTCATGTCGCCGGTCGGCAGAGGCGGCATGGGCATGGTGTGGCATGCCCACGACGTCCTGCTCGATCGGGACGTCGCGGTCAAGGAGCTGATCCTCCCGTACGGACTCGACCACGCGGGCAAGCAGGTGGCGCACCGGCGCATGCTGCGCGAGGCCAGATCGGCCGCGCGGCTGACGCACCCCGGCATCGTGACCGTGCACGACGTGGTCGAGGAGGACGGCCGTCCCTGGATCGTGATGGAGCTGGTCCGGGCGTGGTCGCTGGAGCAGGCGGTACGCCAGAGCGGGCCGCTTCCCGTGATCCAGACCGCCGAGATCGGCATCCGCGTGCTGGACGCGCTCACGCACGCGCACGCCGCCGGGATCCTGCACCGCGACATCAAGCCGGGCAACGTGCTGCTGACCCAGGACCGGGTGGTGCTGACCGACTTCGGCATCGCCGCCATCGAAGGCGACGTGAACATCACACAGACCGGGCTGCTCATGGGGTCGCCGGCGTACATCCCGCCGGAGCGGCTGTCCGGGCAGCCGATCACCCAGGCGGCCGACCTGTGGTCGTTCGGGGCGACGTTGTACGCGGCCGTCGAAGGGCGGCCGCCGTACGAGGGGCCCGATCCGGTGGCGGTGCTCGGCCAGGTGCTCACCCAGGACCCGATCACGCCACAGCGGGCCGGCTCACTGATGCCGGTGATCGAGGGATTACTCCGCAAGAGCCCCGTGGAGCGGCTGACGGCCGTACAGGTCATGGAGATGCTGGAAGCGGTGCTGCGGGCCCACGGCTCCGCCCGCCCGCGCAAGCCCGAGACGCTGCCCAGCCCGGTCGACCCGACGCCCGCCGGGCTGCTGCCGCCGCTCGACACGCCGTCGGGGCCGATGCCGTCACGGATCGTGGAGACGCCCTCGGGGCCGGTACGCGTGCCGTACAACCCGCTGAGCAGCCCGTCGGGCGGCCACTCGATGCCGTACGACGGACTGTCCACCCCGTCGGGCAGCCACCGGACCGACCAGCTGCCTGGCGCCTTCGGCACGGGACCGCAGGCACCCCCGGCCTTCTCGACAGGCCCGCATCGGATGGCGGGGCGAACCCGCGACGACGACCTGGACGGCCCGTCGGGACCGCACCCGCAGCCGATCCTGCCGCTGACCACCGACAGCCGCTCGTCCACGACCTCCGGCGCGACCCCGTGGCCGCTGGCCTCCGCCGACGACCTGCGTGAGCATTCGCGTGATCTGTCGCATGACATCGGCAACAGCCGCCTGGCCACCCTGCCGAGCGCCGGGCCGCGCCCGGGCAAGAGCAGGCGCAGGCCGGACGAGGACGACGGACCCTGGATGCGCGACGGGCGGCCCACACCGCTCGCGATCGTCAGCGCGCTGCTGGCGGTGGCCGTCGTCATCGGCGCCGTGATGGTCGTCCTGTCGTCCGGCGGCACGCCCGAGGCCGCCCCGAGCACGCCGGCCCCCACGTCCGCCACCGACAAGACGCTGCAGGCCGACCCATCGGTCGTCCCCGAGGGGTACAAGGAGCACACCCCGGCCGGCTTCTCCGTCGCCGTGCCCGAGGGCTGGAAGCTGACCGCGTCGGGCGGCGAGGCCACGTTCACCGGGCCGAAGGACTCCGGCATCCGGACGCTCGTGGAGGAGGCGACGCCGCAGGCCGACGGCGGGCTGGCCGAGCTCGGCAGGCTTGAGGCCGACGGCGGCCTGGAGAGCTACATCCAGGTGCAGCTGCAGAGGGTGGACTACCGCGGCTGGAAGGCGGCCGACTGGGAGTACACCTACACCACACCCAACGGCGTCCCGATGCACGCGCTGACCAGGTACGTCACGATCGACGACACCACCGCGTTCAAGATCACGTTCGACCTGCCCGAGCTCAAGTGGGACGACCAGGCCGACACGCGGCAGGTGTTCCTGGACACGTTCAGGAAGACGACGTAGCCCCGAGATATTGCACCGACCGTTCCAAAACATGCTAACGTGCGGAGCATGGCGCGACCGAGGAAGTTCGAGGAGGCGCGGGCGGTCGAGGCGGCCATGCGCGCGTTCTGGACGGCGGGCTACGAGGCCACCTCGACACAGGACCTGTGCGTGGCCACCGGGCTGGGGCGCAGCAGCATCTACAACACGTTCGCCAGCAAGCACGATCTGTTCGAGAAGGCGTTGCGCCACTACATGGACGAGCGCGACGCCGTACTCGCCGAGCTCATGTACGGCGACCTGCCCATCAAGGAGAAGGTCAGGACCGTGCTCTGGTGGGCGGTCGAGCCCGACCCCGAGGATCCGGCCGGCTGCCTGGTGGTCAACTCGATGATCGAGCTGGCCCCGCGCGACCCCAAGGTGGCCGAGATGCTGCGGCGCGACAACGACAAGCGGTTCGAGATCATGCGCTCGGCTTTCGAGACCGCCCGCTCACGTGGCGAGATCGACCCGGCCAAGGACCCGCTCGCGCTGGCGCGCTTCGTGTTCGCCACGGTCAGCGGGCTGCGCGTCATGGCCCGCGGCGGCGCCGACCGGGCCGCGCTCGGGTCCGTCGCGCGAACCGCGCTGGACGCACTCTGACCTTTTCCTGTCCGCGTTTTGAACTGATTAATCTAAAACAGGAAGGGAGTCCGCCATGCCGTTGGCGGTCTACATACTGGGCCTGTCGATCTTCGCTCAGGGCACCTCGGAGCTCATGCTGGCCGGGCTGCTCCCCGAGATGGCCGCCGACCTGGGCGTGTCCGTGCCCCAGGCGGGGCTGCTGATCTCGGCGTTCGCGATGGGGATGCTGGTCGGAGCGCCGGTGCTGGCCGCCGCCACGCTGCGCTGGCCGCGCCGCACGGCACTGCTGGCCTTCCTCGCGGTCTTCGCGCTGTCGCACATCGTGGGCGCGCTGACGTCGAGCTACGGCATGTTGTTCGCCACCAGGGTGGTCGGCGCGTTCGTGTACGCGGGCTTCTGGGCCGTGGCCGCGAGCACCGTGATCGGTCTGGTGCCCGCGAACGCCCGTGGCAAGGCGATGAGCGTGCTCGCCGGCGGGCTGACCGTCGCGACCGTCATCGGCCTGTCCGCCGGCACCGTCATCGGCCAGCACCTCGGCTGGCGGGCGGCGTTCTGGGCGGTGGCGGCCCTGTCGGCCCTCGCCGGCGCCGGCGTCCTCGCCACCATCCCGGGCGGCCGTCCGGGACCGGCGGCCGGAGCGCAGGCGGTCCTCGGCTCCGGCGACACGCCGGTGACCGGCGCAGGGTCCGGGAACGACGGCGGCACCGCCGTCCCGCGCCTCGCCGACGAGCTGCGCTCGATGACCAGCCCCAGGCTCTGGCTCTCCTACAGCACCACCGCACTCACGACGGGCGCCCTCCTGGTGTCCTTCAGCTACCTGAGCGTGATGCTCGTCGACACCACGGGCCTGGACTCCGCATGGGTGCCCGCCGTCCTCGCCCTCTACGGCGTCGGCTGCGTGATCGGCATCACGATCGGCGGCAGGATCGCCGACGCCCGCCCGTTCCTGTCACTCTCCACCGGCATCGCGGGCCTCGTCGTCATCTCGGCCGCACTGGCCATGGCCGCGTCTGTCCCGCTCCTCGCCATGCCGCTGATCTTCCTGCTCGGGGCGTTCGGCTTCGCCACCAATCCCGCGCTCAACACCCGCGTCTTCGCCCTGGCCAAGAACGCCCCCACGCTCGCCGCCGCGGTGAACGTCTCCGCCTTCAACGTCGGCATCACCGTCGGCCCTTGGCTGGGCGGCCTGTCGATCGGCGCGGGCCTCGGCTACCCGTCGGTGGCCTGGATCGGCGCCGCGATCGGCGTCGTCTCCCTCGCCACGGTGGCCCTCGCCGCGCGCCTGCACCGCGCGGACACGGCCGCGCCGGAGCCGGCTGCGGCCGGTGAGGTACGGTCGGCCGTATGAGGCTGGCGAGCATCCACTTTTATCCCGTCAAGTCCACCGCAGGACACGAGATCCGCGAGGCCGAGGTTCAGCCCTGGGGGCTGGCGGACGACCGGCGCTACCTGATCACCGACGAGCGCGGCGAGGTCCTGACCGCGCGCGAGCAGCCGCGGCTCCTGGCCTGCCTGGCCACGGTGGACGACGGCGCTCTCACCCTGGCCGGCCCCCACGCCGCCCCGCTGCGGGTCATCCCGGACAGCGCAACGTCCATGGTGGACATGGGGCGCACGCCGGTTGAGCTCACCGACTGCGGTGACGACGCGGCACGCTGGCTGTCGGAGCTGGCGGGGCGGCCGGTCCGGCTGAAGTGGCTCGACGACCCCACCCGCCGCCCGGTCGATCCCGCGTACGGCCGTCCGGAGGACCGCGTCAGCCTGGCGGACGCGTACCCGCTGCTGCTGACATCCACCGCCTCGCTCGCCCAGCTCAACGACTGGATCGCCGAGGGCGCGCTGGAGCGCGGCGAGGAGCCGCCCGCACCGCTGCCGATGCACCGTTTCCGGCCGAACGTGGTGATCGACCGGGTCGATGCGCCGTTCGCGGAGGACCAGTGGAAGCGGGTGCGCATCGGGGCGGTCGACTTCCGAGTGACCAAGGGGTGCGACCGGTGCGTGCTGACCACGATCGACACGGCCACGTATACCAAGGGCAAGGAACCCATCCGGACGCTGTCCAAGCACCGCAAGTGGGACGGCAAGGTCTGGTTCGGCATCAACCTGATCCCGGACGGGCCCGGCCGGATTGCGATAGGAGATCCCATCACCATTCTCTGAAATAGCGCAGAAAAGGCCTTCCCCCCGATGAAAGGATGCCTGTCCTCTTTTGGGGTGATCTCAGGGGCTATGCGAGACTTCACAGGTGACCAGCACCCCCACAAAGCCCGCTGTCTCCTCTTCTGACCGGATCCGAAGCATCCAGCGCCGCACCCTGGGCGTGCTGTCCGTCGCGCAGATCATGGGCGGCGTGGGGGTCGCCGTCGGGCTGGCGCTCAGCTCCGTCGTGGTCGACGAGCTGTCGGGGTCCACGGTCATCAGCGGCTTCGCGGGAACCGCCACCGTGCTCGGCGCCGCGCTGCTGGCCCTCCCGACGGCCAGGGCCTCCGGCAAGGGCGGGCGCCGCGCGGGGCTGACGCTGGCGTATGTGGCGGCGCTGACGGGCTGCGCGATCTCCGTGGTCGCGATCAACCTGAGTACGTGGCCGCTGCTGCTGGCCGGGCTGGTGCTGGTGGGCGGCGGCACCGCGGGGGGCCTGGCGGCGCGGTACTCGGCGACGGACCTGTCGCCGAAGGGCCGCTCGGCCCGGCACCTGTCGCTGGTCGTCTGGGCCTCCACGATCGGCTCCGTCGCGGGCCCCAACCTGGCCAGGCCGGCCGATCAGATCGGCATGCGGCTCGGGCTGGTGGAGAAGGCGGGGCCGTTCGCGTTCGCGGCGCTGGCGTTCGCGCTGGCGCTGGTCGTGATCATCGTCTTCTTACGGCCCGACCCCCTCACGCTGGCCCGGCGGCTGAACGGAGCCGGGGATGCCGGCTCGCAGCGCCACCGCACAGTCAGGACCGCCTGGCAGACCCTGCGCACCACCCCGATGGCCCGCCGGGCCCTGATCATGATCGCGGTCAGCCACACGGCGATGGTGTCCGTCATGTCGATGACCCCGGTCAAGCTCCACCACGACGGCTCGAACCTGGACGTCATCGGGTTCGTGATCAGCCTGCACATCGCGGGCATGTATGTGCTGTCCCCAGTGGTGGGCTGGCTGGCCGACAAGGCAGGCAAGGTGCCGGTGCTGGTGCTCGGCATGGCCCTGCTGCTCAGCGCCTCCGTCCTGGCGGGCACGGCGGGGCACCGCGTGTGGCAGGTGACGGCGGCGCTGGTGCTGCTCGGGCTGGGCTGGTCGTGCGGGCTGGTGGCCGGCTCCGCCCTGGTCACGGAGTCCGTCCCGATCGACCGCCGCCCGGCCGTCCAAGGGCTGTCCGACCTGCTGATGAACGTCTGCGGCGCCACGGGCACGATCGCGGCCGGCGTCATCGTCGGCGTCCTGTCCTACGACGCCCTCGGCCTGGGCGTCGGCGTCATGGTCACCGTCGCGGGCCTCTGGCTGGCCGCCACCCACTACCGCGGCGGCGGGGGGGCGGGTCACTTGGCGTCGGCGTAGCAGGTGACCGCGACCGCCTCCATCGGAAAACGCACCGGCGTCTGCCCGAACAGAAGCCTGCTGGCCTCCTCAGCCGCCGCGGACACGGCCGCCATCACCTCCTCGGCCTGCGCGATCGGGCAGTGCACCATCACCTCGTCATGCTGGAAGAACACCAGCCGGGCAGGCGAAGGCAGCAGCCCACGCAACACCGCGAGCAACGCCAGCGCCCACTCCGCGGCCGTCCCCTGCACCACGAAATTCCGCGTGAACCGCCCCCGGTCCCTGGCCGCACGCCCGCCTTCGGGCCCCGACACCAGCTCCTTCCACCGCGCCGACGGCGGCGGGCAGGTGCGGCCGAGCCAGGAGCGCACGAGCCGCCCCTCCTCCCCCGCCTTGGCGGCGTCCTCGACGAACTGGTAGGCCTGGGGGAAGCGCTGCCGCATCATCGCCAGCAGCTTGGGCGCGTCCCCGCTGGTGCCCCCGTACATGGCGGACAGCATCGCGATCTTGGCGTTGTCCCGCTGACCGCCGAAGGACTGCGCCAGCGCCGAGTACAGGTCGATCTCGCCGGCGGCCCCGGCCAGCCCCACATCCCCGGCCATCGCGGCCAGCACACGGGGCTCCAGCTGCGCCGCGTCGGCGACGATCAGCACCCATCCGTCGTCGGCGACCACCACCCGCCGCATCACCTTGGGGATCTGCAGCGCCCCTCCCCCGCTGGTGGCCCACCGCCCGGACACCACACCGCCCACCACGTATTCAGGCCGGAACCGCCCGTTCCGCACCCACTGGTCGGCCCACACCCACCCGTGAAAGCTGTAGAGCCTGGCCAGCTCCTTGTACGCCAGCAGCGGCGCCACCGCCGGATGGTCGATCTGCTTGAGCTCCCACGACCGGGTGCTCTTCAGCGCCACCCCGGCGCCCTTGAACGCCTTGATCAGCTGCTGCACCGAATCGGGATTGACCGGATGCCCGAACGCCGCCGCCACCTCGTCGGCCAGCGCCTGCAGCTTGGCCGGCCGCATGCCGTGCACCGGCCGCGGCCCGAGCAGCTCGGTCAGCAGCGCGTCGTGCACGTCCCTGCGCCACGGCATGCCGTCGTGCGCCATCTCGGCCGCGATCAGCGCCCCCGCCGACTCGGCCGCGACCAGCAGCCTGAACCTCCCGGGCACAGGCAGCGCCTCGATCCGCCGCAGCTGATCCGCCAGCACCTCGGCCACCGCCTCCGCGGCGAGCGGCTCGGGGGCGAAGAGCGTGCCGGGCGCGTCCGGCTGCTCGTCGGGCACCGGCAGCCCGTGCAGCCGCGCGTGGGCGGCCCTGGCCGAGCGGGGCTCGCCGTAGCGGCCCTCGTACGCGAGCAGCAGCCCTTCGGTGAGCGCGATGTCGTGGCAGCGCGAGACCCGCACGCCCGCCCGCAGCAGCGCCGGATAGGTCTCGCGCGTGTCTGCCCACACCCACCGCGGCCGCTCGGCCGCCTCGATCTCGCCTACGGCCTCCGCCAGGTCCGCGCTACAGCTGGCCGCGCCCCCGACCGGGAGCACCGTCTCGCCGGCGACCACGACATACACGCACCCAAGGGTGACAGACAACTACGACAAACTGATGCGCACCTCGTCCTCCACCGGCGGCTCCAGCTCTTGCGCCAGGCATCCGGTTGCGGCGAAGCACCGTAACGTCAGCTCCTCCGGCGTGACCGACACGTGCAGGAACTGCTTGAAGAACGGCGGCGTGTCCCAGTCGGACAACTCAGACAGGTAGCGGTGGAACACCTTGTCCACGGGCAGCCGGAACGGCCACGGCCAGGCCCCGAGCAGCCGCGCCGCCCACCGCATCCGGCGGGTGATCTTCACGGGCCCCCCGGGCGTCCTGACGGGCCGGTTCTTGATGTGCTCGGACATGATGCACAGGGCCTCGTCGGGCCTGAGGTAGAGCCACTTCATCCGCAGCCTGCGCGCGTACAGCTGGCTGTAGAACGACAGCGAGTCGCCGCGCAGCGGGTAGCACTTGAATTCGTCCTCGTGCACCCCTCCCACGTCGACCCGGCCGATGGTGTGCGTGGCATGCATGAACGCGCCGCCGCCGCCCGCCACGACGTACTGGATCACCCGATCGCCGACCTTGACCGGATACCGCTGGTAGTTGTGCACGTCTCCGCCGATGGCCGCGACATACCGGTGCGCGGGGTCGCGCACGATGTCGTCAATCGTGCCGCCTTCCTCCAGCTGTGAGGGCTTGTAGGCGTTCGCGGTGTAGATGGGCTTGCCGGTCACGAGGATCTTCGGCCGGGGGTCGAGCGAGACCCGGCGCAACCACGCGGTCTGCGCCTTGTCGATCACGTTCCTGATGCCGGTGTCCACGCCGACGATGAGCAGGCCGTCGCTCTCGATCGCCCAATACGGCCCCGGCTGCTCGGCCTGCTGCGACGGCTTGCCCCTGAGCGAGCGCGCCTCGGCCAGCCGTGCCTCGTCGATCGTCTCCGGCTTGCGCCACAGCAGGCCGCGCAGCCCACGGTCGGGTTTGGGCTTGAGCGGCGGCGCGTCGCAGAAGACCCGCATGAAGCCGCCGAGCCCGTCGTACCAGTCGTGGTTGCCGGGGATCGCGTAGATGGGTGCGTCGTAGTCCTTGTACGGGCGGAAGAACTTGTCCCCGTACTCGTTGCCCGATCCCGTCGGATAGACGACGTCACTGGCGACGATGGCGAACGACGTCCCTTCGCCCGCTTTGAGCATTCCGGGAACGACGGCGTATTGGGAGGCGTCGCCCTCGCCGGTATCGCCGAGCAGCAGAAAACTGAAATTTCCCCCAACGGGTGGCTTGATACGAAATTCTGGGTCAATCCCACGCGCTTCCTGGGCCGCCACCCACCGCACCCGGACCTCGCCCGAGGGATCGCCGAACAACCCGGCCAGGGTCTCGTTGCGCGAACGCCACAAGGTCGCCAGATTCAGCCAGCTGAACCCATGACCATTGGGTCTGAGCTGGTCAAACGTACCGATCTGAGGGCACGCCCACCCCGCGCCCGCTTCCGAAACCCGTGAGGAAAGCTGTTTTCCGCGCTCCGCCGCGACTTCGACCATGACCACATCTTTACCGCGATCTCCCATTCGCGCACCCCGAACGCTCTGTGCCGCAGAGAACACAGAAGGTTCACAATGGTGTAGCCTCACGCCCCAAGCAAGCGGTTGGGAACGCCCCGGGGAGGCGCCCATGACGCATAACGGCCCGGACGAAGCGTCCAGAAAAGGCACGTCCGAGGCGAGGGCCATCGAGGGTTTGCTGGCATATGCCCAGAAACGGCCCCGTTGGGGCAACGGCGCGATCGACTGCCTGAGCGAGGCCATCGCCAGGAGCCGGGCCCTGGCCAGGGAGCGTCCCGGCGAGCACACGGAGTTGTTGGCGCGCTGCTTGAGCACGGCGGCGAAGGTGCTGCTCAAGCGGCGCCGCGCAAGGGAGGCGCTGCCGCTGGCCCAGGAGGCGGTGACGCTCACCCGAGCGGAGGGCGGCGCCCCGCTCGTGGTCTCGCTGCATCGCCTGGCCGCCGTGCTGGAGGCGCTCCACCGCTACAGCGAGGCCGCCGCGACACTGGCCGAGGCGGACGGCGTCACTCCGCCGCCGGACGCCTGACCGGCGCATGCGGCCGCCGTACGAAGCTCCGGCGCGGCCCGGCCGCTTCAGCCGGTCCACGGGATCAGCACGCCGGGGTTGAGTATCCCGGCCGGGTCGAGCCGCGATTTGACCGCCTCCAGGATGGCGACGCCGACCGGGCCGATTTCGGCGGCGTAGGCATCGCGGTGATCGCGGCCGACCCCGTGGTGGTGCGTGATCGTGCCGCCCGCCTCGACGATGGCCGCGCTCACCGCCGCCTTGGCCCGTTCCCACTGCGCCACCGGGTCGTCGTCCTGCGCGGTCACGACCGTGAAGTACAGCGACGCGCCGGTCTCGTACACGTGCGAGATGTGGCACATGACGAGCGATGAGCCCAGTTCGCCGAGCAGGGCCAGCCGCACCGCGTCGTAGAGCCGCGGCAGATCGGCCCAGAACCCGGCCGTCTCCAGCGTCTCCACCGTGGCGCCGGCCGCGAGCAACGCGTCACGCAGGTATGGGGCGGAGAAGCGGCCCCGCTCCCATTCCTCGCCGGGCACCTCCCCCACGGGCTCACCGCCCATGCGCGCCAGCACGCGCGCGACCGCTTCCCGCCGAGCCGGGAGGGGGATCCCCCGGCCCGCCTCCACGGCGCCCGCCCAGCCGTCCGCGACGTCGCGACCGGTCGCCGGCCAACCCTCGTAGCCCACGATCGCCAGGCAGCCCGCCTCGCCGCCCGGCTCGATGGATTCGGGCTTGGCCAGGCCGACCATCGTCTCGTTCTCATCCGACAGCCGCAGCACGACCGGCAGCGGCCCTTCTTGGGCGATCGCCCGCAAGGCCGCGCTTCCCTCGGCGAACGACGCGAAGCGCCACCTCTCGTACAACCGCTCGGCGGGGGCGCGCCGGACGCGTAGCCGCAGCGAGGTGATGACTCCGAAGACGCCCTCCGAGCCGAGCAGGAGCTGCCGCAGATCGGGACCGGCCGCCGACTTGGGGGCACGGCCGAGTTCCAGATCGCCCGAGGGCGTGGCCACGGTGAGGCCGACCACCATGTCGTCGAAACGGCCGTACCCGGCCGAGGCCTGGCCGCTGGAGCGGGCCGCGGCGAAGCCGCCGAGCGTGGCGTACTCGAAGGACTGGGGGACGTGCCCGAGCGTCAGCCCGTGCGCGGCGAGCAGCCGCTCGGCGTCGGGAGCCCGCACGCCCGGCTCGAACTCGGCCACCATCGACTCGGTGTCCACCGACCGCAGCCGGTCGAGCCGGCCGAGGTCCAGCGCGATCACGCCCGCGAAGCCGGCTCGGGAGGCCTGGAGCCCGCCCACGACCGAGGTGCCGCCGCCGAAGGGCACCACCGCGATCCGCTCCGTGGTGCACAGCCGCAGCAGCGCGGCCACCTCCTCGTGCGAGCCGGGCAGCACCACCGCGTCGGGCGCGTCGGAGCCGTCCCCGGCACGCATGCGCAGCAGGTCGGGGGTGGACTTGCCGCGGGTGTGCAGGACGCGGTCGGCCCGCGAGGTCAGCACGTGCTCCTCGCCCACGACCCCGGCAAGCGCCCGCAGCAGCGGCTCGGGCAGGGCGATCGGCGGCAGCTCAACCGACTCCAGGGTCGCGGCGGGAGCGGGCGGCGGGCGCACGCCCAGCAGGTCGTGCAGCAGCTTCAGCACCTGATCCGGCAGCTCGCGGCTCTTGGCGGGATCGCCCCAGCCCGCCCATCGCATGGGTTCTCTCGGCACGCTTACACTGTGACACATGACGTTGATTCGTCACAATGACGGCGTTCTTGACGCGGCTCGCGACTGCGTGCTGGTCTACGGAGTGCGCAGGACGACGCTCACGGACGTGGCGCGCCGGGCGGGCGTGTCCCGGATGACGATCTACCGCCGCTGGCCCGACGTGCGCACGCTGGTCGCCGACGTGATGACCAGGGAGTGGGTACGCGTGGTCGCGGACCTGGACCTGTCGGACCCCGTGCGCGCGGTCGTCGCCGGGGTGCGGGGGCTGCGCTCCCATCCGCTGTGGCGGAAGATCGTGGAAGCGGATCCCGAGCTGCTCATGCCTTACCTGCTCGACCGGCGCGGCGCGACACACGAGGCCGTGCTGCGAGTGCTGGAGCCGGCCGTCGGGGATGCGCGCAAAGCCAGGGCGGTGCTGCTGGTGGCGCAGTCGTTCCTGCTGTCGGCGCCCACCATGCTGGACCCCGTGACGCTCGACGAGCTCGACGACGAGCTCGCCGCCCTGCTGGAGGCCTACCTGTGAAGAGTTCGCTGAACGCCGGCCGCCGCGCCCGTGAGCTGCGCGAGGTCGCCGAAGAACGAGTGGACGTGCTGGTGGTGGGGCTCGGCGCGACCGGGGCCGGCGCCGCGCTCGACGCCGCCGCGCGCGGGCTGAGCGTGGCCGCGATCGACGCGCACGACCTGGCGTTCGGCACGTCCAGGTGGAGCTCGAAGCTGATCCACGGCGGCCTGCGGTACCTGGCCAGGGGGCAGGTGGACGTCGCTCACGAGAGCGCGGTGGAGCGCGGGATCCTGCTGCGCATGACTGCTCCGCACCTGGTCAAGGCGCATCCGTACGTGCTGCCGCTGACCCCGGCGGTGTCCCGGCGGCAGGCCGCGCTGGTCATGGCCGGCTACCGGGCCGGCGACGCCCTGCGCGCCGCCGCCCGCACGCCGCGCCGTCTGCTGCCCGGCCCCACACGACTCAACGCGGCCAGGGCGCACACTCTGGCGCCGGTGGTGAACGAGGACGGTCTGCGCGGCGCGCTGCTGTCATGGGACGGCCGGCTGCTCGACGACGCCCGGCTGGTGGTGGCGATCGCCAGGACCGCCGCCGCGCACGGCGCCCGCGTGCTGACCCGCTGCCGCGCGCTGCGGCTGTCGGACCGCGGCGCCGACGTACGGGACGAGCTGACGGGCGAGCACTTCACCATCCGCGCCCGTGCGGTGATCAACGCCGCCGGCGTGTGGGCGGGCGCCCTCGATCCCCAGGTGAAGCTGCGGCCGTCCCGCGGCACGCACCTCGTGCTCAGCCCGGGCACGCTGCCGGGGCTGATCGCCGGCATGCACCTGCCCATACCGGGCGAGATCAACCGGTTCGCGCTCGTTCTGCCTCAGCGCGACGGCCGCGTATACGTCGGTCTCACGGACGAACCCGTGGAGGGACCGGTGCCCGACGTCCCCGAAGTGCCCGAGGAGGACGTGAGAGCACTCCTGGAGGTGCTGAACGGGGTTCTCGGGACTCGGGTGACCAGAGAGGCGGTTGCGGGCGTCTACGCGGGCCTCAGGCCCCTTCTGGCGGCCGACGGGCGCACGGCGGACCTCTCCAGGAAACACGCGGTGCTGTCGGACGGCGACGTGGTCACCGTGATCGGGGGCAAACTGACGACCTATCGGCGCATGGCCGAGGACGCGGTGGATCGAGCGGTCTCATCCAGGAAGCTCCCGGCGGGCCGGTGCCGTACGCGGAAGATCCCGCTCGTCGGCGCCGGGGCACAGCCGTCCGGCGTGCCGATCCGGCTGGCCGAGCGGTACGGCAGCGAGGCCGGCGCCGTGCACGAGCTCGTCAAGGCGTACCCGGAGGACGTCGGGCTCGGCATCGCCGAGGGCGAGCTGATGTGGTCGGTCTTGCACGAGGGCGCGCTCGACGAGGGCGACCTGCTGGACCGGCGGACCAGGATCGGCCTGGTCAGAATGGACAGGGACCGCGCCCTGCCCGCGACACGGGACGTACTGGAGCGAACCAGCCACGCCTGACCCCACCGATCCGTTAGGTTAGTCTTACCTAATTCGACGGTGAAGGGGGAGAGAGGCGTTGGCGAGGGGCTGCGAGCATCCTGTCGGGTGTCACACCGGGGAGGTGCCCACACTGGCCAGCGCCACCGTGGGGGCCCGGCTCTGGCTGCTCATCGAGCACAACGGCGCCTGGCCGTCCCGCCTGGAAGAAAGCTCCGAACTTCCTGGAGAAATCTCCGAACTCGTCCGCCGCGCGCTCGAACGCGGTATCAGGCCCCAGTTGATCCGCCGGCCCGGCAAGCGGACCCGCCCACGGGAGCGGGGAATCCGTGTGCTATTGGCGTACGCCGCCGGCGAGCACCCCTGGCTGGCCGGGGGCGTCATCGCAGGTCCTGACGATCTTGACCTGGACGCGCTGGCGGCCGGAGTGGTCCCGGAGTCCTGCATACTTGAAGACGAGCCGGTATTTCTGGTCTGCACGCACGCCAAGCGCAATGTGTGCTGCGCCCGCATTGGACTACCCCTCGCTCGATCCCTGGCCGATTCGCTGCCGGACAGAGTGTGGGAAACGTCACACGTTGGCGGCGATCGCTACGCCGCCAACCTCGTGTGCTTGCCACACGGAATTTTCTACGGCAGCATGTCTCAGGCTGCTGCACTGGCAGCGGCTAACGCGTACCGGTCGGGCGAGGTCATTCTCGACCGCTACCGGGGACGCGCAGGCATCCCTGAGCCATTGCAAGCCGTCGAGCACTTCGCCCGAGCCCATACGGGAGAGTGTTCTGTCGGCGCGGTGGCCGTGGAATCCTCCAGGTCGGACGGTGACGTCACCGTAGCCATCGTGCGTTGCGGCGACGTCCGGCTCCAGGTTGTGATTGAGCCATCGGCGTTCACAGCGCCGTGTGGCACGGCTTGCGCCGAGACGATCACCACCTACCGGCTGGTTTCGCTGGACAGGCTCACGCCTGTGCGGTACGCCACGCCCGCCCTTGCCTGAACTGGGAACACCACGGCCACACGTTGCGTTGGAACAGTGACGCCAAAAGCGTCCAATGCGGCTCAATTACCGAAATACCTCTCACGAAGGTGGTTTTCTCATGTCTCAGGTACGTCGGCAGCTCGCCCGCCCGCGCCCCAGCTGGGGTTGGCAGGATGATGCCGCGTGCCGGGGTGAGGACCTCGTGCTCTTCTTCGGCCCCGACGGGGAGCGGCAGCCCGAGCGTGACGTACGTGAGCGGAAGGCCAAGGCGATCTGCGCCCAGTGCCCCGTCCGCAACGAGTGCCTTGACTACGCGCTGTCCCGGCCAGAGAAGTACGGCACGTGGGGCGGTCTCAACGAAGACGAGCGCGCCTCCGAGCGGCGCCGTCGTATGCGCCGCGCGGCCAGCGCCGGCATCTCCGCCGCCTGACACACCCCGCAGCGTCACCATCATCGCATGATCAGGCAGTTGTCCCGATGAACCAGAGTCTGGCCCTCCACGCACAGGCTCTGGCGAACCCGGTCGGGGCAACCGCCTGATCAAGCAGGGTTCTCCCGCAAAATCACTGATCGAGCGGATTCCCCCGCGAACCCCCCGCTACTCCCATGGAGTATTGGCCAAGCGCTCAAGCTGAGCGGAAACCGCGGCCGGGTCGTAACCCGGCATCCCCTCACGGATCAACTCGTCGGCCTGCCGGGCCGCGTCGAGACCGGCCTGCCGCAGCGCTGCCAGCACCTCCTCGGCGAGCGTCCGGCTGTCCAGCCGCATGGCGCGCTCCTTGATGGACACGCCGAGCACCTTGCCGTCGGCAGTCACGGTGGCCACGACCTGGCCGGACCTGCTCTCACCGACCCCCTTGACCGCCGCGATCTCGGCCTGCGCCCGCTCGATCCACGCCAGCGCCCGATCGGCCAGCGCCGCCTCCCGCGCCAGCTCGGCGTCGCTGTAGGCGGCGGGGTTCCTGCGAGGACCGAACACACATACCTCCGGCTAGAGAAGATTGCGAGCGATCTGCTCGACCCGCTCACGGATGAAGCTCTCGTCCGGCGGCTCCGAAAGGTCGGCGGTGTCGGCCAGCGCGCCGTCCACGATCTCCTTCGTCTGCTCCTCGGCGCTCCGCTGCGCCTCCTCGGGGCGGCGATCGCGGAGCACGCACGGGTTCTGGAGGAGGCCGCCGACGACTACCCGCGCGTGGCGCAGGCGCTCAACGCGCTGCGCGAGAGCGCGCTCGCGTACGTGGACCTGTGCGCGGAGCGGACCGGCTGGGGCAACCCCTTCGCCGACCTGGAGGAGGACCGCGAGGAGGAGCAGCCGCAGGAGGAGGCCGACGGCGCGACCGTTGATCTGGAGGCACGCTACCGGATCCGCGTCAACGACGTGGAGGCCGCGGCGCGCCTGCTCGGCGCGCCGGCCGCGGAGGACATCGTGGAGGGCGCGTCCGACGTGGTCTCGCGGCTGTTCATGCGGGACGGGTGGAACCCGGCGCAGTACGACGACCTGCTCACGCTGGTCGATCACGAGTGGACGTGCGGCCCGGCCCGCCAGGAGACGTGATACCGCAAGGCTGACACCTGGCGGTCATCGCCTGTTGCCGTACGTTCGGGATCCCGTCACGCGGCCGCCCTAGGGTGCCCGCCATGAAACGTATCGCCATCCTGATGTGCGCGGGCGTGACGGCTCTGTCCCTGGCCGCTCCCGCCGCCGCCGACCCCGAGCGTCACGGCTCGCAGCCCGGTTTCGGGCAGGCCACGCTGACCGGGTTCGCCTCGCTGCCCGCGCTGACCTTCGTTCCCGGCAGCGAGCCGTCGGGATCGTCCTTGGGCACCGCGCCGGTGAACGGGGTCACGCCGCCGTTCTCCGGCCAGCCCGTGCAGGGCTTCAGCGGCATCGTCCGCCGCCACGACGGGACCTTCGATGTGCTGTCGGACAACGGCTTCGGCAACAAGGCCAACAGCGCGGACTTCCTGCTGCGGGTTCACCGGGTCAAGCCGGACTTCACGGCGAAGTCCGTACAGGTGCTCGGCGGGTTCAACCTGACCGACCCGCGTGGGTTGGTGCCTTTCCCGCTCACCCGGCAGGACCGCACGCTCACCGGCGCCGACTTCGACGTCGAGTCGATCGTGCGCACGGTTGACGGCACGTACTGGATCGGCGACGAGTTCGGCCCGTTCCTGCTGCACTTCGACCGCAAGGGCAGGCTGATGGAGGCGCCGATCGAGCTGCCCGGCGTCCGCGCGCCCGAGAACCCGAACCTGAACGGCGCCCAGCCCAACCTCGGCGGCAGCAAGGGCTTCGAGGGCATGGCCAGGTCGGTGGACGGCCGCCGGCTCTACCCGCTGCTCGAGGGCACGGTGGCGGGCGACCCGGCGGGGACGCTGCGGATGAACGAGTTCGACCTGCGCGAGCGGGCCTACACAGGCCGGCGGTGGACGTACCGGCTGGACTCGCCCTCCCACGCCATCGGCGACGCGATCGCGGTCGACGCCGACCGGTTCCTGATCATCGAGCGGGACAACCTGCAGGGCGACGCCGCCCAGGTCAAGCGCATCTATCTGGCGGACATGCGGGACAAGGACCGCGACGGCGCGCTCGACAAGACCCTGGTCGCCGACCTGCTCGACATCGCCGATCCGCGCGGCCTCGGCGGCGCGCCGGGGACGTTCAGGTTCCCGTTCCAGACGATCGAAGACGTCGTCATCCTCGACGACCGCACGCTCGGGGTGCTCGACGACAACAACTTCCCCTTCTCCAACGGCCGCACTCCGGGCAAGCCGGATGACAACGAGTTCATCACCATTCGACTGACCCGCGGTCTCAAGGCCGACCCCCGCGTCTACCGGTAGGCGCCACCGGCTCGGCCGGTGGCCCGGCCACCGGCCGAGCCGTACAGTGCCTGCCATGGCACCCCTTCGCCCTCACGAGCGGCAGGCAGGGAGGGCCGGAGGAGACCATCCGCGCCGACCTCGCGGCGGGGCCCACGCTCGTGCACACCCACGACCTGGCCGAGTGGCGCTGGCACGGCGCGCCCCGCGACTGACCAAAGGTGACCGAAATCCACCCCTGGACCCGCCCGTAATCCGGCGTCTCAGACGATGAGGTCGTCGAATTCGCCGTCCTTAGCCCCGAGGACGAACGCGGTGATCTCCGCCTGGGTGTAGACCAGCGCCGGTCCTTCGGGAAAGCGTGAGTTACGCATGGCGATCTCCCCCGTGGGCAGGTTCGCGACCTCGACGCAGTTGCCGTTGGGGTTGCTCCTCTTGCTCTTGCGCCAGACGACGGGAAGGCGGCCGGCGGGTGTTCCGTTCCGGAACTCGTGCATGGGGGCAGCTCCTCGCGATCTTACGGATGCACGTGCATCCGCGTTTGCGAGGTGACAATACGGCAACACGTTGATCTCCATATACCGGACGACCAAAAATCCCGTTATGTGGTGGATCACAGGGATATCAGCAGCTCAATCGGAAAGCAGGCGCTCCAGAAAGCGCCTCGTCTCCTTCGGCGTCTCCGCCTGGATGCTCAGCCGGTCCATGACCTCCATGTAGTGGTCCGAGTCGGCGGGTTTGTCCAGGTAGAGGGCGCTGGTGAGCTGCTCCATGTAAACCACGTCGGGCAGCTCGCGCTCCGGGAAACGCAGGATGCTGAACGGCCCTCCGGCCGCCGCGTGGCCGCCGCGGTCGAACGGCATGACCTGCACGGTGATGTTGCGCGAGCCGGTGATCTCCAGTAGATGGGCGATCTGCGCCCGCATCGTGTCCCGACCGCCGAGCATCCTGCGCACGACGGCCTCGTCGATCACCGCCCAGAGCGTCAGCCCGCTCTCGAGCCGCTTCTGCCGGGTGGTGCGGACGGCCACCCGCCGGTCCATTTCCACCCGCGTGGCCCTTTCGTGGGCCAGCTTGATGACGGCCCTCGCGTAGTCGGGAGTCTGGAGCAGGCCGGGCACGAACTGGTTCTCATACGTACGGATGCTGGAGGCGGCGCCCTCCAGACCGATGTAGACCTCGAACCAGGAGGGCAGCACATCGGTGTACTTGTGCCACCAGCCCGGGGCGTTGGCCTGCTTGGCCAAGTCGAGCAGCGGCTGCCGTTCGGCCGGGTCGGTGACCCCGTACAGAGTGAGCAGATCGGCCACGTCGCGCTGCTTGAAACTGACCTGACCGAGCTCGAGTCTGCTGATCTTGGCGTGAGATGCGCGAATCGAGTACCCGGCGTCCTCGCGCGAGATACCCTTCTCCGTACGGAGCCTGCGGAGTTGGGTTCCGAGCAGGATACGCAGCACCGTCGGGCTTCCCGGCGCATAGCTGAGAAGCTTTCCTTCCGCGCTTTCTGCGCTCACTGCTTCGCTCCTCGATCATCTGCACGTGCAGATGCGCTTAGCATCTGTAAACTACGAAAAGTCTTGCATTGGTAAGCACTCCCCGTAAAGATGGGCATTGGATCACCAGACCGCGCTTCGGGGGCCTGAATGACGACTTTCGACGCTCGGCCGCAAGCCGCCATCGGTTCCCGGCCACCAGGATGGCTCTCGTCCATTCTGGTAGATGGCCGTGCCGGTGATTGCGATGCTGTGTTCCCCTTCCATCAGCGCACGGCACTCGAGCCTGCCTGCGTGGCCACGGCCAGGCGGTTCGTCGATCAGACGCTGACCTCGTGGGGCGCCATCGAGGTCTCCTTCGACGCGCAGCTGGTGGTCTCCGAGCTGGTGACCAACGCGATGCGGCACGGCGGCGGCGCCGCGCAGCTCCGGCTCCTCGCCCACCAGGCCGACCTGGCCTGCGTGGTGACCGACCACACCCAGACCATCCCGGTGGCCGCCGTGCCCGACGTGTTCTCGGAGTACGGGCGAGGGCTGCGGCTGGTGGACGCCCTCTGCAAGGCCTGGGGGTGGCTGTCCCCCGGCGGCCCGCGCAAGCTGGTCTGGGCCGTGCTCGCGAGCTGAGCCGCTCAGTCCCGGCCGAGCAGCTCCAGCACGTCGTCGTCGCTGAGCTGGTCGAATCGCTCGTACCACTGTCCCACCGCCCTGAAGTCGATCGGCGTCAGAAGCACCACCACCTCGTCGGCCTCCTCCTGCATCGACCGAACAGTCTCGCGGGCGCCGACCGGCACGGCAAGCGTCACCTTGGCCGGCTTGTGCGTGGCGACGGCCCTGAGCGCGGCACGGGCGGTGCCGCCGGTGGCCAGGCCGTCGTCGACCACGATCACCTCTCTGCCCTCCAGCGGGGGCAGCGGGCGGTCGCCCCGGTAGGCGCGCACCCGGCGGGCCAGCTCCCGCCGCTCCTGCTCGACCACGTCCGCGACGGACTCGGGCGTCAGGCCGAGGCGGTCCAGCAGCCGCAGGTCGAAGACGGGCTCGCCGCCCTCGGCTATCGCGCCGACGCCCAGCTCGGGCGTCGGCGGATAGCCGATCTTCCTGGTCACCAGGACCTCGAGGTCGGCGTCGAGCCTGCGCGCGATGGGCACGGCCACCGCCACGCCGCCGCGGGGCAGCGCGAGCAGGATGGGGTCGTGCGCGTCCAGCAAGCGCTCGGCGAGCTCTGCCCCGGCCTGGGCCCGGTCTGCGAAAAGCTCCATGACCTGTGCCCTACCCAGCAGGCATGCACTCCTCGCCTTCTGGCCTCCAGCCGTTCAGACGACGGCCACCCCCGGGCCGGCGTCGTTGTCGTGCTGAGGACGCAGCTGAGCGCGGCCGGAGCGGCGCGGATGGCGAAGGTCTCGCCGGCGCCGGCCCCAAGCCGCGCTCAGATTTCACAGATCGCGATGATTCAGCGTGCTCCTAGGAGACTAGGAGAGGATGGCGATCATCTTGTCGGCGTCGCGGGTGAGGACCTGACGGACGTCGGCCCGCTGTACCGCGATCGTCTTGAAGGTGGTGAGGTGGCGGATGGCCTTGGCGTCGTTGCCGCCGGCCTCCGCCTTTCTGGCGCGGGTCAGCTCCCTGGTCAGCGCCGCCTCCTCGGCGGCGGAGATCCAGGAGGTGGCGCGGAAGCGGTCGATGAGGTTCTGCATGTCCCGGAGGGACGTGGTCACCGAGAAGCGGACGTCTGTGGTCATGGCGTTGTCGGCGTTGTCGTGGGCCGTGACCGAGATCGTGTGCCCGGCCAGCGTCTGGGTGAACAGCGGGAGCACCGAGTCGACCGTGTAGGCGGTCCCGTCGAGGGTGCCCGACATGCTTCGTACCCCTGAGGTGGAGTCGACCGCCTGCCAGGTGATGCGCAGGTCCTGCGAGTCGCCGTAGACCTCGCCGTCGGAGACGCCGGAGACCATGAGAGTGGGGCGTGTCCCGTCGATCTTCAGCGTGGCGGCCTTCTCCTGCTCGGACGTTCCGGCGACGTCGACGGCCCGGTAGCGGACCTCGTGGCTGCCGTCGCCGCTCACGAGGACGGGCTTGTCCGCGTACGGTTGCCAGGCCCCCTGGTCGAGGGAGTACTCGATGCGGGCGAGGCCAGAGCCGGCGTCGGTGGCGGCCAGGACCACGGGCACGTCGGCGTTGTTCCACCCGCTGGAGTTGGGCGGAGCGAACGACGCGGTCGTCGTGGGCGCGGTGGTGTCGAGTTTCAGCGTGAGAGTGCGTGCCTCCTCCACGTTGCCCGCGCCGTCGCGGGATCGGTAATCGAGCTTGCGCGTACCATCCCCGCTGACGAGGATCGGCTCTGTGTAGGGGGTCCAGGCGCCGCCGTCGAGGCTGTATTCGGTGGCGGCCACCTCGCTGGCGTCGTCCTTGGCGGTCAGCGTGACCTCGACGGGGCCGCTCTTGTACCAGCCGTCGCCGCCGTTCGGCTCGGCCGCCTTGGCGGTGGTCACCGGCGGCGTCTTGTCGGCGCCCGCCACCGGTGAGAAGCGGAACCTCTCGTTGTCGGTGTTGGTGCACGTCCACTGGACCACCGCGGCGCCGTCGTCCTGGGAGACCCCGTTGACGTCGAGGCAGAGACCGCTCGCCGCCGCGGTGACCTTGTAGGTCTCACCGGTGGCCGCCGGGAAGAACCTCTGGTTGTTGAGATGCCCGTGCCCGATCGGGTGGCACGCCCACTGGACCAGCTGGGTGCCGGGCGTGGTGGAGCCGCCGGGGACGTCGAGGCACTTGCCGCTCTTGACGTTCTTGAGTTGGTAGCCGCCGTCCGCCAGCGGCACGGCCTCCCACTTCTGCTCGGCTCCCGTGCCGGGGGTCATCTGCACGATCGGCGCGTCGTCGGCGGTGGAGGCGTCCTTGGGGGTGACGTTCTTGCCGCTGTGCTGCGCGGTGATGGTGTAGGTCCCGGCTTCCAGGCCGCCGCTCTGGGCCTCGCCGGTGAACTGAAGTGCGTCCAGGTCGAAGGCGTTGTTCTGGCTGTTCTTGAACACGGCGTAGATCGTCTTGGTGCGCACGTCCGACGTGACCGGGACGGCGGCGGTCATCTGGTAGGTGTCCCATCCGCCGGTGTTGTGCACGGGCGCGGTGGCCAGGAGCGTGCCGGTGGGTGAGTCGGCGTGCAGTTCGATGGAGCCGCCGCCGGACGGGCTGGACAGCCGGAAGGCGACCGAGGTGATCCCGTTGAGGTCCATCGGGGTGAAGGCGATCCAGTCGTTGTTACTGATGTCGCCGATGCGCTTGCCGCTCTCGGCCCCGGCCTGGTCGATGACGCGGACGCCGGAGGAGGCCTTGAAGTACTCGGCCTGCTTGCGCTTGGGCTGCAGGACGACCTTGGCGTACCCGGTCAGCGGGTTCTCGCCCTGGTCGGTGTAGTGGGCGTTGATGACGTAGTAGAGGTTGGCGCCGGCGGGGTGGCCGCCGATGTCGCTGGTGGAGATCGTGCCCTCGCAGCCGGGCTTGTCGACGGTCTCGTGCTCGTGGTCGTCGTGGCCGAGCCCGGGGTTGACGAAGACCTTGGTGCAGTCGATCGTGCCGCCCTCGGGGTCGGTGACCTTCACCTTGTACGGGACGTCCTGCCCGAATTCAATGAGCGTGCCGTCCAGCGGCGTCTCCACGGTCACCACGGGCTTGGAGTTGCCCACGGTGATCTCGACGTTGGAGAAGCCCTCCTTGCCGGTGGAGTCCTTGAGCCGGAGCTGGGCGGTGAAGCGGCCGTTGACCGTGTAGGTGTGCGAGGCCTTGGCGGCGGTCGAGTCGACCGTGCCATCGCCGTCGAAGTCCCACGCCACGTCGAACG
Source organism: Nonomuraea sp. 3N208 (assembly GCF_052245935.1). Taxonomy (NCBI): domain Bacteria; kingdom Bacillati; phylum Actinomycetota; class Actinomycetes; order Streptosporangiales; family Streptosporangiaceae; genus Nonomuraea; species Nonomuraea sp. 3N208. The sequence goes on along the minus strand of NZ_JBQQBR010000006.1, from coordinate 224,689 downwards.
GGTCGCCGTCGGGGTCATAGCTGCCCGCGCTGTCGAACTCGACGGTGAGCGGCGCGGGACCGTCGGTCTTCGATGCGGTGGCCTTGGCGACCGGGGAGCGAGTGCCGGCGGAGTAGTCGATCCGGTAGAGGCCGGAGTCGTTGTTGCCGCCGCCGAAGGAGCTGCCCCATTCCAGCAGGTACATCGAGCCGTCACGGCCGAAGGTCATGTCCATCGGCTTGGTGAACGAGCCGAGGAACGGGTCGACCTTGAGGACCTTGTCCTGGTCGTCGAGGTGGATGGTCTTCACGTAGTGGCGCGACCACTCGTAGAAGAAGTTCTTGCCGTCGAAGTAGGCGGGGAACTTCGCGGTGGACGGGTTGGCGGCGTCGTATCGGTACACCGGCCCGCTCATCGGCGCGGAGCCACCCGAACCGAGCTCGGGGAACACCGGCGAGGTGCCGTAGCCGTACCACATGACGGGCAGTTCGATCGGCGGCAGCTCGGTCAGCCCGGTGTTGTTGGGCGAGTCGTTGACCGGGGCCGCGCAGTTGAACTTGGGACCGACGACCTTCGTGTCGGGGTTGTAGGGCGCGTAGGGCTGGTTGTCGCCGTGGCAGAACGGCCAGCCGTAGTTGCCTGCCTTCTTGATGACGTTGTACTCGACCAGCCCTTCCGGGCCGCGGTCGGTGGTGGGCGCGCCGCGGTCGGGGCCGTAGTCGGCCGCGTGCACGTACCCGGTCTTCTGGTCCACGGTGAAGCGGAAGGGGTTGCGGAAGCCCATGGCGTAGATCTCGGGCCTGGTCTTGGCGGTCCCTTCGGGGAAGAGGTTCCCGGCCGGGATGGTGTAGCCGCCGTCGGTCGTCGGGTTGATGCGCAGGATCTTGCCGCGCAGGTCGTTGGTGTTGCCCGCGGTACGGGCGGCATCGAGCATCTGCTGGCCGGGCCGCCAGTCGATCGGCGCGTACCCCTGCCAGTCGGGCGACAGGTTCGGCGGCACGTCGTCGCCCGTGCTGAGGTAGAGCGTGCCGTCCGGCCCGAACTCCACCGCGCCGCCCGTGTGGCCGGGCTCAGGATAGGTGCGCTGCCGGTACGCGGGCACCTCGAGGATCTTCTTCTCGGTCGCGAGGTCGATGGTGTCGCCGCTGACGGTGAAGCGGGAGAGCCGGTTGACGTCCGTCTCGCTGCTCTCCGGCGACCAGTAGACGTAGATCCAGCCGTTCTCCGCGAACTTCGGGTCGAGCTCCATGCCGACCAGGCCGTCCTCGCCGCCGGTGTAGACGCTCAGCGTGGCGGCGGTGACGGTGGTGTGCGTGTCGGGCTTGTAGATCTTGATCTCGCCCTTGCGCTGCACGTAGAAGACCCGCCCGTCCGGGGCGACGTCCAGCTCCATCGGGTCGGCGGTGTTGTCGTCGAGCGTCACCTTCTCGAAGCTGCTGGTGACGGTGCCGCCGCAGTCTCCCTCGACGGCGCCCGCACCCCACTGGATGCCGCCGAGCACGTGCTCGCGGAAGAGCGGCTCGGCGTAGGCGGCGGCGTCGTGGCCCATGGCGGTCGCCCACACCTTGCCGCCTTCGGCCTTGCGGCACCAGGAGATCGGGTGGTCGGGCCCCATCTTCGCCGACCCTGGGTCGTAGGTGGTCTCGTCGGCGGCGACCAGGACGTGCACGTTGCCGCGCGGGTTGGGCGAGAAGTTGTACCACTCCTCGGCGCGCTGCCAGCGCAGCGGCAGGTTCTTGGTCGACGGGTGCACCCGGTCGGTCACCTTGGCGGTGCCCTGCAGCACGCCGGGCGAGTGGGCGGGCATGTGGGCGCCGCCGTTGATCAGCTCGTCCCACCAGGGGAACTCGTTCTCGATGCCCATGTCGAGGGTGTTGTGGATGCCGACGATGCCCTTGCCGGAGCGGACGTACTTCTGCACGGCCTGCCGCTGGGCGTCGTTCTCCCACACCATGCCGGAGTTCTGCAGCATGATTACCACGTCGAAGGTGGCGAGGTTGGCGTCGTTGAAGACGCTGGAGTCATCGGTCTGGACGACCTCGAAGTCGTTGGCGGCGCCGAGATCCTTGATCATCTGGATGCCGGCGGGGATGGAGCCGTGGACGTAGCCGACGGCCTTCGTGAAGAGCAGGGCGCGGAAGGCAGCCTGCTGGGATGTGGTGGCGAGAGCCGGGCTCGCAGGTAAGAAGAGCAGGATGAGGGCAGCAAGGAACCGACGCATGGCGGATCTCCGGTGATTTCAGAGTGTTCTGAGGAAGGTCAGTCCGTCGATGGCTAGAGCGTCTTGGCTGGGAGCGAGCGGCCGCCAGATGGAGGCGGCGGTGGCGATGGTCTGGTTGTGGGCGGTGAAGGATTCGATGACGAGCGGCCCCGCGTACCCGACGTCGTGCAGGGCCTGGGTGAAGGCGGGCCAGTCGAAGCGGTCCTGGCCCGGGGTCCCGCGGTCGGTGCCGCAGACCTGGACGTGCGCGATCCGGCCGGCGGCGCTTCGTACGGCCGCCGCCGGATCCTTCTCCTCGATGTTCATGTGGTAGATGTCGAGAGCCAGGTCGACGCCCGGCGGAAGGGCGTCCAGGGCCTGCTCGACGGTGTTGATCAGGCTGGTCTCGTAGCGGTTGAGCGGCTCGACCGCGATCCGCACGTCGGCGTGGTCGACCAGCGGTTTCAGATTCTCCCGCAGCTCGGCGTAGGCGGCGCGGCGCTCGTCCGGCGACATGCGCCAGGTCCGGCCGACCGAGGTGTACGCGGGGCCCGCGATGACCGGCGAGCCCACGGTGACCGCCACGTCCATGCAGTGGCGGAGGTAGTCCTGGGTCTCCTTGACCGTGTCGGAGGCGACGAGCTCCCGCCCTGGCGGCATGACCAGCACCACTGTGGCCTTGAGCCCGTGCTCGGCGAGGATGTCGGCCGCCCGCGCCGGATCCCAGTCGCCCGGCTGCTCGACCGGCAGTTCGATGACGTCGAACCCCCAGGCGGCGACCTGGGGAGCGAGCCTCTCCAGGTCACCGTCGGTCAGAGGCGAGGTCCACACCCAGGTGTTGACCCCGATGTTCACTTCTTGCCGCCCCACTTCTCCGGGAAGCCGGGCAGGCTCTCGCAGCCGCAGAGCGCGTAGTGCAGCGGCGGCATGTTGGGCTTGAGGTAGGTGGTCAGGTTCTCCGCGGTGATCTTCGGCTGCGGGAGGTTCCAGGTCTTGGGCACCTGCTCGCCCTTGAGGATCTTCAGAGCGGCGATGATCGGCGTGCGCCACTGATAGGTGGGGTACGTGGGCGCGATCGCGGTGAGGTTGCCGTCCTTCCACTTCTGCAGGAAGTCCTGCTGGTCCTCGCCGTTGATCGGCGGGACGGGCTGGCCGGCGTCCTCGAAGGCCTCGATCGCGGCGACGGCGGTGGCGCCCGCGTCCATCCAGACGCCGTCGATCTTGCCGTGCCGCTGGATGTAGTCGCTGACGATGCTCTTGGTCTTGGCCGCGTCGCCGTCGGTGAACTCGACGCCGACCACCTGGAGCTTGCTCTGGTCGAACGTCACCTTCGCCGCCGACCAGCGCGTCTCCAGCACGTCCACGCCGGGCAGGATGCGCAGCGCCAGGATCTTGCCGCCCGCCGGCACCTTCTCGACGAGGAACTCGGCGGCGTCGGCGCCGAAGGCGTACCCGCCGATCGGCTTGATGAACGTCACCGGGCAGTCGGTCTCGACGCCGCGGTCGAACACGATCACCGGCAGCTTGTCGCAGGCGCCCTTGACCGCAGGGGTGAGGGTGGCGGTGGTGTTCGGCGAGATGATCAGCGCGTCACAGCCCTTGGCCTGCAGCTCGGAGATGTCGGAGATCTGCTTGTCGTCCTTGCCCTCCGCGTCCAGCGCGGTCAGCTTGGTGATCTCCTTGTGCTCGGCCACCTCGGCCTGCATGGTCTTCCAGCCGACCTGCCGCCACGGGTTGTTGACGGCCGCGTTGGAGAAGCACAGGTTGTACGGACCGTCCTTCTTGTACTTCGCGGTGTCGATCATTTGCGGCGCGATCGCCTGCTCCCACGGCTTGTCCGAGGGGCCCTCGGCAGTCTGCGACCGCATGGCGAGCTGCGCGTCGTAGTCGGCCTGGACGAAGAACTTCGACTGCTCCCCGGTCCCCGCGGCCGGCGCCTGGCTGCTCGGTGCCGCGGACGACTGGGTGACGGTGGCGGTGGCGGTCGGCTTGTCACTGGTGCAGCCCGCGATGACGAGTAGCGCGAACACCGCGACTATGGCTTTATGACGCGACATGGGCGTCTCCTTTTCGGGGGGTGAACTTCCACGGCAGTCGTACGGCTCCCGCGGCGACAGCGGCGATGATGATGACGCCCTGCACGGTGAACTCCAGCGCCCCCGAAATCCCGTACAGGTTGAGCAGCGTGAACAGCGCCTCCAAGGTGAACGCACCGGCCATGGCGGCCACGACGGAGCCGCGCCCGCCGCCGAGGACCACGCCGCCGAGGACGACGGCGGTGATCGCCGAGAACTCCAGGCCCTGCCCGACCTGGGCGGAAACGCCGGCGAACCCACCGAGCAGGATCCCGGCGACGGCCGCGGCAAGCCCGGAGATCACGAAGGCGAGGACCTTGACCCGGTTGACCCGAACTCCCGACAGGGCCGCCGCCCGCTCGTTGTCGCCGGTGGCGATGAGAGTGCGGCCGAAGTCGGCGCGCATGAGCAGGACCGCGGCCACGCCCACCGCCAGCAGGATGAGGACGGCCCACAGCGTGTCGCGGCCGAAGACGCGGAACGCCTGCGACAGCGCTCCCCTGGGCGCGCCGCCCGTCCAGAGGAAGACCGCGCCGGTCAAGATGAGCAGCATGCCGAGCGTGGTGATGAACGACGGCACCCGTAGCAGCGTCGTCACCACGCCGTTGACCAGGCCCACGAGCAGGCCGAACCCGATCAGCAGGGCGAGCACCGGCCAGGTGGCCGCCTCGTTCCCGTCGATCAGGCGGGCGGCGATGACGACCTCGGCGGTGACCAGCGAGCCCACCGACAGATCGAACTCGCCGGACACGATCACGAAGTACTGGCCCGCCGCCAGGATCACCAGCGGCGCGGCCCGCTTGACGAACGCCAGGAACCCGGCGGGTTCCAGGAAGAAGGGGTTGGCCAGCGCGATGGCCGCCAGCAGGACCAGCAGGACGGCGAAGATCGGCAGGGTGCGCTTCATGACTTCCGCCTCCTGGCGTAAATCGCGACGGCGGCCACGATGACGACGCCCCGGACGACGTCCTTGAAGAAGGAGTTGACCTCGAGCTGGTTGAAGATGCTGTCCAGCACGGCCAGGAGGAGGACGCCGCCGACCGTGCCCGCCACCCCGCCCTTTCCGCCCGCCAGCGCGGTTCCGCCGAGGACGACCGCGGCGATCGACTCCAGGTCGTAGCCGCCGTCGGTGCCGACCGTGGGGACACCGGCGCCGAGCCTGCTGGCGAGGAGCAACCCGGCGATGCCCGCGCACAAGGAGCAGAGCACGTGCGTGACGATGACCACGCGATCCGTTCTGACGCCCGAGAGCCTGGCCACCTCGACGTCGCCGCCCACCGCGTAGACGCGGTAGCCGTACCTGCTCCTGGACAGCAGGAACCACGCTACGCCAGCCACCGCGGCCCAGAGCAGGGCCGAGACGGGGATGGGACCGATGCGGTCATAGCCGAGGTGCTGGAACGACTCGGGCACCTTGCCCGCCGGGCCGTCGTAGAGGTGGTCGAGCACGCCCTTGATGATCAGCGCTACGCCGAGGGTGGCGATGAAGGCGTGCACCTTGAGCTTGGTGATCACCAGCCCGTTGACGAGGCCGACGAGCGCGCTGATCCCGATGACGGCCGCCACGCCTCCCGGGACGCTGCCCGCTTCCATGATCTCGGCCGCCACCAGGGAGCTGAGACTGATGAGGTAGGCAACCGAGAGGTCAAGGGATCCGGCCAGGATCGCCAGCGTCTGGCCGACCGCCACGATGCCGAGGGCTGCGGATCTCTGCTGGATGCCGACGATGGTTTCCAGGGTGAGGAAGTTGCCGCCGTCGATGGCCACCAGAACCCACCCGATCGCGATGACGGCTGCGAGCGCGAGGTAGACGACCTTCGTAGGGTTGAGCGCCGTCCACGAGCGCCGGGCTCGTCCGTTCCCGGTCGCGCCGTTGCGGCCCCGCGAGGGGCGGGCCTCGGCGACACGGGGTCCCGGCGCGTTCACGAGACCTCCTCTCCCGCGGCCAGGTGCATGATGGCTTCCTCCGAAGCCCCGGCGGGGAGCTCGCCGGCGAGGCGGCCGTCGCGCAGGACGAGGATGCGATCGCTCATGCCGATCAGTTCGGGCAGTTCAGAAGAGATCATCAGGATCGCGGTCCCCTCCTCGGCCACCGAGCGCATCAGGTCGTGAATGGCCGCTTTCGCGCCGACGTCGACGCCGCGGGTGGGTTCGTCGAAGAGGAGGATGTCCGGTGCCATGACGAGCCATTTGGCCAGGACGACCTTCTGCTGGTTGCCGCCCGACAGGTACTGGACTTCCTGTTCCTGGCGCGGTGGCGACAGCCGTACCCGATCCAGGAGGTCGGCCAGGGCGGGGACACGCCGGCCGGCGGCACGGGCCACGAGCAGCGCGTTGTCGCGGACGGATTGGCGGAGCGCCAGGCCTTCTGCCTTGCGGTCCTCGGTGACCAGGCCGAGCCCGGCGGTGACGCCCTCGCGTACCGAACGCGGGCGTAGGGGGGTCATGGTGCCGGTGGTGAAGGGCTCGGCGCCGAACAGGGCCTTGACGAGCTCGGTACGCCCGGAGCCCTGCAGTCCGGCGAGACCGACGATCTCGCCGGCGCGTAATTCAAGGGAGATGTCGTGTAAGCGAGCGTTGCCGCCGCCCGTGACGCTGAGCCGGACCTCTCCTGCGGAAGAGGAGCGGGGCGGAAAGTAGGTGCCGAGATCACGGCCGACCATCAGGCGGATGAGCTCGTCAGAACCGGTGGCGGCGGTGTCCACGCAGGCGACGCGGGCGCCGTCTTTCAGTACGGTCACCCGGGAGGCCAGGTCGAAGACCTCCCGCAGGCGGTGGGAGATGTAGAGGACCGCGAGACCACGCTCCTGTAATCGCCGCACCAGCCGGTACAGCAGCTCCACCTCGTGCTCGGCGAGCGCGGCCGTGGGCTCGTCCATCACCACGATCTTGGCGTCCAGCGAGAGCGCCTTGACGATCTCGACCACCTGCTGCTGCGCGACGGACAGCCGTTTGACGGGGTCGCGGGGGCCGAAGGAGTCCTCGCCCAGTTCCGCCAGGAGCCGCTCGGTCTCCCTGACCATGGCGGTCGCGTCGACGAGGCCGCGGCGGGAGGGCTCACGACCGAGGAAGACGTTCTCGGCCACGCTGCGCTCGGGCAGCAGGTTGAACTCCTGGTAGATGATCGCGACGCCGGCTCGCTGCGCCTCCAGCGGATGGCCGAACGAGACCCGCCGGCCATCGATCTCGATCGTGCCCTCGTCGGGCGCGTGCACCCCGGCGAGGATCTTCATGAGCGTGGACTTGCCCGCCCCGTTCTCGCCCACGACCGCGTGTACCTCGCCAGGCACCGCGTCAAGGTCGACGCCGGTGAGCACCCGGACGCCGAGGAAGCTCTTCCCGATGCCGGTCATCCGCAGCACCCGGGAGTATTCGGCCGATTTCCGGCCTATATCCTCCATGTTGCGAGATCGTAGATGGGACTTCTGCCGACGGTCAATCAAAAGCTGGAGTAATCTTGGACTTAATGCTCAGCGAAAGGGGCTGCGTTGACCCACGAAACGCCGGGGGCCCTGCTCTCGATCCTGCGTGACGGCCAGGCACGCACGCGTGCCGAGCTCGTCCAGCTCACCGGCCTGGCCAGGTCGACGCTCTCCCAGCGACTGGATGCGCTGCTGGACCAGCGCTGGATCCTGCCCGTCGAAGAGGCGATCTCGTCGGGCGGACGGCCTGCGACGGCGTTCGCGTTCAACCCGCGTGCCCGGCTCGTGCTCGCCGCCGACCTGGGCGTGACCCATGCGCATGTGGCGCTCACCGACCTCAGCGGCACGTTGCTCGCCGAACAGGCCGCGGACCTGCCGATCGACAGCGGTCCCGAGCGCTGCCTCACCTGGCTGCTGGACACTGCCGCCGGCCTGTTGACCGATCGCGATATCACCGACATCGGAGGCATCGGTCTGGGACTGCCCGGTCCGGTCGAGCACAAGAGCGGCCGCCCCATCAACCCGCCGCTGATGCCTGGGTGGGACGGCTTCCCTGTCCTCGAATGGCTCAACGGCAAGATCAACGCGCCCGTCCTGATCGACAATGACGTGAACATCATGGCCCTCGGCGAGCACCGCGCCACCGCCCCCGACGTGGAGCACATGATCTTCGTCAAGGTGGGCACCGGCATCGGCTGCGGCATCATCAGCGAGCGCCGCCTGCACCGCGGCGCGCAGGGCGCCGCGGGCGACATCGGCCACGTCCGCGTCCCCTCCGCCGACCAGGCGCTGTGCCGCTGCGGCAACATCGGCTGCCTGGAGGCCATCGCCGGCGGCGGAGCCCTCGCGGCCCGGTTGCGGGTGGAGGGCACCCGTGACGTGGTGCGGCTGGTGCGCGGTGGCTCCATCGAGGCCATCAAGCTGGTACGGGAGAGCGGCCGCGAAGTCGGCCTGGTCCTGGCCTCGATCGTCAACTTCTTCAACCCCACCACGATCGTGATCGGCGGCGACCTGGCGGAGGCCGGAGAGCACCTGCTGGCCGGAGTGCGCGAGGTCGTGTACGGCCGGTCACTGCCGCTCGCCACGCAGCGGCTCGACATCCGGGCCAGCTCGCTAGGGGATCGCGCGGGCGTGCGCGGCGCTGCGATGATGGTGATCGAGCACGTGCTCACACCCGCCGCGGTGGACCGGGTTGTCGACTTCAGCTGACTCTCGACGTATGCCTGTGTACTGATCGACAAAATTGACCCTTTACATCCCCAAATTTCCGGACTTATATGTGATCATCGGCAAATGATCGGGAGGTCCTGTGGCTGGGGTCGGGGTATGGCTCATCGGGGCCCGCGGTTCGGTGGCGACCACGGTCGTCACCGGGGCTGCCGCCATCAAGGCGGGTCTGGCCAGCGGGCAAGGGTGCGTCACCGAGACGACGGACTTCTCCCAACACGACGCGACCAGCCTGCCCGCGATCGCGGACCTCGTGTTCGGCGGCCATGACATCGTCGAGACCTCGCTGCGCAAGCGCGCCGAACGGCTCAGCGAAGCCGGTGTGCTCCCCGTCTCCTTTCCCACCCTGCTGGCGCGCGATCTCGACGAGACGGATACGGAGATCAGGCCGGGCAACGTTCCGATCGACCGGCTGATCGAGGATCTCGTGCAGTTCCGCGAGCGGCACGACCTGGACCGCGTCGTGGTCGTCAACGTCTCGTCGACGGAGCCGCCCGTCGAATGGCGCCCCGGCTTCGAGCACCTGGAGACGCTGGATCTCGATCTGCTGCCACCCAGCTCGCGCTACGCGTACGCGGCTTTCAGCGCGGGTTGCGGCTATGTCGAATTCACCCCGTCCACCGGCCCCGCCCTCCCTGCCCTCGCCGAGCTGGCGGTCGCGCGGGGCGTGCCGTACGCCGGCCGTGACGGCAAGACCGGCGAGACGCTCGTCAAGAGCGCGCTCGCGCCGATGTTCGCCGGGCGAGGCCTGCGGGTGCGCTCCTGGTCGGGGCTCAACCTGTTAGGCGGCGGCGACGGCGCCACGCTCGCCGACCCGGCCGCCAGGTCCAGCAAGGAGATCTCCAAGGGCCGGACCGTGGCGGGCATCCTGGGCCAGGAGGTCGACGGCCAGACCCACATCGACTTCGTCCCCGACTTCGGCGAGTGGAAGACGGCGTGGGACCACGTCTCCTTCGAGGGTTTCCTCGGGGTCCGGATGGCCTTGCAATTCACCTGGCAGGGCTGCGACTCCGCGCTGGCGGCACCACTCGTGCTGGACCTGGCGCGACTGGTCGCCCGTGCCCACGAGAAAGGGCGCACCGGCCTCCTGCCGGACCTGGCCTACTTCTTCAAGGACCCCTTGGGCAGCGACGAACACCGGTTACCCGCCCAGTACGACCGTCTGCGCGCCTTCGCCCGGGACCTGGCATGAACGACGGCGTGCGGGCACTGCTGGAACTCGTCAGAGCACCCGCCGCCGTGTCGGTGCCCGGCGACACCATGGCCGGTGCGGCGGCCGCCGGGGTTCGGTGGGCTCCCGGATTGGGGGTGGCCTCGACCCTGCTGTACTGGTCGGGCATGGCGCTCAACGACTGGGCGGACCGCGAGGCCGACGCACTCGACCGGCCCGAGCGCCCCATCCCGTCCGGCCGGGTGGCCGAAGGCCGGGCGCTGGCGATGGCCGCCGGGCTGACCGGTGCGGGCCTGGCCGTGGCGGCGCTGAGCGGCGGCCGTCGCGCGCTTGCCACGGCAGGGCTGCTCACGGGCGCCGTCTGGGCCTACGACCTGAGACTCAAGCACACGGCCGCGGGCCCGGCCGCCATGGCCGCCTGCCGCGCACTGGACGTGCTCCTCGGCGCGGCCGGCCGAAGCACTGCTTCCGAGCCTGGACGGGACGGAGCGGGCGCAAGAGGCTGGGCGAGCGCGCTGCCTGTGGCGCTGGCCGTGGGCGCGCACACCTACGGGATCAGCATTCTGGGACGCGCCGAGGTGAAGGGGGCGACCCCCGGCACCGTGCGAGGGGCGCTCGCCACGACCGCGGCGGCCACTGGGCTCGCCGCGGTCGCTTGCCTGCCCACGCTGCCCGCCAAGGTGCCGGGGCCGAGGGCAGGCAAGGCCACGGACCGGGTCCCGGCCTCGGGGCCGAGGGTAAGCGAGGCCGCGGACCGGGTGACGGCGGTGGCGTTGCTCGCGGCGTACGCGACGCTCACCGCCACGGCCGTAGCCCGGCTGCGGGTGGCGCCCGGCCCGGATCGGGTCCGGCAGGCCGTACGGCTCGGCATCCTCGCCCTCCTCCCCCTGCAGGCCACCGCGGTGGCAGGCCAGGGCCGCAGGAAGCAGGCGGGAGCGCTGCTGGCCGCACACCCGGTGGGCCGGTGGCTGTCGGCGCGGATGGCCACGTCATGAAGTGGGCCTACTGCACGAACGGGTTCGGCGACCACCGCCTCCCGGAGGCGCTCGAGGTCTTGGCCGGCCTCGGCTACCAGGGCGCGGCGATCACGCTGGACCACGGTCATCTCGACCCGTACGCTCCCGGCCTGGCCGCGGAGGTGGCCGCGACGGGCAAACTGCTGGCGAGCCTCGGCCTGGAAGCGGTGGTCGAAACGGGTGGCCGTTACACGCTGGACCCGTGGCGCAAGCACCATCCCACGCTGCTCAGTGACGGCGCCGAACGCAGGATCGACTTCCTGACCCGGGCCATGAGCGTGGCGGTGGACCTCGGGGCGCCGATCGTGCATCTGTGGAGCGGCGTCAGGCCGGACATCTCGGTGGATGAGGCGTGGGAGCGGCTCGTCCGGGGATGCGCAACGCTGCTCGACGCGGCCGACCGGCAGGGCGTCATGCTCGCGTTCGAACCGGAGCCTGGCATGTTCATCGACACCCTCGACGCCTACGAAAGGCTTCGCGGCCTGCTGGACGGGCACCCCAGGTTCGGGCTCACCCTGGACATCGGCCACTGCCACTGCCTGGAGCCCATGACGGTGGCGGAGTGCGTACGGCGGGCGCTGCCGTACCTCGTGCACGTCCAGATCGAGGACATGCGCCGAGGCGTCCACGAGCACCTGGAGTTCGGCGCGGGCACGATCGACTTCCCCGCGGCGCTGGACGCGCTCGGCGACTACGACGGGCTGGTCGCCGTCGAGCTCGCGCGGCACGGCCACGCCGCGCCGGAAGTGGCCCGCCGATCGATCGAGTTTCTCAGGAGGACACATGAGCGACTGGACGGCGCACGCCGTACAGGACATCGAACAGAACCCTGAGGCGATATACCGGCTCTTCCCGCAGGCCGAACGGCGAGGCGGGCCGCAGGCGCGGGCACGGCTGCTGGCCAGGGTGGACGCGCACGCGGTCGCGGAGCTGTATCGGCGCGGGGATGCGGGCGAACGACTGGCGATCCTACGTGCGTTGCCCGAGCTGGAGCTCGGCCTCGACGCGTTGCCGCTGGTGGAGGACGCGCTGCGGACCAACGACGCGCGGCTGGTGGAGGCGGCGCTCGCCTCTTCGCATTGGCTGGATGATCACGCCTTCCGGCAGGCCGTGCTCAAGTGCGTGTTCATGTCGATCCCGCTGGCCTCGATCTCCGAGCTCGACCGGCGCTACGATGCCGAGCTCGCCAGGATGCTCGCCGACTATGCGGCCGAACGGCACGCGGCCGGGCGGCAGGTTCCCGAGGACGTGCTCGAAAGGCTCTGACGATGCGAATCTTCGACCCCCACATCCACATGACCTCACGCACCACCGACGACTATGAGCGGCTGCGCGACGCCGGCGTGCGGGCGCTGGTCGAGCCGGCCTTCTGGCTGGGGCAGCCGCGTACGAACGTGGGCAGCTTCCTCGACTACTTCGACGGGCTGCTCGGCTGGGAGCCGTACCGGTCAGCGCAGTACGGCATCCGCCACCACTGCGCCCTGGCGCTCAACCCGAAGGAGGCCAACGACCCGCGCTGCGCCGAGGTGCTCACCGAGCTCCCCCGCTACCTGCTGAAGGACTCGGTGGTCGCGGTCGGTGAGGTCGGCTACGACTCGATGACCCCAGCGGAGGACAAAGCCTTCGAGGCGCAACTGGAGCTCGCGATCGAGGCGGAGCTGCCAGTGCTGGTGCACACCCCGCACCGTGACAAGGCCGCGGGCACGCGCCGCTCCCTCGACGTCGTCCGCGCGGCGGGCCTGGCCCCGGAGATGGTCGTCGTCGACCATCTCAACGAGATGACCGTCGGCATGGTCGCCGAGTCCGGTTGCTGGATGGGTTTCTCGATATATCCGGATACGAAGATGGATCCCGATCGGATGGTGGCGATCCTCCGCGAGTACGGCACCGACCGCATGCTGGTGAACTCCGCTGCCGACTGGGGCAAGAGCGACCCGCTCAAGACCCGCGAGGTCGCCACGCAGATGCTCGTGGCCGGCTTCACCGACGACGACGTGGACCAGGTGCTGTGGCGCAACCCCGTCGCCTTCTACGGCCAGAGCGGCAAACTCTCCGACGCGATCATCGACGCCCCCGACTACGCCGGCAACACGATCAAGCGGGGCGGCTGATGCGTTTCCACCATCCGGACGGCTCGACCGTCCACCTCGCCTACTGCACCAACGTCCACCCCGCCGAGACCCTGCCCGGCGTTCACGACCAGCTCGCCGGCGCGTGCTCCCGCGTCCGCTCGCTGCTCGGCGTGGACCGCCTCGGGCTGGGGCTGTGGCTGTCACGCGACGTCGCGTCGGCACTGCTCGCCGACACGTCCGAGCTGGTACGGCTGCGCGCCGCCCTCGACCGGCTCGGCCTCGAAGTCGTGACGCTCAACGGTTTCCCTTATCAGGGCTTCCAGCAGGAGGTCGTGAAATACCGGGTGTACGAGCCGGACTGGGCGTCGCCATCACGGTTGCGGTACACGCTCGACCTGGCTGAAATCCTCGCCGAGCTGCTGCCGGCCGACGTCGCGGAGGGCACGATCTCGACCCTCCCCCTGGCTTGGCGCACCGGCTGGACCCGCACCAAGGCGGAGGCCGTTTCCCGAAATATCGCGACACTGTGTGATGAGCTGCACGCCCTCTCCTCCCGCTCGGGCAAGACCATCAGGATCGGCTTCGAACCGGAGCCCGGCTGCATCGTGGAGACCACCCCACAGGCCACCGCCCTCCTGCCGCACCTGGACCTGCTCGGCCTCTGCCTGGATGCCTGCCACGCGGCGGTCGGCTTCGAAGACCCTCCCGACCTGACCCTCCCGATCGTCAAGCTGCAGGCCTCGTGCGCGTTGGAGGCTCCGCCGCACACGCAGAGCGCGCTCGCCGCCTACGACGAGCATCGCTTCCTCCACCAGACCCGCTCGAACTCGGGGTTCACCGACGACCTGGGCGAGGCGATGGGCGGGGCACTGCCTTCCGGCGAGACGTGGCGCGTCCACTTCCACATGCCGCTGCATGCCGAACTCCCGCCGCCGCTGACGACCACGGCTCCCTATCTGCGCGGCCTGCTGCGTACCCTCCTCGGGGGTGACACCGCGCTCACACGGCACGTCGAGGTCGAGACGTACACCTGGACGGTCATGCCGGAAGGGCCGCCCGACACCGCCGAGGGCATCGCGGCCGAACTCGACTGGATGCGCGGCCAGCTGGCCGCGCTCGGCCTGAAGGAGCTGTGATGGCGCCCCTCGTCGTGATCAACGTGGTCGGCCTGACCCCATCCCTGCTTGCCCATATGCCCAACGTCGCCAAGGTCGGCAACGCCGCCTCGCTGCGCCCGGTGCTCCCCGCGGTGACCTGCTCCATGCAGGCCACGCTGCTGACGGGCACGATGCCGCGCGAGCACGGCATCGTGGGCAACGGCTGGTACTTCAGGGACCTCGGCGAGATCTTCCTGTGGCGCCAGCACAACGCGCTGATCCAAGGGGACCAGTTGTGGAGCGCGGTGCCGGGCGCGCGCACGGCCAACGTCTGCTGGTGGTACGCCATGGGCGCGGCCAGCGACATCCTCGTCACCCCGCGCCCGATCTACCACGCCGACGGCCGCAAATCCCCCGACTGCTACACCCGCCCGCCGTCCCTCCACGACGCCTTGGAAGCAGAGCTCGGCACCTTCCCCCTGTTCAATTACTGGGGTCCGACAGCGGGAATCGCCTCCACGCGCTGGATCGTCGGGGCCGCCCGCCACATCCTGCACGCAGAACGCCCCGACCTGCTCATGGTCTACGTCCCGCACCTCGACTACGACCTGCAGCGGTACGGCCCGGCGGGCCCGGAGGCCGTGGCGGCCGCCCAGCAGGTGGACGCCGCCCTGACCCCGCTGCTCGCCGAGGACGCGACCATAGTGGTCGTCTCCGAGTACGGCATCACCCCGGCCGCCAGGCCGGTGAACATCAACCGGGCCCTGCGATCGGCTGGGCTGCTGGAGGTCTACACCCAGGCCGGCATGGAATACCTCGACCCGTGGACATCGCGGGCCTTCGCCGTGGCCGACCACCAGCTCGCCCACGTCTACGTCCGCGACCCGGCCGACCTGGAGCGAACCCGAGCGGTCCTCGCCGAGCTTCCCGGCGTCGACGAGCTCCTCGACCGCACCGGCCAGGCGAAGTACGGGCTGGACCACGAGCGGACCGGCGAGCTGGTCGCGGTCGCCGAACCGGACGCCTGGTTCACGTATTACTACTGGCTGTCCGACGACCGCGCCCCCGACTTCGCCCGCCTGGTGGACATCCACCGCAAGCCCGGCTACGACCCCGCCGAACTCTTCATGGACCCCTCGGACCCCTTCGTCAAGGTACGCGCGGGAATGGCGCTGGCAAGGAAACTCCTCGGCTTCCGCTACATGATGTCGGTGATCCCCCTCGACCCGTCCCCGGTTCGCGGCAGCCACGGCCGCCTCCCCGACGCCCCTGCCGACGGCCCGGTCCTTCTCGGCCCCTTCGACCGCGACACCTACGACGCCACCGCCGTCAAGAACCTTCTCACCGGCCTGCTGACCGACGCCTGAACGCCCGTCCGACGAGGCTGTACGCCACGAGCCGGGCACCTCCGGGGCATGGGGGAGCGAGCCCTACCCGGTCTCGGTCAGCATGTCGGCCGGGACCGGGCAGGGAGAGCGCGGCGGATCGCCCGGCGAGCGGGTCAGGGGCGGTTTCTGTCTGAGCGGCGCATCTCCTTCGTGATGACCTTCCACTTGTTCTGCTGCTCCTTGCGCAGGCGCGCATCGGTGCGGCCGGCCATCCAGGCGGCCTCGCGCTGCAGCTTCCGCCAGCTCTCCAGGCGCCGTTCCGGCAGTTCGCCACTCTCGACCGCGACCAGCACGGCGCAGCCCGGCTCGCCGTTGTGCCCGCAGTCGCCGAACCTGCACCGCTCGGCCAGTGTCTCGATGTCGGAGAAGACGAGGTCCACGCCCTCCCCGATGTCGTAGAGCCCGATCCTGCGGATGCCGGGCGTGTCGATGACGAGCCCGCCGCCCCTCAGCGGGATCAGCTCCCGGTGCACGGTGGTGTGCCGGCCACGCCCGTCCGCGGCGCGTACCTGCTGGGTCTCCATGACCGTCCCCCCGGCCAGCGCGTTGACCAGGGTGGACTTGCCGGCCCCCGACGGGCCGAGGATGACGGCGGTCCGGGAGCCGCCGAGGTAGCCGGCGACCAGCTCCACCCCCTCCCCTTGCAGCGAGGAGACGGCGTGTACGTCCACGCCGGGGGCGGCCACCCGCACGTCGCCGAGCAGGTCGTCGAGCCCCCGCTCGAACAGGTCGGACTTGGTGACGAGCACGACGGGCGTGCCGCCGGACTCCCAGGCCAGCGCCACGAGCCGTTCGATGCGGCCGAGGTCGGCGAAGTCCGTGGAGTGCATGGACGGCTCGGCCACGAACACGATGTCGACGTTGGCCGCGAGCACCTGGCCCTGGCCGTCGCCCGACAGGCCGCCGACCGAGTCGCGGCTCACGCCGCCTCTGATGAACGCGGTAGTCCTCGGGAGCACCTCGTCGAGCTCGTAGCGGCCCTCGGGCAGCAGCCGCAGCGCGACCCAATCGCCGACGCAGGGCAGCGCGACCGGGTCGGCGGCGGACGCCCGGCGGACGTGGGCGGCGTACTTGACTTGATGGTGACCGTCGGCCGCGATCACGTCGGCCGCGCCGCGGTCGACGCGGGCCACGCGGGCGGGAACGGTGCCGGCGGGCAGCTCGGCGGCGCGGAGATCGGTCCAGCCGAGCAGAGAAAGATCGTAAGACGACAACGGAGTGAAACCCTTTGATTCGAGAAGGAACCGGGCAGCGTCAGGCGAGCGCCCGGAGGTGGACTGAGGGCACGCAGAGCAGAACGACCCGCATAGTCCTCACCTCCTCGATCGGTTACCGGAGAGACTCTACGCACCCTGTCCAGAAGGTTGCAATCACATATTGGTCTGGCGTTCTGTTGAACCCTGCCCGGGCGGCTCGTCGTACCTCCTGCCGACGGACGCGAGAAAGGGGAAATGATGCGAGCGAGCACGTATCCCCCGCCCTCGGCCGACGGAGCCGCCCCGATGGGCCAGCCACGCTCACGCCACCGGATCCGGCGCATGCGACCGGATCACGAGGCGCCTGACGACGAGGTGGCAGTGTCCGCGCTCTACCGGGAGTATCACAGGCCGCTGCTGGCCTTCGTGATCCGGCTGACGGCGGGCGATCGGCAGTGGGCGGAAGATGTAGTACAGGAGACCATGATCCGGGCGTGGCGCAGCGCGGAGCAACTCGATCCTGAGGCGGTCTCACTTATGCCCTGGCTAGCCACAGTCGCCAGACGTATCGTGATCGATGACCGGCGGCGCAGGGACGCCCGCCCCCAGGAGTCGGGCGACGGGCCGCTGGAGAGCATGCCCGTGCCGGACGAGATGGAGGGTCTCCTGCACCAGGTGGTCGTGTCAGAGGCGCTGAAGGCGTTGTCGCCGGCCCACCGCGAGATCCTCAATGAGACGATCCTGCGGGACCGGTCGGTCAACGACGCCGCCGTGGCGCTCGGCATCCCGGTGGGCACCGTGAAGTCCCGGGTCTACTACGCCGTTCGCGCGCTGCGCATCGCGCTGGAGGAGAGGGGGGTGACGGCGTGACATCGAGAGTCGAGCACACGGACGTGGGCGCGTATGCGCTCGGGCTGCTCGAGGACGAGGACAAGGAAGCGTTCGAGGCCCATCTGCTCTTCTGCGCCGCCTGCCGCTCCGAGCTTTCCGAGCTGGCCGGCGTGGCCAGCGTGCTGAACGGGCTCGGTGGTCCCGTGGAGGACGACCGCCCGCCTTCGCCGGCTCCGGCGATCGACATGCTGCGCCGCAAGCGGGTGGCGGACAGGAGGACGCGCAGGGGGACGTTCGTGATCGGGATGGCGGCGGCGGTCACGCTGGTGGCCGGCGGGCTGACCGTCGGCACGCAGCTCAGCGGGGATGACGTGCCGCAGGTAGCGCAGGGTTCCGATCACATGACCCATATGGGACCGGCCGAGCAGTTCTACGCCGACGGCCGGCCCATTGAGGGCAAAGGGGTCGACGGGATCACCGGCGGGCTCGTGGTGGAGTCCAAAGGGTGGGGCACGCACGCGGCCCTCAAGCTGGCCGGGGTCAAAGGGCCCTTGGAGTGCGAGCTGATCTCGGTCTCGAAGTCGGGTGAGCGCCGGGTGATGACCGGGTGGTCCGTACCTCCAGCCGGGTACGGAGTGCCGGGGTCGCCCGATCCGCTCTACATGCACGGCGGCAGCGCGACGCCGCTGAAGGACGTCGATCATTTCGAGGTGGTGACCTCGGCCGGTAAGAAGTTGCTCACCATCGAGGCCTGATCCTCGCCTTCCGAGCCCTCCCGCCGCTGGTGGGAGGGCTTACCCATGTCTCGGCGCGGTTGTGTGGAAATTTACGGACAGCTGGGTTGAACCTCTGGGCGATTCGGTGCGTACTGCTTGCCGTACCAACCGGAATATCTAGCCCAATAAGAGGTTTCATCATGTCTATCCGAAAGTTCATGCTTTCTGGTGCCCTGTTATCCAGTGTCCTGATGGTCGGTCCCACGCCGGCGCACGCCTCAGGCGACGAGGTCTATCTCGCGGCCGGGCTGCGCGGCTCGAACGAGGTGGCAACGCCGGGCGACGCCGACGGGCGCTCCACGGTCGTCCTCAAGATCAGCGGGAACGAGGTGACGTTCGCGGCCCGGTGGAACAAGATCGGCACGCCTACCGCGGGCCACGTCCACGTGGCCGCCAAGGGAGCCAACGGCGACGTGCGGCTGGAGTTCTTCACCAAGCCGCTCCCCGAGGGCGTGCTGGGCGTCACCGGCACCGTCAGGGCCGACCCCGAGCTGGTCCAGGCCCTCCTCGACAACCCCGGCGGCTTCTACGCCAACCTGCACGACGCCGCACACCCCAAGGGCGCGGTACGGGGCCAGTTCCACCGGCTCAGCAAGCCCATCGACCTCAACGGCGTGCTGCACGGGAGCCAGCAGGCCACGCTGTCGGCCCGCGCCGACGCAGCCCAGGAGGTCCTGGAGAACGACGGCAAGAAGCGCGGCGACCAGGACGGGCAGGCCACCTGGTGGCTGCGTCCCGACGGCTCCTCCATCGCCTACACCGCCCACTGGTCCGGCCTCGGCCCGGTCACCGACGGGCACGTGCACAAGGGCGCGCCCGGCACGAACGGCCCCGTGGTGGCGGACCTGTTCGCCGGCGCCCTACCGGAGAACCTGACCGGCGTCGCGGGGGTGACGCCGGTCTCCTCCAAGATCGTCAAGCGCATCGCCGCGGACCCCGGCCGCTACTACACGAACCTGCACACCGCCGACTTCTCTGGCGGTGCCGTACGTGGGCAGCTGTCCGGCGCGCCGTTCACCCACCCGCGCGCGCTCACGGCCGATGTGCTGCGCGGCGAGCAGATCTACGCCTGCACCCAGCAGCCGGCGGGCGGCTACGCCTTCACCCAACTCGGCGTGACGGCCAAGCTACGGCGCGGCATCGACCACTCCTTCGTGACGCCCGGCTCGGGCCCGCCGCAGTGGATCGCCCCCGACGGCAGCGCGGTCCGCGGCGCGGTCGTCACTCGAACGCCCAACGGCGACGGCAACATCCCCGAGCTCGTGCTCAACGCCACCCAGTCAGGCGCCGCCACGGGCCTGCTCGCCCACACCACACAGATCCTGCGCCTGAACACCACCGGCGGCGTCGCCCCCACCGGCGCCTGCGAGCCCGGCACCCAGGCCAAGGTCCCGTACGGGGCCGACTACATCTTCCTCGGCTGAGGCCGGCCCGGGGGACGACTCGGTCCCGTCCCCCCGGCAGGCCATCCCCGGCCGTCGCGGCGCCCAGTCCTCTGGGTCCCGCCGGCCGGCCACCGCGACGGGGCACTCCGGCCCGCCCCGCTCGCGACAGCGCCCCGCCGCACACGGAGCCCGTGCGGCGGGGCGCCCCTGTGCACGGGAGCGTGCGGCGGCACGGCCGGGAACCACGGAACCCGGCCAGCGAAACGCCGTAACGGCGGCGCGCCACTGACCGGGTCAGAAACCGTCTCCCTGGACAGAGCCCAGCCAACGTCGGCGACCGGCGAAACCTGGCCCCGCCGTAAAAGATCAAAGCCGTTCCCCCGACAGAGCCCAGCCAATGTCGGCGACTGGAGAAACCTGGCCCCGCCGTAAAAGAAGGATCTTAAAGACCCGGGGCGGGGAACTGCGCGGTGAGCTCACTGACCTCGTGATGAACGCGGCTGATCACGTCCTCGGCATCGCCCTTGGCGAGTGCCGTGACGACCTCGTCCATCCAGGCCCCGATCTGCCGCATCTCCGCCTCGCCCATCCCCCTCGACGTGACGGACGGCGTGCCGATGCGGATCCCCGACGGATCGAACGGCTTACGCGTGTCGAACGGCACCGTGTTGTAGTTGGTCTCCAGACCGGCCCGGTCGAGCGCCTGCGCCGCCGGCTTGCCACCGATGCCCTTGGGCGTGAGGTCCAGCAGGATCAGGTGGTTGTCGGTGCCCCCGGACACGAGGTCGAACCCGCGCGAGGCCAGCTCATCGGCCAGCGCCTTGGCGTTGGCGACGACCTGGTGCGCGTACGCCTTGAACTCGTCGGTGGATGCCTCGTGCAGCGCGACGGCGATGGCGGCGGTGGTGTGGTTGTGCGGACCGCCCTGCAGACCGGGGAAGACGGCCTTGTTGAGCGCCGTCGCGTGCTCGTCGCTCGTGGCCATGAGCATGGCGCCGCGCGGGCCGCGCAGCGTCTTGTGGGTGGTCGTGGAGATCACGTCGGCGTGGCCGACCGGGGACGGGTGGGCGCCGCCCGCGACCAGACCGGCGATGTGGGCGATGTCGGCGGCCAGCACGGCCCCGACCTCGCGGGCGATCGAGGCGAAGCCCTCGAAGTCGATGGTGCGAGGGATCGCGGTGCCGCCGCAGAAGATCAGCTTCGGCCGGTGCTCGAGCGCGAGCTGCCGCACCTCGTCGAGGTCGATGCGGCCGGTGTCCTTGCGTACGCCGTAACGCACCGGGTTGAACCACTTGCCGGTGGCCGAGACCGACCAGCCGTGCGTGAGGTGGCCGCCGAACGGCAGGCCCATGCCCATCACGGTGTCGCCGGGCTGCAGGAACGCCATGTAGATCGCGAGGTTGGCGGGCGAGCCCGAGTAGGGCTGGACGTTGGCGTGGTTGACGCCGAACAGGGCCTTGGCCCGCTCGACCGCCACGATCTCGATCTGGTCGATGACCTGCTGGCCTTCGTAATAACGCTTGCCCGCGTAGCCCTCGGAGTATTTGTTGGTCAGGACGGTGCCGGTGGCCTCCAGCACGGCCTTGGACACGTAGTTCTCCGACGCGATGAGCTTGACCGTGTCGGACTGGCGGCGCTCTTCCGCCTTGATGAGCTCGGCGATCTGCGGGTCGACGCTAGCGAGAGAACTCATGACTCTCCTGTCATCGTTGACAACATGCGAAGACCCAGGCGCACGGCCTCCGCTCCTTTCGCTCCCCGGTGGTCGATCCCACCCAATGCGCCAGTCGCGTCTCGCTGTAGACGATAGCGGATGCGGCAGCGGCATACCGCTTCCTGATCTGCGGGTTCAAGCGGACGAGACGGCGACGTTCTTGATCACATCGAGCGTTCCGAGGTTGACCTCCACCTTCTCCGCATCCTGCGGCAAACCGTCGAAGACGGCCCAGAGCTGGATGGCGCCGTCGAGCTATTTGGTACGACTCACGCCCGGCCAGAGCCGATCGACCTCGGCGTTGAGTATGGCCCCGATCAGCACGGCCAGTGCCGTGATGTAGAGCCACAGGAGCACCGCGATGGGCGCCGCCAGAGATCCGTACACGGAGACGGGTGAGAACCACGCGGACAGCACGGCCCGCAGCACCGCGGCGCAGAGGATCCACAGGAACAGCGCCAGGATCGCGCCGGGCAGCTCCCGATACCACTTCGTCCTGACCGGCACGCTGACGTGGTAGAGCACGGTCAGGAAGAGCACGGAGCCGACGATCACGACTGGCCAGTAGAGTATGTCGATCATGATGCCGTACTCGCCGGGCAGCGCGTCCTTGAGCAGGGTCGGGCCGACGACCAGGATCGGCATGACGATGATGCCGATGACCAGGCCCACGACGTACAGGCCGAAGGACATGAGCCTGGTGCGGATGATGCCGCGTTCCTCGCCCAGGCCGTAGGCGACGGAGATGAGGTCCACGAACACGTACAGGGCTCGGGAGCCGGACCAGAGCGACAGCAGGAAGCCCAGCGAGATGATCGACACCTTGCTCGCGTCGTCGCTGAGCACGTCCGCGATGAGCGGCTTGACCACCTTTTCCACGGCGTCCTCGGCGAACAGCAGCCCCGCCTGCTCGATGACCCACGCATTGACCTGTCTGACCACCTCGCCGCCGGCCCAGGAGCCGATCTTGGCCAGCACACCGATCAGGCCCAGCACGAAAGGAGGCAGCGACAGCAACGCGAAGAACGCCGCCTCGCCCGCCAGGCCGGTCACCCGGTAGGTGACGCCGGCAGTGGTCGCCGCGCGGACGATCGCCCACGACTTCGTGTCGAGCACCCAGTTCAGCCTGGCCCTGGCGTTGGTGGCGAGCCCTCGCTTCGGCCGGGGAGGAGCATCTGTGGACGTCATGGCACCCAACGGTTTTCGCAGTGACTCTTCGGCACAGCTTACGTCCCCGCAGCTGCCCTAGTCGGTGTCCATGATGCGCGCACCCAGCGGAAGGAGGGAGACCGGGATCATCTTGATGTTCGCGATGCCCATCGGGATGCCGATGATGGAGATGAACAGCGGAATGGAGGTGATGACGTGGCCGATGGCGAGCCAGATTCCGGCGACCAGGCACCAGATGATGTTGCCGAGGAGCGAGAACACGCCCGCGTCCGGGTCACGTACGACGGTCCGGCCGAACGGCCACAGCGCGTAGGCGGCGATCCTGAACGAGGCGATGCCGAACGGGATGGTGATGATCAGGATGCAGCAGATGACCCCGGCCAGCGCGTAACCCATCGCCAGCCAGATCCCGGCGAACACCAGCCAGATGACGTTCAGAAGCGTGCGCATACTTCCAGCATGTCAGCGCGCGCGCCAATCGCATCCCTGATTTCACCCTGATCCGGGTGCCCGGCCTTTACCAGGGGGTCCGGCGAACGCCTGGGCGATCTCCATCCAGGCTCGTGCCGGCTCGCCCTCGATCTCCAGTGCCGTGTCGGACAGGTGGACACGCTGGGTGACGGCGAGGCAGAAGTCGAGCATCGGCCCGCGCACCACGGCGGACGCCTCCGGCGGGCCGGCCGTCCACGCGTTCCCGTCGGGCATGGTCAGCTCCGCGCGCACCGGCTCGGCCGGCACGGACAGGCCGCGCACGGCGAAGCTGTACGGCCGCGCCTTGAACCCCATCATCGCCACGTGCCGCAGCCTGGCCGTCGGCTTCCTGACGACGCCGAGCGCGTCGGCCACGTCCTGCCCGTGGGCCCAGGTCTCCATCAGCCGCGCGGTGACGAAGGACGCGGCCGACATCGCGGGCCCGAACCACGGCACCCGGTCGCGCGCGTTCAGCGCGGCGAACTCCTCGATGCTGCGCGCGCGGGCGGCGCGGAACCACTCGCGCAGCTCCGCCGGCGATTTTCCGCGCGCCTGGACGACGAGGTCGTCCACCGAGGAGAAGCCCGCCACCGCGAAGTCCGCCAGCGAGGTGTTGAAGCCTTCGGGGTCGGTGACCGCCAGGACCGCGGCGTCGTCGAACCAGGCCAGATGGCTCACCTGGTCGCGGATCGCCCATCCCTCGGCGGGTGTGGCCAGCTCCCAGTCCTCGTCGCGGAGCGGCTGGAGCAGCGCCTCGAAGGAGGCGGTCTCGGCACGGAGATCGCCGAGCAACTCGGCCATGAGATCCACGCGCGCCAGCGTAACCCGAACAACGTTCCAGGAGAATAATGCAAGCGTGATCTGCCAGAGCTGCAAGGAGAAGCGTCACGAGGACTGCCGTGGCGGTTCGTGGTGCGACTGCCAGCACCAGAGCACGGAGGAAAAGCCCAAGGACTCGGAGCTCGGCTGGCGCCGCCAGGGTTGAAAACAGGGTTGAAAAGATGGGACAGTCCCACACTCTGGACCCGTCTTGGACATCCGGGACGGCCAAGGTATCTTCGAAGCATGCCAGCGGACCCCATGCTCGTCGGTCGACGCCACGTCGACCTCCAGCGTGTCCGCAGTGCCATCTGTTGCGACGCCCACTAGCCCTAGTCTTTACCTGCCGCTGAGCGCGTCGCAATCCTCTCCGAGATCCTGCCCCTCGATGACGAGGCCGGAGGAATCCTGCGCGCGCCCATGATCCGAAGGACGCGCAATGAGCACCCCTGCCAGCCGCACACCAGCAAGCCGGCACCACAAACGCCCGCGCGGCGAAGGCCAGTGGGCTCTCGGTTACCGTGAGCCGCTCAACAAGAACGAAGAGAACAAGAAGAACGACGACGGACTCAATGTCCGCCAGCGCATCATCGACATCTACTCCAAGCGTGGCTTCGACTCGATCGATCCCGCCGACCTGCGCGGCCGCATGCGCTGGTACGGCCTCTACACGCAGCGCAAGCCCGGCATCGACGGCGGCAAGACCGCGATCCTGGAGCCGGAGGAGCTGGACGACAGCTACTTCATGCTGCGCGTGCGGATCGACGGCGGCCAGCTCTCGCTGGCCCAGCTGCGCACGATCGCGGACATCTCCAACGAGTACGGGCGCGGCACCGCCGACCTGACCGACCGCCAGAACATCCAGCTGCACTGGATCGAGATCGAGTCGGTGCCGGACATCTGGGAGCGCCTGGAGGCCGTGGGCCTGTCGACGACGGAGGCGTGCGGCGACACACCCCGCGTGATCCTGGGTTGTCCGCTGGCCGGCATCGACGCCGACGAGGTGCTCGACTCGACCGAGCAGATTCACGAGGTCCAGGAGCGGGTCGTCGGCAACCCGGCGTACTCGAACCTGCCCCGCAAGTTCAAGTCGGCGGTGAGCGGCTGCCCGGCGCACTGCACGGTGCACGAGATCAACGACGTGGCGTTCGTCGGCGTGGTCAACGAGCGGGGGGAGATCGGCTACGACCTGTGGGTGGGCGGCGGCCTGTCCACGAACCCGATGCTCGGCAAGCGGCTCGGCGTGTTCGTCAAGCCGGAGCAGGTGGCCGACGTCTACGAGGGCGTGGTCGGGATCTTCCGCGACTACGGCTACCGGCGGCTGCGGCACCGGGCGCGGATCAAGTTCCTGGTCAACGACTGGGGCACCGAGAAGTTCCGTGAAATTCTCGAACAGGAATACCTGAAGACGCCGCTGCCCGACGGGCCCGCCCCCGAACAACCGCGCGGCAGCCGCCGCGACCACGTGGGCGTCTACCCGCAGAAGGACGGCAACTTCTACGTCGGCTTCGCGCCCAAGGTGGGCCGGGTCGACGGTGACAAGCTCCACACCATCGCCGACATCGCCGAGCGGCACGGCTCCGGCCGGGTGCGTACGACGGTCGAGCAGAAGATGGTCATCCTCGACGTCGCGCCCGCCCAGGTGGACTCCATCGTGTCCGAGCTGGAGGCCAACGACCTGCAGGTCAGGCCGTCCACGTTCCGCCGCCAGACGATGGCGTGCACCGGCATCGAATACTGCAAGCTGGCCATCGTCGAGACGAAGGGCACCGCCGCCCACCTGATCGACGAGCTGGAGCGCCGGCTGCCCGGCTTCGACCAGCCGCTGACGATCAACGTCAACGGCTGCCCCAACTCCTGCGCCCGCATCCAGGTCGCCGACATCGGCCTCAAGGGCCAACTGGTGGTGGACGAGAACGGCGCCCAGGTGGAGGGCTTCCAGATCCACCTGGGCGGCTCGCTCGGCGTCAACGCCGGCTTCGGCCGGAAGGTACGCGGGCTGAAGACCACCGCCAAGGCCCTGCCCGACTACGTGGAGCGCGTGGTGAAGCACTACGACGCCCAGCGCAAGGAAGGCGAGTCGTTCGCCGACTGGGTGCAGCGCGCGGACGAGGCGGACCTGAAATGAGCACGCGAGCGGTCCCCTTCCACTGCCCTTACTGCGGCGACGAGGACCTCGAGCCCTACGAGAGCGACGGCGGCTGGTACTGCCGGGCCTGCGCTCGTGCCTTCAAGCTGAAGTTTCTCGGAATCGGAGTGAAGATATGACGCTGGTGGACATCGAGGTCGGTTTGAGGCAACAACGTGGCGCGCTCGACCTGCAGGACATCGTCGAGTCCGCCGCGACGTTCCTGGAGGGCGCCCCCGCCCGTGAGATCATCCGCTGGGCGGCGGCGACGTTCGGGGACCGGCTGTGCCTGACGTCCTCGATGAGCGACGCCCTCCTCATCGACCTGGTGAGCAGGGTCAAGCCCGGCGTGGACGTGTTGTTCATCGACACCGGCTACCACTTCGCCGAGACGATCGGCACGCGGGACGCGGTGCGGCAGGTCTATGACGTCAACGTGATCGACGTGAAGCCGTCCCGGACGGTCGCCGAGCAGGATCGCGACCTCGGCCCGCGCCTGTTCGGCCGCAACCCGGACCTGTGCTGCTACCTGCGCAAGGTGGAGCCGCTGAATCGGGCGCTGGAGCCGTACCTGGCGTGGATCTCCGGCATCCGCCGCGACGAGTCGTCCAGCCGGACGGACACCAGGGTCGTCGAGTGGGACGCCAAGCGGCAGATGGTCAAGGTCAACCCGATCGCCGCCTGGACCCAGGAGGATGTGGACAACTACATCGCCGACAACGGGGTGCTGATCAACCCGTTGCACTACGACAACTACCCCTCGATCGGCTGCGCGCCGTGCACGCGGCAGGTCGCGGAGGGAGAGGATCCGCGCAGCGGGCGCTGGGCGGGCCTGGGGAAGGTCGAATGCGGCATTCACCTGTGATCCCCAGGAGGGGACTCGTTCCGTTGGCAGGCGGGACGGCCCCCGGTGGCGTGCCACTGGTGGCGGTGGCGCACGGGTCGCGAGATCCGCGTGCCGCCGCCACCGTGGCCGCACTGCTCGAGCAGGTGCCGCTGGACGTTCGCGTCGCGTACCTGGATCACTGTGCTCCCACGCTCCCCCAGGCGCTGAGCGGCCTGGAGGAGGCCGTGGTGCTGCCGCTGCTGCTCACCGAGGCCTACCACAGCCGGGTGGACCTGCCGGCGGCGCTGAACGAGGTACGCGCGCGCCGGCCGCGCCTGCGCGTGAACTACGGGGCCACGCTGGGGCCGCACCCGCTGCTGCGCGCCGCGCTGGAGCGGCGGCTGGCCGAGGCGGGCGTGCGGCCCGGGGACCCGGACACGGCGGTGGTGCTGGTGTCGGCGGGCTCCAGCGACGCCAGGGCGAACGGGGTCATCTCAGAGATGGCGCGCGAGTGGCGGCGCGCCGGCTGGTGGACGGTCAAGGCCGCCTACGCCTCGGCCGCCGAGCCCTCTCCCGCCCAGGCGGTCGCGGAGCTGGTACGCGCGGGCGCGCCACGCGTGGCCGTCGCACCGTACTTGCTGGCTCCCGGCTACTTCGCCGACAAGGTACGGCGCAGCGCGCTGGAGGCAGGCGCGGCCGTCGTGGCCGGCGTGCTCGGCCCTGCGCCGGAGCTGGTCGACGTGCTGCTGGAACGTTACGAGCAGGCGCAGCGGCAGCCGGTGTCACTCGCGATCTGAGCGGCGCGTGACGATCCACCCGTTCTGCGGGCCCGGCATGACGATCCACCCGTTCTGCGGGCCCGCCATGACGATCCTCCCGTCGCCCGGGACCGCGGGAGCGTCAGTAGCCGCGCTTGTAGTTCCCGCGCTCGTCACGTAGCTGCCTGCGCAGCTCGCGGCCCTCGTCCCGCAGCTGCCTGCCGAGCTCACGCCAGTCCTCGCCGTGCAGCTGCCGCCAGTGCTCGCGCCAGGCCGCGAAGGTCCGCTTCAGCGGCTGCGCCCGCGAGTCGCCGAGCACCTTCACGTCGCCCATGATCGCGTACGCGTGCACCCGGACCACGGGCACGTTCATGCCGGGCGCGGCCTCCAGCACGTCCACCTTCTTGTCACCCATGACGGCCATCCCGTCGAGATCCACGTTGACCCCATCAGGGACGATGATCTTCACGTCGCCCATCACGGAGACGGCCGTGATGTCGACCACGTCCGTGCGCACCTCGGCCTCGCGCAGGTCGAGCACCACGTCTCCCATCACGGCGACCGCGCCGAGCTCCTGGTCGATCCGCCACTTCCCGCGCCGCTTGGAGTCGCCCATGACGCCGACGAACCAGCGCCGCTTCCTGCCCTCACGAACCGGCCGAGCTCCGGCGGGCGGCCGGGCTCCGGCGGGCACGGCGGCGGCGGCAGGCAGGTCCTGGGTGAGCATCGCCAGCTCGGCGTGCGTGGTGGCGGTATAGGCGGCCTCCGTGCGGTCGGTCAGCTCGGCCAGCGTGAGCCTGCCTTCCACCGAGGCGACACGGAGCTGCTCGACGACGGCCTCGCGCTCGGCATCCGACGCGCGGACCCCACCGGGATCAGTCATACTCGCAACATATCGCGTCTTGGCTGAAATGCAGCTCCTCCTTCTGGAGGAGAAGTGTCATAGCCGAACTATGCACATTCGTCATAATCGTTGAACCCTGCCGGACTTGGAACGCGTACCAATCGATGACATGGCCCTAGCTTGGTCCGGGGCGCGGCCGGACCAGGTTAGGGTCCGTGTCATGCATGAGGAACAGCTCTACCGCGCGGCGTTGAATGGCGAGACCGAGACCGTGGGCAAGCTGCTGGCCGGCGGCGCCGATCCCAACAAGCCCAGCGCGGGCGAGGAGGAGGGGCTGCCGCTGTGCGCGGCCGCCGCCTGGGACCGGCACGAGGTGGCGAGCACGCTGCTGACGGCCGGCGCCGACGTCAACGGCCGGGAGATCGGCGGCTGGACGGCGCTGCTCTGGGCCGCCTCGAACGGCCACGCCGCCACCGCCAGGGTGCTGATCGAAGCAGGGGCCGGCGTGGACACGGCCAACGACGACGGCGACACCCCGCTCTCGCTGGCCGCCAGGCGCGGCGCGCTGGGCGTGGTCCAGGTGCTGCTCGAGGCGGGCGCCGACGCCCAGAAGTACGACGGCGACGGCGACACGCCGCTCGACATCGCCGTCGACTGGGTGGGCGTGCACCTGGAGAGCGCGCTGCTCGACCAGATCGAGCAGGAGGGCTGGGACTACGTCGTGGCCCGGCAGTACGCCAAGGACGGCACCGAACTGGTCACGGTGGCCGGGCAGGCGCCCGACGGCGAGCAGACCGAGCAGGTCCAGGCGCAGCGGGGCCACGCCGCCATCGCGACGCTGCTGGAGGACGCGACCGGGGTCTACACGCCGGTGGAGCGACTCGTGGCGCGGGCGCTGGCCCACCGCGACATCGACGAGGACGCCGAGACCTGGTGGATCGTGGCCGACACGCTGGGCAAGCGGGCCGACGAGGAAACGTATGAAGCGCTGGCCAGGCTGTGCGTGAGCGAGGACGCCAGGGAGCGGGAGTTCGGCGTGGACGCGATCGCCCAGTTCGGTTTCGCCGACGGCGAGAAGCCGTTCCTGGAGCGCACGCTGCCGCTGCTGCAGAAGATGGTCACCACGGAGGGCAACCCGCAGGTGCTGCGCTCGGTGCTGGCCGCGCTCGGCCACCAGGGCGACCCCCGGGCGTTGCCGGCGGTCCTCGACATCATCGGCCGCCCGGGGCGCAAGCGCACGATGACGGACGCGATCGCGCTGGCCGACGTGCTGCCGCCGGACCACGAGGAGGGCCTGGCGCTGCTGATCGAGATGACCGAGGAGGACGAGGCCGAGGTACGCGACTGGGCCACCGCCGGGCTGGCCGGGCTGGAGGCCGACACACCGCGTATCCGCGAGGCCCTGGCGGCCCGGCTCGCCGACCCGGATCTGCGTACGGTGGCCGAGGCCACGCGCGGGCTGGCCATCCGCGGGGACGACCGGGCCGCTCAGGGTACCGAGCGGGTGCTGGCCGAAAGCGACGACGAGTACGCGAGGGACCTCGTCACGCAGCAGTAGCACAAATTCTGACAAATGCCGCGACCATTCTTCTGGCCGCGGCATTTGTCATAAACGGATTTGGACTCTTCACGTGTTCGCGCGGGTCCTTGTGGTGGTGCCCGCCCGGCCCCGGAGGGCCGGGCGGTCCCGAGTCGTCCCAAGCCGTCCTAGTCGTGGTCTCCGTAGTGGGGCCAGGACCCGTGGTGGTGCCCGTAGTAGCCCCGGCTACCGTGGTGCCAGCCGGGGTTGTAGCGCCAGACGGGGTGTTGGTAGCGCCACCAGCCGTAATTGCAGCGGTAGTTCCACGCGCAGTACTGCGGCGGATTCTCGTGCGAGCTGACCGAGACCCCGGTCGTGACGGTGGAGCTCGCGCCGGCCACCCCCTGACCGGCCGGAAGGAGCACGACCCCGGCGGCCGCGGCGGCCAGGGCCAGTGTCGCGACACGCCTGAGGCGCGGTTGCCGACTTTCGGTATTCACCTGCATTCGACTTCCATTCATGGGTAGATGGTCCGCGTAATCCGGCGCACGAATGTCGTGGGGTGCCGGACGGAAACAGAATTACCCATCCGCGGAAGCGCAGTTAACCTCCCCAGACCTCAACAACGCGTCAAATCCCTGGCGCTACTCAGCGGAGTTGCCAAACAACGTTTTTCTGCTTGTTTGCGCGACGCGCAGCGTGTCACCGCGCTTTTCGCGGGATCAGTCGTCGATCGCCGCGTACGCCAGGGTCCAGAAGTCCTGGAACACGCGCGGGGGCAGGGGTGCGTCCAGGGCGCGCTGGGTGAGCAGGATGCCGACCAGGTCCTCGGCGGGGTCGACGTACGCTTCGGTGCCCAGGCCGCCGGTCCAGCCGAACCGGCCGGGGCCGACGGCCAGGTCGTCTCGGCGCGCGTCGACCGCGAGGCCGAACCCCCAGCCGCCCGACCCGAGGAACATCTCGTTGCCGGCCTTCTGCGCGGGCGTGAGGTGGTCGGTGGTCATCAGCTCGACCGCGGGCCTGGACAGGATCCGGCCGCCGTCGTACCGGCCCTTGCGCAGCAACATGCGGCAGAACGCCAAGTAGTCGTCAGCGGTCGAGAGCAGGCTCGGGCCACCGCTGCCGGAGGGGAAGACCGGCGGCCGGTCCCACGCGCCCTCGCGAGGGCCCGGGCGCGGCGCCAGCGCGCCGGTCCCCGGGGCGGGGGCGTAGGACCCCGCGAGCCGGCCGAGCTTCTCCTTCGGCAGGTGGAAGCCGGTGTCGCGCATGCCCAGGGGCTCGAAGACCCGCTCGTGCAGGAAGTCGGCGAAGGGCCGGCCCGCGGCACGGGCGATCAGCACGCCGAGCACGTCGGCCCCGACGTTGTACATCCACGTCGTCCCCGGCTGGTGCACCAATGGCAGCGCGCCGAGCCGCTTGATCCACTCGTCCGGTCCGAACGGGGGCCCGTCGGGGCCGATGCCCAACCCGGCCTCCGCCATCGCCCGCCGGATCGGGGTGTCGCCCAGCACCAGGCCGGCGCCCAGGCGGAAGGTCAGCAGGTCCCGTACGGTGATCGCGCGCTCGGCGGGGACGGTGTCGTCGAGCGGTCCGTCAGGGCGGCGCAACACGCGCGGCGCGGCCAATTCCGGGAGCAGGTCGTCCACCGGGTCGTCCAGCCGCAGCCGGCACTCCTCAACCAGGATCATGGTGGCGACGGCGGTGATCGGCTTCATCATCGACGCCATCCGGAAGATCGTGTCGTGGCGCATCGGGGCCTCGCCGCCCAATTCCTGGGAGCCGAGTGCGGCGACGTGTGTCTCGCCGCGCCGGTGCACCAGCGCGACCACCCCTGGCACGTCGCCGTCCGCCACCGCCTGGGCCAGCACCTCCCGCATCCGGCCGAGCCGCACCGCCGACAAACCTCCGGCCTGCTCACCCATGGGGAACCCTCTCGTCCGTCCGTCGCCTCTACCGGAGAACAGACCACCAGGAGGCGCGCAACTCATCGGTCCTGACGGCACCGCCCCACCCGGCATCCTGCCGCATTCCGACCCGGCCGCCGCGGGGACGGGGGCGGGGTCAGGGGCCGGAGAGGGCCGGGGCCGTTGTCAGGACGTCCCGGGCAAGGGCGAGGTCGCCGGCCACTTCGGCCGGGAAGTCCGCCGGGTCTCCCCTGCCGCCGAGCAGGAAACAGAACTCGATCACGTCCGCGCTGATGTGCGCGTCCGGTTCGCCGGGCGCGCTCTCCTCCACCCCCAGCGGCAGCAGCCACTCACCGCCGCCAGGACCGGTCAGCGTCAGGTGCAGCGTGCGGCCGGCGCCGTTCAGACCGGAGAAGAGCATCGTCCAAGGAAGCAGGCGGGCACACAGGTCCGCGGTCGGCCGGATGTGCTCCGGGATCGGGTGGGGAAGCCGGAGCCGGGCCGTCTTTGCGGCGTCGTCCGTGTGGACCCACGTCTCCAGGCCCCTAGCCAGGATGTGGTCGCTCACCGGGATCTCCATGCCGTCCAGGGTGGCCGGCGTGGTCGGCGGCAGGTCCGCCAGGTGGCGGCAGAGCGCGTCGGCCTGCGCCCGCCAGTCCCGCCTCGTCTGCTCGGGGCTGCGGGCCCGCTCGTACGCCTGCACGTCGTGCGTACGTCCCAGCGAGTCGGCCGCCCCGATGGGCGGGCCGAGCACGGGGGCGCCCACGGAAGCGGCGAGGAGGCCGTCCTTGGCGGCCAGGTGGGCGACGAGCTCCTGGAGTGTCCAGCCCTCGACGATGACGCGTGACCAGTCCTCCTCCACGGCCGAGGCCAGCAGCGCGTCCATCGCGGCCACGCGGCCCGCATACGGCTCCACCCAGACGGCGGTGGAAGCCGCGGGCCTGCGGCGCGCCCGGGCCCCGGCGAGGAGCTGGGGCCGCAACGAGCCCGCCGGCACCGCCGGCTCCTCCATCAACGCGTCCAGGTAGAGACGCTCGACGGCGTCCATCACACCTCTTCCTCCGCCAGCGCGTCCGCCAGCCGCCTCAGGGCGAGCCGGATGCGCGATTTGGCCGTGCCCTCAGGCACGCCCAGTTCCTCGCCGACCTGCCGATATGTCCTGCCCCCGAAGTAGGCTAACTCGATCGCCTGTCGGAGGCCTTCGGGCAGCGACGTCACGGCCTGCCGCACCCGCGCGGCCTCGTCGGCGGCGAGCACGGTGTCCTCCAGCCTGGCCGGCTCCCGCTCGAACAACCGGGGCCCCAGCGCCGACACCCGCCGCCGCTCCTCGGCGCGTACGTGGTCGACCGCCCGGCGGTGCGCGATCGTCGCGAGCCAGGCACGCAACGTGCCGCGATCCGGGTCGTAGGCCAGCGGCCGTTCCCAGAAGACCAGGAACACCTCCTGCGTGATGTCCTCGGCGATCACCCGGTCCCTGGTGACCCGCAGAGAGAGACCGAAGATCAGCGAGGAGAACCGGTCGTAGACCTCTCCCAGCGCCGACTCATCGCCGCCGACCACCCGCTGATGCAGCAGCCGGTCGTCGTACGGTGCCTCCACTGGCACCACACTCCCGTTTCATCCGGACCAAGGCGGCAGATGCACCGCGACCCGAGCATGTCATTATTCGTCGGAAAAGTAGAGCCGGATGACCGGCGCGGCACACTTTGTCAGCCGTCGATCGGACCGCGATAGTGTCGGAAGTCCACGACGGAGGGAGCACATAGCCATGGCCACCACACGTACCGCAACCACCCAGTGGAAGGGCGCCTTGCTCGACGGTTCGGGCACCGTCTCGCTCGACACCTCGGGCGTCGGCACGTTCGAGGTTTCCTGGCCCTCCAGGGCCGAGGCGGCGAACGGCAAGACCTCACCGGAGGAGCTCATCGCGGCCGCCCACTCGTCCTGTTTCTCGATGGCGCTCTCGCACGGCCTGGCCGGCGCCGGCACGCCACCTGAGTCGCTGCAGACGAGCGCGGACGTGACGTTCCAGCCGGGTGAGGGCATCACGGGCATTGTGCTCACCGTGAAGGGGCACGTGCCAGGCATCACGGCCGAGCAGTTCCAGGAGGCGGCCGAGACCGCCAAGGCCAACTGCCCGGTCAGCAAGGCCCTGACGGGCACCACGATCTCCCTCAAGGCCGAGCTGCTCTGACGCTCCTCCGCCCGCCCTCGGCGCCGCTCTCCCCTCCGAGGCCGTCCGCGGCGTCGCGGGGCGAGCCGAGCCGTTCCGGCGCCGTTTCATGCGGCGCCGGCCGCCGGCGATCGGGACCTGTAGGTGTCCTGGTCGTGAGGGCATCGGCTCATTGAGGACCAAGAGCGGTTATCCCGTGCGACAATTGGGCCACATGCGCGAGGTCTGGCCAGGCGAGCCCTATCCACTCGGCGGCACCTGGGATGGCGTTGGCACCAGCTTTTCGGTGTTCTCCGAGGTCGCCGAGCGGGTCGAGCTGTGCCTTTTTCACGATGACGGCACCGAAGAGCGGGTGGATCTGCCCGAGGTCGACGGTTTCGTTTGGCACGGCTACCTTCCGGGGATCCAGCCTGGCCAGCGATACGGCTACCGAATGCACGGTCCCTACGACCCGTCGCAGGGACACCGGTGCAACCCCGCCAAGCTGCTGCTCGACCCCTATGCCAAGGCCATCGACGGCGAGCTGACCTGGAACCAGGCACTGTTCCCCTACTACTTCACCGATCCCTCCCGGCGCAACACCGAGGACAGCGCGCCCTACATGCCGAAGAACGTGGTCATCAACCCGTTCTTCGAGTGGGGCAACGACCGGCTGCCGCGCATCCCCTACCACCAGACCGTGATCTACGAGGCCCACGTGCGCGGGCTCACCATGCGGCATCCCGACGTGCCGCCGGACCTGCGGGGCACGTACGCGGCGGTGGGGCATCCGGCGATCATCGATCACCTGCTGTCGCTGGGGGTCACGGCGGTCGAGCTGATGCCGGTGCACCACTACGTGCCCGAGCATTTCCTGGTGGCGCGCGGGCTGACCAACTACTGGGGCTACAACACCATGGCCTACCTGGCCCCCCATGGCCGCTACTCCAGCGCGGGCACGCGGGGGCAGCAGGTGCTGGAGTTCAAGGCCATGGTGCGGGCGCTGCACGAGGCGGGCATCGAGGTCATTCTCGACGTGGTCTACAACCACACGGCCGAGGGCGATCACATGGGGCCAACGCTGGGGTTCAGGGGGATCGACAACGCGGCCTACTACCGGCTTCACGACGGCGACCGGCGCTACTACCTCGACTACACCGGGTGCGGCAACTCGCTCAATGTGCGCTCGCCGCACGCGCTGCAGCTGATCATGGACTCACTGCGTTACTGGGTGCTGGAGATGCACGTCGACGGCTTCCGCTTCGATCTGGCATCGGCGCTCGCGCGGGAGCTGCACGACGTGGACCGGCTGAGCGCCTTCTTCGACCTGATCCAGCAGGACCCGGTGATCTCCCAGGTCAAGCTGATCGCCGAGCCGTGGGATGTGGGCCCGGGCGGCTACCAGGTCGGAAACTTCCCTCCTTTGTGGACGGAGTGGAACGGCCAGTATCGGGATATCGTGCGCGATTTCTGGAGGGGCACACATTCCGCCCTCCCCGAGTTCGCCTCCCGCCTGACCGGCTCCGCCGACCTGTATGAGTCGTCCGGCCGCCGCCCGGTCGCCTCGATCAACTTCGTCACCTGCCACGACGGGTTCACGCTCGCCGACCTCGTGTCGTACGACCACAAGCACAACGAGGCCAACGGCGAGGACAACCGCGACGGCACCAACGACAACCGCTCGTGGAACTGCGGCGCCGAGGGGCCGGTCGAGGACCCCGGCATCGTCACGCTCCGCCGCCGCCAGCGCCGCAACTTCCTGGCCACGCTGTTCCTGTCGCAGGGCGTGCCGATGTTGTCCCACGGCGACGAGATCGGCCGCACCCAGCGCGGCAACAACAACGCCTACTGCCAGGACAACGAGCTGGCGTGGGTGGACTGGTCGATGGTGCGCACCGAGTCCGACCTGCTGGAGTTCGTCCGCGCGCTGTCGAAGCTGCGCCGCGAGCACCCGGTCTTCCAGCGCCGCCGCTTCTTCCACGGCCGCCACCCCGACAACGGCGCCCGCGACCTGGTCTGGCTCAGGCCGGGCGGCGCGGAGATGACGGCGGGCGACTGGCACATCAGCTACGCCAAGTCGCTCATGGTCTACCTCAACGGCGAGGCGATCACCGAGCCGGGGCCGCGGGGCGAGCGGATCGTGGACGACTCGTTCCTGCTGCTGATCAACGCGCACCACGAGAACATGTCGTTCACGCTGCCCGGCGATGAGTTCGGCACCGGGTGGCTGCCCGTGCTCGACACCAGCCACGACACGGTGGAGGACGTGTTCGCGGAGGATGGGTGGCATGCGGGGGACGTGGTGGCCGTCACGGCCCGCTCCCTTCAGGTGCTCAGGCGCCCGCGCGCGGCCAGGTCTCACTGAGGCCCTCCGGCAACAGGTAGGGCCGCTCAGAAAACGCGTGCCGCGCTGGCCGTGAGAAACACCAGCACGAACGTCGTCACCCCGGCCAGCCCGTGCAACGTCACCGCCAGCACTGGGAACCCTGGCCCGTCCTTCTCGTGCCGGCCCGCCCCAAGCCATCGCGTGAACATCACGAACCCCAGCAGCGCGGCCACCGCCAGTCCCCCGAACGCCACCCACGCCAGCACCCGGCTCCCGGTGACCAGGGCGGCGATCCAGCACACCAGCGCCGACACCGCGAGCGTCGGGTGGGAGAAGACCAGTGTCGCAGGGAAACGGGTGACTTTGGCCCGGCGCATGCCGCCTCCTGAGAGCCAGAGGTAGAGCAGGTAAAGCCCGGCGAGTGCGGCGATCGTCCACGTCCCGACGGTGACCAGGCCCACGGGCCCCTCCCCTGTCCGTCCCATCCCTGTTGTCACGTTAAGCCGAGAGTCGCCGGTATGTCTCCACATAAACGAAAGCGGCTTCTGCCGGAAAGCTCGCCGTCTGCGAATGCCGACGCTCTAGGACTGGGCCTCGTGTGTGCTCGCCGGGCACGCCGCCCATCGCCCGGCCCCGCTCGCCATCCGGCGCCTTTGCGCGCACCGCCGCTCCCCCGGCTGCTTTCCTGCGCCGCCCTCGTAGGGACATGCAGGACAGTGAACCGTGGGCGGCGGGCCGAGCGGGGTGGGGGTCGGTGGGTGGTGAAGCTGGGTGGGGCGGTGTGCCAAGGTAGAGGAGTGCGGCGCATCTATCCCGACATACAAGACAACCCGGACATCGTGCAGGCGTACGCCTACCCGGAGGGCCAGCCGTGGCTGCGGCTCAACATGGTCGCCAGCGCCGACGGCGCCGCCTGGCTGAAGGGTCGCTCCGGCGGCCTGTCGAGCAGCGGCGACAAGCGGATCTTCCAGGTCCTGCGCGGGCTGGCCGACGTCGTCGTCGCGGGCGCCTCGACCGTGCGCAAGGAGGGGTACGGCCCGGTCAAGCCGCGCGACTCGTGGGCGGAGATCCGCGCGGGCCGCCCCGACGTGCCGCACATCGCGGTCATCAGCCGCAGCCTCGGCTTCGACCTCGACGACGAGCTGTTCACCGCCGCCACCACCCCGACCATCGTCATCACCTGCGAGTCCGCGCCCCACGAGCGACGCAAGGAGCTGGCCAGGCACAACGACGTCATCGTGGTCGGCGAGGACAGCGTCGACCTGCGGCTGGCGGTGGCGCAGTTGCACGAGCGGGGGCTGACGAGGATCCTGTGCGAGGGCGGACCCCGGGTCAACGCCCAGCTCTCGGCCTGCGACCTGGTCGACGAGCTGTGCCTGTCGATCAGCCCGATGCTGGTCGGGGGCGGCGCGGCGCGCATTCAGAACGGCGAGCCCGCGCAGGTCACACTGGATCTCAAGCAGGTGCTGGAAGAGGAGGGGGTCCTCTTCTGCAGGTACGTGAGGGAGCACAGCTGATGAGCGAGCCAACGGAGCCGACCGGGACGGTCGAAGAGCCGGAGCCGGTGCCGAATCTGCCGGTGCGGCCGCCGGTGCCGCCCATGCTGGCCAAGGCGGTCAAGGCCATGCCGAAGCAGGACGGAACGCTGTTCTACGAGCCGAAGTGGGACGGTTTCCGTTGCATCGTGTTCCGCGACGGGGACGAGGTCTATCTGGGCAGCCGCAACGAGCGCCCGTTCACCCGCTACTTCCCCGAGCTGGTCGAGGCGGTGCGGGCCGAGCTGCCGGACAAGTGCGTGGTGGACGGCGAGATCGTGTTGCCCATGGGGTCGCAGCTGGACTTCGACGCCCTGCAGCAGCGCATCCATCCGGCCGCGTCGCGGGTGAAGATGTTGTCGGAGCGCACGCCGGCCCAGTTCATCGCGTTCGACCTGCTGGCGTTGGGCGATGAGTCGCTGATGGAGACGCCGTTCGCGCAGCGGCGCTCCCGGCTGGAGGGGATCTTCCCGGAGAAGGTCGGGTCCGTCCGGCTGACCCCTGTCACGACCAGCGACGAGCAGGCGCGTGAGTGGTTCGAGACGTTCGAGGGCGCGGGACTGGACGGCATCATCGTCAAGCCGGGCGACCAGCCGTACGTGCCGGACAAGCGCACGATGTTCAAGGTCAAGCACGAGCGCACGGCCGACGTCGTGGTGTGCGGCTACCGGGAGCACAAGTCGGGCCCGATCGTCGGGTCGTTGCTGCTCGGGCTCTACGGCGACGACGGCAGGCTGCACCACGTGGGGGTGGCGGCGTCGTTCCCGATGGCACGCAGGGCCGAGCTGGTGGAGGAGCTCAGGCCGCTCGTCGCCGAGCTGAGCGAGCACCCGTGGGGGCACTGGGCCGAGCAGGCGGCGGCCAACATCGGCCAGCCGGCCGCCGGGCCCGCGAGGGGTGGGCAGCGGGTGCCCGGGGCGGTGTCGCGGTGGAATGCGAAGAAGGACCTGTCGTTCATCCCGCTACGGCCGGAGCGGGTGATGGAGGTGGCCTACGACCAGATGGAAGGCGACCGGTTCCGGCACACCGCGCACTTCCGCCGCTGGCGGCCCGACCGGACGCCGGAGTCGTGCACGTACGAGCAATTGGAGCGTCCCGTCAGTTACAACCTTGACGACATCCTTGCCCACTAGCCCGATATCCCGATATATCTCGATGTATGAGTACTGGGGATGAGTTAAAGGCCGCTGTGTCCGCCCGCCGCGATCTCGGGCCCGACTTCGAGGACGCCATCGTGGAGTCGTTCCTCGACAAGATGGGCAAGGAGGTCGACCGGCGGGTGGACGAGCGTCTGGCCCATGCGGCCCCGAAGTCGGTGGCCCAGCAGGGGCCGAGCGACGCGCAGCGGCTCGCCCTGGCGATCGTGTCGCTCAGCCTCGGCACCCTCACCACCATCTTGTTCGTCCTGATGGGCGACGGCCGTGCGGGCTATGTGATCCCGATCTGGGTCGCGATCATCATCGTCAACGTGTTGTTCAGCAACCGGGGCAAGAGCGGCTAGACCATCCAGATGAGCCCCGCGAAGCGGCCGCCCGGCTGCTCGCGACGGTGGGAGTAGAGCTCTTCTGACTCGATCGTGCAGCGGGCGTCGTGGCGTATGTCCTCCAGCCCCGCCGCCCTGAGCTGGGCCTCGATGCCAGCCCTCAGGTCGAGCGCGGGCGTCTGCCACAACGTCGTCGACCAGGTCTCCGGCACCCGGGAGGCGACCCGCTCGCGCAGCTCGGCGGGCACCTCGTAGCAGTGGCCGCAGGCGCCGGGCCCCACCAGCGCGACCATCCTGCCCGGCACGGCGCCCTTGGCGGCCATGGCCGCCACCAAGGTGGTGACGATGCCGGCCTCGGTGCCGGGGCGGCCGGAGTGCGCGGCGCCGACCATGCGGGCCTGCGGGTCGGCCAGCAGCACCGCCGGGCAGTCCGCCCCGAGCGAGGCGAGCGCCAGCCCCGGCTCGGTGGTGAACACGCCGTCCAGCGGCGGCGGGTCGTCGCCGAACGGCTCGCTCACGTACGTGACGTCGGCGCTGTGGACTTGGCGCATGTAGACGACGGCCCGCACGCCCAGCTCGGTCGTCAGGCCCTCTCGGTTGGCCCGCACGGCCG
Source organism: Nonomuraea sp. 3N208 (assembly GCF_052245935.1). Taxonomy (NCBI): domain Bacteria; kingdom Bacillati; phylum Actinomycetota; class Actinomycetes; order Streptosporangiales; family Streptosporangiaceae; genus Nonomuraea; species Nonomuraea sp. 3N208. The sequence continues at coordinate 184,592 of NZ_JBQQBR010000006.1, read as the reverse complement.
CGGGATCGTCGCCGACCATGCCGCCGAGGTTGCGGGAGCCGTACGGCGGGGCGCTGACGCCGCCGTGCCGATCGGTGATGGCGACGTGGACTCCAGGGGCCAGTTCCATGCCTAGATCCTAAAGTGGCACGAGGAGGAGGTTACCCATGACCAGTCTTGCCGATCTGCACGCCTTGATGGCCCGCCTCGGGCACCCGGTGGTGCAGGCCGCGTCCCCTGCGGGGACGAGCTTCGCGGACGGTGCGCCGTACCGGTTCGAGATTCCCAGCGTGGAGGGGCCCGCCGTGCTGGAGGCCGTGGTCGCGGAGGCCGACCGGCTCGGCGTGCCGGTCGCCAGAACCTCGCAGGGCAGCGGGGTGATGATGCTGACGGACGATGAAATTTCCGACATGGCGAGGATCGGGGCCGAGCGCGGCATCGAGGTGAACCTGTTCCTCGGGCCGCGGGCCGCCTGGGACACCGGCGGGCAGGCGAAGCTCACGCAGGCCGTAGGGGCGGCGGCGCGGGGGAACGCGATGGTGGCGGCGTGCGTGGCCGACGCCCTGCGGGCCTGCTCGCTGGGCATCCGCAGCCTGCTGGTGGGCGATCTCGGCACGCTGGAGGTGCTGCGGACGCTCAAGGAGGACGGCACGCTGCCGGCCAACCTGGTGCTGAAGACCTCCGTGCTGCTGCCGCTCACGAACGGCCCGACCGCCGCGATCCTCGAACGGCTGGGCGCCACGACGGTCAACGTCGGCACCGACCTGACCATCCCGCACCTGGCCGAGATCCGGGCCGCGACCCGGCTGCCGATCGACCTCTACCTGGAGGTGCCGGACGACCAGGGCGGGTTCGTACGGTTCTACGAGGCGGTGGAGATCGTCCGGGCCACCGCGCCCGTCTACCTCAAGATGGGGCTGCGTAATGCGCCCAACATCTACCCATCCGGCGGGCATCTGGGCGTGGTGCCGCGTGAGCTGGGCCGCGAGCGGGTGCGGCGGGCTGCGCTGGTGCAGCGGCTGATCGAGCAGCTCGATCCCGAGCTGGCCAAGCGGCTGACCGCGCAGCGAGCTCCGTCGCCCCCGTCCGACCTGGGTGTGCCCGAGGTCTGAGTCCGGCGGTCCAGGTGTGTCCGGGGCCCTAGGCGTGCAGGCGGTGGACCGCGAGAGGGCCGCCGCCCCAGCGGCCGATGGCCTCCTCGTCGGCGAAGGCCAGCACGCGCATCATGTTGCCGCCGTCGCTGAGCTCCACGTTGCTCCGCAGCCGCGTGATCAGGTCGGAGGGCAGTTTGGTGGTGCCGGCCTCGATGGTGTCGCCGTAGTGGGGGGCGAAGGCGACGCCGGCGAAGCCCGTACGGCCGAGCAGCGTGCGCACCGTCTCCGAGGAATAGAACATCAGGTGGTTCTTGGTGAAGCCGCTCCACGCCGGCCCGTACGCCTTGAGCAGGAGCGACCGGGCGTTGACGGTCAGGATGAGCAGCACCCCGCCGGGCGCCAGCAGCCGGCGGAACTTCCTGAAGTCCTCCAGCGGCCGGGGCAGATGCGCGAGCACCGACCAGAGCGTGATCACGTCGAACCCGCCTGCGGCGATCTCCGGCACGTCCTCGGGCGCGCCGAAGTAGGTCCGCGCCCTGTCCAGCCGCTCGTTGGCCTGCTCGACGGACTCCGGCGACAGATCCACGCCGAATGCGTCGAAGCCGCGCTGCTCGGCCAACTCCAGGAACAGGCCCACGCCGGAGCCGAAGTCCAGCAGGCGCCGTTCCTTGCCCTCGTCGAAGACCGGCGAGAACGCCTTCATGGTCAGGTCGTAGCGGCGCTGCCGGTTGGCCGCGTACTTGCCGGACAGGAAGTGGCTGTAGCCAGTGGCGTACAGGTCGCCGAGGCGTTCCGGGCGGACGTTCGGATTGCGGTAGAGGAAGCCGCACGACGGGCAGCGCACGACGTAGTAGCGCCATGATCCGGGGCCGCCGGTCGGCTCGAACAGCGGCTGCTGGCGGGTTTCCCCGCACATCATGCAGCCGAGGAACTCCTCGATCTCACCCAGCGGCCTGAGCTGCTGGTACGCCTCCAGCGAGATGACCGGCGCGCGCCTGGTCAGCCATTTCCACTGCGCCTCGCGGATCAGCCGCTCGCCGGGCCGCACATAGACGCGCTGGCCCCAAGGAACACCGTCATAGCGGGAGCCGTACGCGAGCCGCCCCAAAAGTCGTCGATATGACATAGCCACCACCTTGCGAAGCGTCTTGCCCCACACCGCTATGACTATGCGCCCAGGTTCGGGCGCTTTACAGGCTCTTGGGCGACGAGACACAGGCTCTCATCGACATGTCAGGACTTATGGCTTGATGTTATCAAGCAAGCATATGCTTGGGTGCGTGCCTGACTATCGTAATCTCATCGGCGGCGAGCTGGTCGCCGCGGCCCGGACGATGGACTCGATCGACCCGGCCACCGGCGAAGTGTGGACGCGGGTCCCCGCGGGCGGCCCCGCAGAGGCCGAGGCGGCCGTGGCGGCGGCCCGCGCCGCGTTCCCCGCCTGGTCGGCGCTGCCCGCGCTGGCCAGGGCGCACTTTCTCCGCAAGGTGTCGGAGGTCTTCGGCCGGCACGCCGAGGAGCTGGCCAGGCTGGAGACCCGCGACAACGGCCGGATCCTGCGGGACACACTGAAGAAGGACCTGCCGGGGATGGCGTACCTGTGGCAGTTGGCCGCCGGGCAGTGCCTGGACGCGGTCAAGGGCGACACGGTCATCCTCGGGCCCGACGCGCTGGGGCTGACGCGGCGGGAGCCGTACGGCGTCGTGGTCTGCATCATTCCGTGGAATTCCCCCATCTCGACCTTCTCGGCTAAGGCCGCGTACGCGCTGGCGGCCGGGAACACGGTGATCGTCAAGCCGGCCGAGCAGGCGAGCGCGTCGGTGCTGCGACTGGGCGAACTGCTGGCCGGGGTGTTCCCGCCCGGGGTGCTGAACATCGTCAGCGGCCTGGGCGAGGAGGTCGGGGACGCCCTCGTGCGGCATCGCGACGTCGGCAAGATCAGCCTCACCGGCTCGACGGCGACCGGCCAGGCGATCACCCGGGCGTCGGCGGACTCGCTGAAGCCGATGACGTTCGAGCTGGGCGGCAAGTCCCCCAATATCGTCTTTCCTGATGCCGACCTGGACGCGGCAGCCCAGGGCGTCACCGTGAACTCCATCTACACCGGGAACGCCGGGCAGGTCTGCGTCGCCGGCTCGCGCATCCTCATCCACCGCTCGATCTGGGACGACCTGCTGGGCCGGATCCAGGAGATCTGCGCGGGCCTGGTGCTGGACGACCCCCAGGACCTGGCGACGACGATGGGCCCGATCGTGTCGGCCGGGCAGTTCGAGCGCGTGACCTCGTACCTGGAGCTGGCCGAGAAGGAGGGCGCCCGGCTGGTCTTCGGCGGCCGGAGCGGCGCCGACGTGGTGCCCGGACTGCCGGGCGGTTATTGGGTGGAGCCGACGTTGTTCACGACGGAGGACAACTCGCTGCGGGTGTGCCAGGAGGAGATCTTCGGGCCGGTGGGGGTGGCGTTGCCGTTCGAGACGGACGAGGAGGCGCTGGAGATCGCCAACGACTCCCCGTACGGGCTGGCGGCCGGCGTCTGGACCCGTGACCTCGGCCGCGCACACCGCTTTGTACGGGATCTGCAGAGCGGTACGGTCTGGGTGAACACCTTCCGCCAGATGCCGCCGGGGCTGCCGTTCGGGGGCGTCAAGGACAGCGGGTACGGCCACGATTCGGTCCTCGAGTTCACCCGCGAAAAAGCCGCCATTATCCACATCTAGTCGGATAGATTTGCCCCTCGTGAGCGAGGGGATCAAGGACCACTCCGGCCTTTCGGAGGCAGCCGCCCAGTCACGGGCATCGGTGCTGCGTAGCCGCGCCGAATCGTACATCGCCCTGTCGCGGCATGACGCCGCGATAGCGGACCTGACGGAGTCGATCGCCCTGGCGCCCGACAACGCCCGCGCCTGGCGCCTGCGCGGGGAGAGCCACCGCATGATCGAGCGGTACGAGGCCGCGCTGGAGGACTTCGACGAGGCGCTGAAGCTGGAACCGGACAGCGCGTACGCGCTCGGCTCGCGCGGCCAGACCCACGCCGCGATGGGCCACCTGGAGGATGCCATGGCCGACTTCGACCACGCCCTCACCCTCTCCCCCGACTCCCTGTGGATCTTGGAGGCGAAGGCGGACGCCCTGGTGGACCTGGACCGCCTCGACGAGGCCCTGGACGAGCACGCCAAGATCCTCGCCCTGAACGGCGACCTGCCCTACTCCTGGGTGGCCCGCGGCGACCTGTACCAACGCATGCACCTGTACGCCGAGGCGATCGACGACTACACCAAGGCGCTGAGCCTGGACCCCGAGCACGTGCGCGCCCTCAGCCGACGTGGCGAGGCCCTCCGGATGGTCGACCGATACGAGGAGGCGCTGTCGGACCTGAGCCGGGCCCTCGAGCTTGACCCGGACAATGACCGGGCGCTGGGCAGCAGGGGCGCGGTGCTGAGCGAGCTGGGCGACAACGAGGCGGCGCTGACCGACCTGGACCGGGCGATCGAGCTGGACCCCGAATATGTGTGGGCGTATCGCGTGCGCGGCGAGATCTTCCAGGAGCTGGAACGCCACGAGGAAGCGGTCTCCGACTTCACCCAAGCCCTCAACCTGGAATTCGGCGGCTAAGGGGGCCAAGGGGTAAAAGCATGGTCCTCGCTAGTCGCTCGGGCGTCCTTCCAAAAGCACCCACGCCTTGCCCGATTACCGAGTGGGCTGGCGGGAGCCCACCATCGGTGAGTTCCTGCAGGCGTCCGGGCAGGAAGTCCGCATTTTCCGGGAACGATCTTGTTGTCCGCGTAGGGCCTACAGAAAGAGCCCAGCCATAAACACCTCGCCAGTGGTTGACTTCACTCTATGGGAGACCGGGGGTGCGATCCCGTCGGGCTACCTGACCGTCGTCCGTGGCCGTGTCGATGCTCCTTCGCGTCGTCGCGAGGGCGGGTCGTCACCGTGGGGTGTTCCGGCCACTGGCACTTGGGTTGTCCTCTCCGCGGTGTGATGCGGGCCAACCTTTTCGATCTACACATGGATGGTGACGGCGGTCAAGACCGTCAGGCAAAGATTCGCCGCCATGGCCCCGTCTGATACGCCTCTCCGCAGGTCGCTCGACGTGTCGGCCGGAGGTTTACGGGTTGTGCTGGTTCCTGTGAGTTTCCTGGGAACTTGATCAGGGGTGCACTGAAGGGCTCTACAGCAACCTGCGCCTTTCACTCTCCGTAACTCTTGTGCGTGTCGGCCGGGGACCTCATCTTGGGGTGGATCTTCGCAGCATGAGAACCCTGCCGCCCTCGTTTCAACAGTGTGTTCGATAGCTCGGGTAAGTCACCTTCCGTTGACCTTGACCGAATGTGCCGGTTTGTGGCGTGATTCGGGTGTTTTGCTCTGAGGATCTTTTAGATCCTCCTTACCTGCGGCCCCGCGAGGGGTCGCGTGAGTGTGGAGTGTGCCCGTGTCGCAATTACCCGTCCCTCGACCGCAACCGGCCGGACGGCCCCACCGTCGACGTCACACACGGTTACGCCGTTCTGTCGTCGTCATCACGTCGCTGGCGCTGCTGGCCTGGCTGGTGTCGGCGCCGCCTGTAGCGGCGCAGAGCGGTGGCCCGGCGGAGCCCGGATTCCTGTCCCGCGTCTCGAGCTGGGTGACCGGCCAGGTGGCCGGCTGGTTCGCCGCCGAGCCGGAAGGCAAGACACCCCCGAGCGCCCAGATGGGCGCCTTGCCGGGCCGGGACACCCGCCCAGCTGCCCGTCCGCAGGCGGCGCCGCCGGGTAAGCGGGTCAAGGAGCTGCCGGGCAAGCGGTCTCGGTTCGCCAGCGTGTACGAGCTGGACGACGGCCGGCTGCAGGCCGAGGTCTCCGCTCGGCCGGTGCACTACCGGGACGGCAAGGGCGAGTATCAGCCGATCGACACCCGGATCTCGCCGGTCGCCGAGGACGGGTTCGTGCACGGCAACGACAAGGCCGGATATGCGACCCGGTTCGGTGACTCCTCCGACAAGCTGGTCCGTGTCAAGGCGGGTGATCGGCAGCTGACGCTGGGTGTGCCCGGCGATGCCCGGCAGCTGACCCCTAAGGTCGAGGGTTCGACGATCACCTATCCGGCGGTGTGGGACGGCGCCGATCTGGTGTATCGCCTCACCCCGGAGGGGGTGAAGGAGTTCCTGGTGTTGTCGAAGGCGCCAGCGGCGGGCACGTCGCTGGCGTTCACGGTCAAGACCGGCGGGCTGCGGGCGCAGGCCCAACCCGATGGGTCGATCGCGTTCCTCGGGGAGGACGGCACGGCGGTGTTCACCATCCCGAAGCCGTTCATGATCGACTCGGAGGGGGATGCGGCCTCCCCGTACGGCAAGCGCTACAGCGACGCGGTCACCCAGACCGTGCAGCAGCAGGGCGATGAGGCGAGGATCACGCTGGTGCCGGATGCGGGCTGGCTGGCCGCGAGCGAGCGCAAGTGGCCGGTGGTGATCGACCCGACGATCCGGATCCAGCCGCTGGCCTGGGAGTCGCACGACACCTACGTCAGCTCGGCGCAGAAGACCACCAACTTCGATGCGGCGTGGAATCTGCCGGTGGGCAAGACCAGCGCGGGGGCGATCAACCGGGCGCTGATGTTCTTCGACGACCTGCTGGCGCTGGCGGGTACCCGGGTGGATCAGGCGCGGCTGGAGACGTACTTCGATCAGGCGCTGGGTGAGGCGGGGCCGGTCACGGTCGGCGCGCATGAGATCACCTCCGACTGGGACTCGTGGCTGGTGAACTGGAACAACCAGCCCTCGGTGGTGGCAAGCGCCGAGGCGACGGTGACCCGCAATCCCGGTGAGTTGTCGCGGTGGCATTCCTTCGACGTCACCGGCGTGGTCAACAAGTGGATGACCTCGGGAGGGGACGCGCTGGGGTTCATGCTCAAGGCGGCCGATGAGGGCACGACCGGTAAGGTCGGTGGGCCGGTGTATGAGGCCGCGGCCGAGGTGTACGGCGGCGAGGGCATGAACGGTGAGACCGCGCACTACCCGCGGCTGGTGGTCACCTACGGCACCCCGAGCGTGCTGATCAACCCGGTGACCACGGCCACCTCGGTCGGTGCGTCGCTGTCGTGGACCGCGTATGCCGACCCGACTCCGGGCGATGCCTCCGATGATCTCCTGGGTTATGAGCTGTATCGGCACTGCCCATCAGGCTGCCAGCTCGGCGAGGGGCACTCCACCAGCAACGATCAGCTGGTGACGGCGTTGCCATCGGATGTCACCTCCTACACCGACACCTCCAGCGGCGGCGAGCCCGACGCGGTGGCCGACCCCTCCTACATCCACGAAGCCACCTACTGGGTGCAGGCGGTGCTGGCCAACGGGCAGCGCTCGCCGTCGCAGCAGCTGACGGTGATCCTGCCACGGCCGGGCGAGATCGCCACGACCATCTACGGCACGGCCGACACCACACTGGCCGCCGGCGAGCCGTCCGCCGACCATGACGGGCCGCGGCTGCAGGCCGGCAACACCGCCACCCCGCAGGCCAACACTCGCGCCGTGGTGCGGTTCGATGACTTCGCCACCGAGATCCCGGCGGATGCGGAGATCAGCCAGACCACGCTGTCACTGTGGGCGGCGACCTCGACAGGGTCGGGGGCGGGCTTTGCGGCGCACAAGCTGAGCACGTCGTTTGCGGAGTCGGCGACCTGGACCAGCCCATGGACCAGCCCGGGCGGCGACTTCGACGCCACCGCCCTGGACACCGTCACGGGGATCACGGCTACGCCGGGCTGGCGCAAGTGGACGGTCACCGACGCGGCCAAGGCCTGGGTCGCCGACCCGGCCACGAGCAAGGGCCTGCTGGTCAAGGTCGCCAACGAGGCCGGCACCGCCAAGCAGTCGGTCTCCTTCCTGTCGGGCGAGGCCGACGAACCGGTGTTGCGGCCGCGGCTGCGGGTCACCTACAAGGAGAAGAGCGCCGGGGCCTCGACGTTCTACGTGCCCGGCACCCCGGAGCGGCTTGACGCCGGCGCCACCCGGCAACTGCCGGTGGTGGTCACCAACACCACCAGCGAGACCTGGCCCGCCGCCTCCACCGCGGTCTCCTACCACTGGAAGCTGCCCGACGGCAGCGACATCTCCACCGCCGGCAACCAGCTCAAGACGATGCTGCCGGTCGACCTGGCGCCGGGCGAGTCTGTGGTGGTCTACGCCGATGTCAAAGCCCCTACGGTGACCAGCACGAACCTGGCCGAGGGCGTGCAGCTGGTGTGGGACGTACAAGACACCACGACCAACAACTGGAAGTCGGCCACCCACCACCTGCCGCAGCTGCCGCAGCAGATCCGCATCGACTCCCCCACCTCGGACCTGCTCGGGTTGGAGAAGTTCTACGCCTACACCGGCAAGAACACCGGCGCCGGCGGCACCGCGCTGACCAACCTGTATGCCGGCAACGTGGTGTGGGGCTACAACGCCTTCTCCAACCCCTCCCGCGGGCCGCAGACCTTCGCGAGGATGACCTACAACAGCCTCGACACCTCCACCGCCTCCCTCGGCTACGGCTGGTCCTTGCAGACCTCCACGCTGGTCAAGCTGGGCTCGCAGCTGCAGTTCCACCCGCCCGGCCGGGACTGGCCCACACAGGTGCGGTTGACCGACGGGGATGGCACCACGCACGTGTGGACCCTGCCCGAAGGCACCGACACCTCGACCTGCAACCCGTCCACCTGCGCCTACACCAACCCCCGCGGCGTGCACCTGTATCTGCAGCAGGTCGCCCGCGCAGACGATGCGACCCGCCGCTCGACCGACCCGCTGCGGCAATGGGTGTTCACCAAGCCCGACCGCACCCAGTTCTTCTTCGACTCCGAGGGCTTCCAGTCCGCGATCGTGGACAAGAACGGCAACACCATGTCGTTCAGCTACGAACGGCGCCGCTCCAACAACAAGCCGACCAAGTTCCTGCAGCACATCACCGACGCCGCCGGCCGCCGCACGCTGACCCTGGACTACTACGCCAAGGGCCAGGACTACACCTACATCGATGACGAGACCTGGCAGCCGGTCCAGGACACCAAGCTGACCAACCCGCACATCATCGACAACGTCGAGTCGATCACCGACATCGCCGGCCGGAAGGTCACCTTCGCCTACACCGACAAGGGCCTGATGGCCAGGATGGTCGACGGCGCGGGCGACGATGGCGCGAAGACGTTCGGTTTCCGCTACGACGCCACCCAGGGCAACAAGAACGTCAAGCTCGTCAAGGTCATCGACCCGCGGGCGCACGCGGAAACCCCGGACAACCCCGAGCAGCGCGCCACCGAGTTGGACTACTACGACGCGACGGAAGACCCGGAAGATCTGTGGAAGATCCAGACCCTCACTGACCGGCTGGACGGGGTCACCACCTTCGACTACGTCGACCCCGACGGCCCGGACGAGGCGAAAATCCACGCCACCGTCACCGACCCGCTCCAGCACGCCACCATGTACGAGCTGGACGCCTTGGGCCGCCCCGAGAAGATCATCAACGCCAAGGACGAGACCACCCGGCTGCAGTGGGACCCCGACCACAACGTCACCGACCTGATCGAAGCCAGCGGGCAGCCCAACCAGGCCATCACCAGCTGGACGTATGACCCCAAGACCGGCTACCCGCTGACCATCACCGACGCCGAGGCCAACAATGCCGAGGTCACCAAGGCGACGGTGCTGGACTACTACCGCGGCCTGGGCGGCTACGTCGCCGATCTGAAGACCAAGACCAGCCCGCAAGGCCGCAGCTGGGCCTTCAGCTATGACGCCCTCGGAAACCTCAAGACGGTCACCGACCCGCTCGGCGTCCCGACGCCGGACGCGACCGACTACACCACCTTCTATGAGTACGACCCCGTCGGTCAGCTGACCAAGGTCATCGACGCCGAAGACAACCCCACCACGTTCACCGACTACCACGCCTCCGGCTTCCCGGAGAAGATCACCGACGCCGAAAGTAACGTCACCAGCACCGGCTATGACGTGCGCGGCAACGTGCTGTCGGTGACCGACGCGCTGGGCAAGACGACCAGCCAGACCTACGACATCTTCAAACGCCCGCTGGAGTCCAAGGTCCCCAAGGACCAGGACGCCTCCCCGCCGGTGTTCATCACCACGCCCGCGCCGGTCTACGACCGCAACGACAACATCACCAAGACCACCGCCCCCAACGGCGCCGTCGCCACCGCCACCTACGACAAAGCCGACCAACTGGTCGCATCGGTGCTGCCCAAGGACACCGACACCGGGCCCGAGCGCAAGGCCACCTTCACCTGGGACCTGGCCGGCAACCTCACGTCGCAGACCGAGCCGAAGGGCAACCTGCCCGGCGCGAACCCGGCCGAGTTCACCACCACCAATAAGTACAACGAGATCTACCAGCTGACCGACGTCCTCAACGCCGACCAGCACAAACTCACCTACCGCTACGACAACGTCGGCAACGTCACCACGGTCATCGACCCGCGCAAGAACACCACCACCGCGGACGACTACACCGCGTTCTCCACCTACGACCTCAACCACCGGGTCACGACCGTCAAGGACGCCGCCGGATACCAGACCTCGGTGGACTACGACCTGGACGGGCTCGTCGTCGGCCAGACCGACCAGGACAACAACAAGACGATCACCGCCTACAACGCGCGCGGCGACGTCACCGAGACCAAGGTGCCGCATTCGGAGACCGGCGGCGTCATCAAGTACGTCACCACCCAGTTCATCTACGACGAGGTCGGCAACCGGACCAAAGTCGTCACCCCGCGCGGTGTGGAGACCCCCGATGACCCGGGCGACTTCATCGCCGAAACCGTCTACGACAAGCTGAACCGCCCTGCCGAGGAGATCTACCCTTACGACAAGGACGACCCGGTCTACAACACCCCCGACAAGGTCCTCTACACCTATGACCCGGTCTCCCGGCTGAAGACGATCTCGCACCCGCCCTCGCACGGGCAGACCATCCGCAACGTGTCCACGATGACCTACTGGGACAACGGCTGGTCCAAGACCACCACCGACCCGTGGGACATCAAGACCACCTACGACTACAACGAGCTCGGCCTGCAGACCAACCGCACCGTCACCAGCGCGGGCGGCTCCAGCCAGCGGGCGCTGGACTGGTCGTACTACCCCGACGGCAAACTCAAGACCCACTCCGACGACGGCACCCCGCTCGGCCTCGACGTCGTCATGAACGACAATTCCGACACCGGCCAGGTCACCACCACCGGAACCTGGACGCCGGGTTCGGGCGGCACTTCCGCCTCGAATATCGTCGGCCCCCAGGCTGAGGCGGCCACCGGGTTCGTCGGCTATGACTACGCGACGGCTCCTGCGGGAACCGGGCAGTCGGCGTTCACCTGGAACCTGACCACCCCCACCGACGGCACCTACAAGGTCCAGCTGCAGTACCCGACCGGCGCCACGGCCACCAACGCCAAATACACGGTCAAGCACCAGGGCGGCGAGGCGAACGTCACCGTCGACCAGACCCAGAACCCCGGCACCTGGGTCGAGCTGGGCAGCTACACCTTCACCGCCGGCACCACGCACAGCGTCACCCTTACCGACGACGCCAACGGCACGGTAGCGGCCGATGCGGTCAAGCTGGTCCGCGACAACAGCGGCGAGGCGGACGCCGAGAAGAAGGACTTCGCCTACACCTACGACCCCAACGCCAACCTCACCAAGATCGAGGACAAGTCCCCCACCGCCAAGATCGACATCTGGGACGTCGCCTACACCAACCTCAACCAGATTGACACCATCAAGGAGTTCCTCGACGGCGCGCTGAAGAACACCACCAGCTACGCCTACAACGAAAACAGCGCCGTCACCACCCGCACCCACGACAAGACGGTGGCCACCTACGGCTACGACGTGCGTGACCTGGTGAACGAGGTCGTCAACAAGAAGTCGGCCACCGACACCGCGCCGAAGACCACCCGCTACACCTACACCCCCCGCGCCGAACGCCTGACCGAGACCAAGGCCAACGGCAACACCGTCACCTACGACTACTTCCTGTCCGGCGTGCTGCGCCACTCCCTCGAAAAGAAGCCCAACGCCGCTGTGGTGGCGGAGCACACCATCGGCTACCAGGGCAACCTGCACCGCTCAAGCGACCACGCCAAGATCCAGAACGCCGACAACCCCGGCGCCTACCTCGATCACACCTACGCCTACACCTACGACCCCCGCGACCGCATCGCCAAAACCGTCAAAACCCCGACCGGCGGCGGCACGGCCGAGACCGAAACTTACTCCCACGACGCCAACAGCAACGTCTGGGAAGAAGAGGTCCTCGGCAAGAAGACCACCTTCACCTACGACCGCAACCGCCTGATGACCTCCGTCACCGGCGGAGCCACCAGCACCTACACCTACGACCCCTACGGCCGCTTGCGCACCATCCAAGGCGGCGGCAAGACGCAGGAGAAGTACACCTACGACGGCTTCGACCACGTCACCAAGCACGAAAAACTCGGCGGCGACGGCACCACCAACACGGTCACCACCTACACCTACGACCCACTCGACCGCACCACCACCAAGACTGAAAAGGAAGGCACCGCCAACGCCAAAACCACCACCTACTCCTACCTCGGCCTCTCGGCGGAGGTGCTCGACGAGGAGGTGGCCGGCAAGCTGGTCAAGTCCTTCCAATACAGCCCCTGGGGCGAACGCCTGTCCCAGGTCAAGGTCAACGCCGACAGCACCGAGGAGTCGTCCTACTACGGCTACAACCCCCACACCGACGTCGAACAGATCACGAGCGATACCGGCGACACCCGCGCCACCTACGGCTACACCGCCTACGGCAAGAACGACGACAAACTCTTCACCGGCATCGACAAACCCGACCCCGTCGACCCCACCGCCAAGGAGGAGTACAACCCCTACCGCTTCAACGCCAAGCGCTGGGACAACTCCACCGGCATGTACGACATGGGGTTCCGCGACTACAACCCCGGCCTCAACCGCTTCCTCAACCTCGACACCTACAACGGCGCACTCGCCGACCTCTCCCTCGGCCTCGACCCCTGGACCGCCAACCGCTACGCCTTCACCGGCGGCAACCCCATCAACATCATCGAACTCGACGGCCACAGCGGCTGCACACCAGGCGAATACTGCAATACCGGCAGGCGGTCGGCTTCGGGTGACCTGAACCCCGATGGCACACCGAAGCGCAGGAAGTCGCAGAATGTCAACCTTCCCCAGACGTGCGATCGGGCATGTTGGCAGAAGATGGGCATCGATCCCGATACGGGAAAGCTGACCAACGTCAAGGATCCGTTCACTCCATACGCCGTCAGTCCCGATTACGACAAGGCAGAAGAAAGAGGAGGAAAGCGCGCGCTGTGGGACCTGGCGTGGTCATTCACCGTCGATGATTACGTGGAGTGTGCTCGTGGTGATGTCGGCGCCTGCGCCTGGGCCGCTTCGGGCTGGGTTACTTTCGGCCTGTCGAAGGTCCTGAAACCTCTCCTGAAAGCAGGACGAGGAGCCGGACCGGGCGTACTTGACGATGCCGGCGACGGCACGCAGTCGGTCATGAAGCGCGGCGCGAGAGACCTCAAGGGAGTCAAACTGCCGCGGACTTACGAAGGGTTGGACTTCGATCATGTCCGCACCAACCACTTTCCAAAGGGGGACGGTGTCACGGCGAGGAAGGACCTCTGGCCCGAGAACATGCCCAATGAAAAACTCGATGAAATAGCGCGCCAAGCGCTGGCGAACAATCCAACGGTCGTAGGATACGACTCGATCACAGGAATGATTCAAGGCCAGGCCGTCGTGCAAGGAGTTCGCGTTCAGTTCCAAATTCCAAGAGCAGGGGGGTTGATGCGATCCATTTACCCCCTCGCCCCCTGGCCCAGTTGACATCAAGCAAATAGCGAAGCGCTGATGCCGGATGCGCGTGTGGAGCTTCGACTTCGCACGCGCATCTGGTATATTCGACTTGATATGTGGAAGTCCGAGAAAGGGGCTTGCTTGTTCGAGCTGATCATCCCAGTCGAAGAGCTTGAGGTGCGCTCGCGGAGTCCGCTTTTCGTCGCAGGGAGAGTATGGGTTTCGATCGACGGAGTCGACTTTCCGGGTGCTCGCTGGACTGATTCGCCGATCTCGGTGCTGGGCTCCCTGGAGGCTGCCATTCGGGATGTTCGACGGGGCGAAGTCGGTGAAGCTTATTTCTTCGACGGGCCATATTATTTGAAGATCTTTCCGAAAAATGGTTTCGCTGCATCATCGAAAGTCGACGTGGCGGCGGTCTGCGACCGGGAGCCCGGCGAAGGTGTCGTTCATGTCCAGAGGGCCGTGGACTTGTCGGAAGTAATTCAGAAGTACCAGCTGTCCCTCTCTTCCTTGCGCGAATGGGCGGAGAGCCATGGAGAGGCCGAGATGCTCGCCCTCCTGTCACGCATGCCGTCTTTCGCGGAGAATTGACCCGACAGGTCAGCGATAATCGGTTAAGCGATCATCTTAACAACCCTACGCGTCGGCGGAGCTTCTCGCGGCTCCGTCGACACTTAGATTGCTTTACTTAAGACTATGGCTCCGCTATAGTATGAGTGTTCAGTGTACACAATCCGCAAAGTGGAATTATGATCAAACAAGCAGGATTTTTCGGGAACTCGAACACGGTGACCCTAGCGGACCAAGTATTCACGCGTCACCAGGAAAGCCGGCGGGAGAAGTCGACGAAATTGTTGACTATCTAAGCGATGCCTCCATCCTTGACGAACGCGATGCCGTCATCGGAATCATAAATATACAAACTGATGGCGAATGGGCATGGCCAAGCGATCTAGCCTATTATGTCGAGAAATACAGAGTTGACATCCCAGACGAGTTTGGTCAGCGTATTGCGTATCTCCATAGCCCGCCTCGGCCATCAGTGGAAGAAGTCGCCGCGCTCGCCGATACTTTCTTTGAAAGCATGATTGAATATATAGTCAAGAGTGAAGCCTGCTAATCCAGTGCGTCTACACAGGTTGAACTCATAGAGCCGATCTTGCGATAAAGGGATGTTTTCGATCGTGAGTCCAGCGTGGGCCAGGCGGCGTCGATCGGGTGTGACCGGTACTGGCCTCGATTCGTCAGGGGCTTGTTGACGTTCATCGAGTCCGCAGTCTCGCCCGTTATGTCCCCTGCGCGGTTGGCCAGGCCCGCCCGCCAGGGCGAGCGGGGCGGACGTGGTGGGGGCCACCGTCTCGGCCCGCGTGGGCAAGGTCAGTCTGCGGGCGAGGCCTTCTCAGCGCGGCACGTGCGAGTCGTACGCGCCTGGGGTGGTGCCTGAGCGTGGCCGGTTGGGGCATTGCATCGAGAACAGCACGCCGCGCTGACGCAGGATTGCGTCCCAATGCTCCGTGATGACCATCCACTCGTATCGGTTCTTGACGATCCGGGTGCCGCAGAACGCGCATTTGTTTCCGCAGGTCGTCGATCCAATAGGGTCTTGCTCATGGCCCTGCAGGATAAAAGCGACCGAATTGACCACGACGGGGCAAAGCTGGTCTGGCAGCAAGTGGCTCCGGACATCGAAGCCGAGATCGCCTCTGGTCGGCTCGCCGTCGGCGCCAAGATGCCAACGGAGCTTGAGATGGCGAGCCAGTACGGCGTTTCTCGCGTAACGGTCCGCCGCGCCATCAAGGACCTAGCCGAACGCAGCCTGCTCGTCGTCGTCCATGGGCGTGGCACTTTTGTCGCGGAGGATCATGCCCCACACAGTGACAGCGAAGCTGGAGACTGGACCGCGTAGCGACCTGACCACTCGTCCTTTCGCCGGGGCGATCAGGACGCAGCTCTCCGCGGCGACGCCAGCGGATCCTGAGCTCAATCGACGACCGCGATCGCGTCCACCTCGATCAGGTAGCCTGGCGCGGCCAGCTTTTCGACTCCAAGCAGCGTGTCGGTGGGCTTGTGGTCGCCGAACAGCGCGGTCCTGGCCTCTTCAATGATCGGCAGGTACTCCTGGCGGTGACCGACGACGTAGATCCCGATCCTGGCGACCTGGTCCGGTCGGGCTCCGGCGGCGGCGAGGGCGCGGCCGAGATTGGCGAACACCTGCCGGGCCTGGGCCGCCAGGTCGCCGGGGAAGACAAGGTTGCCCTCAGGGTCGTCCGACATCTGTCCCGCGATGAACACCAGCCGACTGCCGGTCGCGACGATGACGTGGTTATAGGTCTTCGGGTTGTCCAAGCCCTCAGGTTGGATGATTTCCAGAGTCATCGATGCGGGTCCCTTCGTGGGTTGGGAGCAAGGAGCAGCTCACCGGCCCTGCGTGCGCGAGCCGTACGCCGGGCCGAACACCACCAGCAGTGCCAGGTCCTCGGTCACCTCGTCGAACCGGTGCTCCTCCCCCGCCGGTACGAAGATCACCGAACCGGGGCCCACCTCGGCCACACCGTCCGGCGTCACGATCTTGGCCCGCCCCGCGGTGACCACGTAGATCTCGTCCTCGGTGTGCGGGCTCTGGCTGTCGAGCCCGCCGGCCGGGATGCAGTACGTTCCTACCGACAGGTCCGGCACCCTCAGGTGCTCCACCCAGTCGTTGGCCGCTCCAGCGTCGGGCGGCGTCCACTCGCCCGCCCCCTCGATGATCTCCATGACGGAAGCATAGCCATGCACGCTGAAACGGCCGACTCCCGCGTGCAGGATAGCCAGTTGCTGCGGCTTACATCACCGCTACGAGCCCCGCGGAGACCACTTCAAGCGGGCGGCGTTCGGTTCGGCAAGTCGGAGCTGCACAGCGGTCGCGAAAAGGGAAACAGCCGATCGGCATGGTGGTGTCGGTCACGGGGGAGCCGGCCAGCGCAAGCAGGCCCGCCCTTGGCCTTCCAGGCGGTCCGGATGTGGAAGCCGGACCGGGCGCGTTGAGGGCCATGCTCGCCCTCGATCTGCTGGTGCACGCGGGGGCGAAGCCTGCCGCAGTGGTGAGAAGTCAGCTGACCAGTTGCACTTTGCGCAACGTTTTGGCTGCGCTAGTTCCCTTCTCGATCTTCGCCAGAATCGCCTCCATAATGGCCGCGTAGAGGTTGGAGCCCACATCCGCAGTCTCGATGACCTCAGCCAGTTCAAGGCGATCTCCGACCGCAAGGGCGGCCACGACGACCGAATCCTTCATCGCCTGGTCAACCATCTGAGCGAACTCCGCGCCCTCCGCGGGCCTCAGCTTCGCGATCTGATCCTCGGACACCTGCACATAAGCCCAGACGTTGATGTCCCAAGCCTGACCCTCAATGCAGTCGAACAGGAAGGTATGCCCTTGCTGCTCGATGAGGCCACAGGTCGGCCTGTCATGGCGATCGAAGACCTCGATCAACATGGCGTTATCAGCTGGCCGCCACGGCAAGGCTCCGAAGCGGAGATGTACCAGCTCAGGCATCGCCATCCCCCATCCACATCGGTTGACCGAAGCACTCGCTGAAGCGGGCGCTCTCATCGTCTGTCCATTCAGTATTCCCGTCCAGGCTGACGGACACATGGTGGGGGTTTCTCTTCGGAGTGCCTGTGTCCCGCGCCGGCTCATTGCCTCGTCGGAGAAGGTGAAGCCTTTGCGGGACACAGGCACTCTGCCGCAGTTCACTACGACCTGGACAAGGCCGCGTGATCCGCCACTCGACCGTTCAACTCGCTCCTGCGAGCGCTTTGCACGACTACAAGCCAGCGGCGTCGGGCGTCACCTGAAGCAGCTTGTTGGGCGCAAACGACTTGTTGTCCGAGAACTGGTCCTGGTTCTGGTCCTGGTCCTGGTCCTGGCGCTCGACCTGGTGCTGGTTCTGATGGTTGTTGTTGTGGACCCAGAGGCGGGTTTTCTGCTTCAGGCGGCTGTGGTAGCTGTAGTGGTGGTGATGCTTGGGCTTGGCGTGGCTTACGACGGGCTGCTCTTTGACGGGCTGCTTGACGGGCTGTTCCGGCGGGCCTCCGGTGACGTAGGTAGTGATGGGCGCGGCGTAGGCGGTCGAGGAAGCAGCCAGCGTGACGGCGGCAGCGGTCATGGCGACGCTGACTGCGAGAGCCGCGGTCGCAGTCTTGAATTTGGGCATTGAATTTCCCCCAAAGGTTCGGTTGCCCTGTTCTCAATATTTTCCGTACAGGTTGGGAAAATATTGCCGGATGGCGGTTAAATGCGCTATCCGTGCGTTTTCTTTCCGGGATAAGTGTCCAGCAAACGGGGGCTTTCGTGTGTTTGCCTGGTTCTAACGCATCCATGGCCCCACTTGGGCTTTCATGAAATGAAACGAAATGAGGTGACTTGCCGGTTTTATCCGCCCCCGGCGGCGAAAGCTGAGCCTGGATCCGCGTGCGCCGTGAAGCGTGGACGTCATCCTGGGACCGGTCAGGGCGCGGCAGCATGTCGCACGTGGAACATTTACGCCGGAGCGCTCAACGACATCATGGCCGTCTCGCGGAGAGGACTGCTCACTCTCTTAGGCGTGTTCCTGGACGACTCGCGTGAATGTGAGGCTGAGCTCAGCGAGGCGCAACGCGCCTTTATGGCTCAGATCGAAACACGTGCGACCGAATGGTCAGCGGACAACGCACTGTGAAGCATGGTTCGGACGGATCGCTCTTCCAACTGCAGAGGGGCGGACAGCATTGCCACTCGGCAGAGTCATATTCCACACGCTTCGTCAAGAAGTGGCGTTCACGCCGAGCCACTCCAACGCGTCCGTGGCCGAATGGAGGACTGAGATGTGCCCGTCCTCCGGGTACAACCGCAGCTCGGCGCGAGGGCAGCGGCGGGCCAGCCACTCGCCGTGTGAACTGGGCACCACCCGGTCTTGCCCGCCGTGCATGAGCAGCACCGGAGCGGTCACCTGGCCGGGATCGCAGCCCCACGGGGTGACGTACGCGAGGTCGTCGTCTACCAGCCCTCCAGGACCACCCTCCAGAGCCGGGCCGACGACGCTGTCGAACCAGGACCACTCGCCGGTGAACGCCGCGTGATCCACAGGGGCGAACATCTCCGGGTCGTACTCGGCCGTCGCCTCGTGTCGTTCCTTCGCCGCGCGTCCCGCGACGGCGGCACGCAGGGAGGCCTTGCCCGAGGCGGACATGCCGGCGAACCAGTCGAGCCCCTCCGCGCCGTACGGGGCTATGCCAGAAACGCTGACCGCGGCCAAGACCCGGTCGGGCAGCTGGGCGGCGCAGGCCAGCGCGTGTGAGCCGCCGCCCGAGTGGCCCATGACGGCGAACCTGGCGATGCCCAGAGCATCGGCCACCCGCCTGACGTACTCGCCGGCCGACGCCACGTTCCGGCCTCGGGCGGGGGTGGAGCCGCCATAGCCGGGGCGGTCGTATGACACCCAGCGGATGCCAAGCCGGTCCGAGACCGGGAACAGGGGCTCCGGGGGTGTGCCTATGTTGGGCGTGCCGTGATGCCAGAAGACCGTCAGCCGGTCGGCGGCGTCGTCCTCGCCCGCGCTGTCGTAGACATGCAGCGTGCGGTCGCCGCCGAGATCCAGGGACAGTTCTTTCACCATCCGGCGAGCCTAACGACCAGGGAATCCGCGCGCCAGGCGTTCTCACCGGGGCCGTACCGCACGGCCCCGGTGAGGGTTATAGGGCGAGCAGTGCGTTGACCGGCAGGCGGGAGTCGGACAGCGGGCGCATGGCGATGCGGAGCAGCGCCAGCGCGTTGTCGTCGCCCGCGATGCGGTTGGCGCTGAGCTCGCCGCAGGACTGGCAGTGATGGATGATCAGCCACTCCCCGTCCGGGCGGACGGTGACGCTCAGCGCCGCCATCCTGCCCCGGCAGCCCGCCCGCCGGTCCCCCGGGATGCGGTGATCGACGTGCAGGCTGGTTAGACAGTGGGGGCAGTGGTTGCGGTGTGCGGTGCCCGGCGCGATCATCGGTACGTCCA
The DNA here is from genome assembly GCF_052245935.1 of Nonomuraea sp. 3N208. Classification (NCBI taxonomy): domain Bacteria; kingdom Bacillati; phylum Actinomycetota; class Actinomycetes; order Streptosporangiales; family Streptosporangiaceae; genus Nonomuraea; species Nonomuraea sp. 3N208. The sequence continues at coordinate 164,655 of NZ_JBQQBR010000006.1, read as the reverse complement.
GGCGGCAGCCGACGCAGCGGAACGCGTCGGCGGGCTCCAGATGATGATGCGTGGGCTTGCGTCGTTGCGGCCTCTCCCGGGCCGGGTTCCTCCTGGGCATGTCACAGGTCGCCGAACGCCTCGAGCGGGAACGGCGGCTGCGCGAGCGGGCGTACCGCCATGCGCATGAGGATGAGCTGGTTGTCGTCCCCGCAGATGGGGTTGGACGTCAGCTCACCGCAACGGGTGCAACGATGGATGATCATCCAGTCGCCGGTGCGGAGGACCGCGATCGAGATCGGGATCATCCGGGACCGGCAGTCAGACGGGCCGCCTTCCACGCGGTCGAGCGTGTGCTGTGAGTGCAGACAGCTCGGGCAGTGGTTGCGGCGGGAGCCGTCAGGTGCGGTCGCCGTCACGGTCAGGCCGCAGCGTACGCACTGGAAGGTCTCGGTGTTGACGATGGAACGTGGTTTGCCGTTGGCAGACAACGCAGGTGCTCCTTGCCGAAATGGGTTGGTAAAGGCAGCAAGGAAGTGCGCCTGGGCGAGCCACGCGATGGACGCGGGCACGCCGATGCCGCAGGCGGTCCGGCCCCGGTCAGGACGATCTCAGATGTGGTGAGTCAGAGACGGGTTCGCCGGCAGCACGTCGAGGCGCACGTGGCGCGGTGCCATGCATAAATCCACTCCCTCCAGGCGGCGTTCGCCGCCGGTTCGACTCGGCCACGTGCGAGGGTAGCCGGGCCGAGCGGCGGACGGCCAACGGTTTTCCTGCCGCCTGGTGGAGATCGACCGAATAAGCTTCTAGATTCGGACTCATGGGCATCGGGCTGACCGAGGAACACCTGGCACTGGCCGCCTCCGTGCGGGGGCTGGTGGAGCGGACCGTCGATCACATGGCCCTGGCCGGTCAAGGGCTGCTGGGGCTGCATGTGCCCGAGGAGTGCGGCGGGCAGGGCTATGGGCTGCTGGAGTTGTGCGTCGCGCTGGAGGTGCTGGGTGAGCTGCGCGTCCCAGGTCCCTACCTGCCGGCCGTCGTGGTGTCGGCGGTTCTCGCGCGTTCGGGCGGCCGGCACAAGGACCTGATCAGGGCACTCGCCGACGGCTCGGCGACCGCGACGGTCGTCCTCCCGGCGGACGGCCCGGCCGGCGAGGGCGGGGTGCTCGCGCTGGGGGCGTGCGACGCGGACTTCTTCCTGCTGCCGGTGGGTGACGGCGGCTGGGCGGTGGTGGACCGCGACGACGTCGCAGCCGAGCCCGCCGGCGGCGTGGATCTCGACCGGGCCCTCTGCTCCGTGACGCCGCGCGGGCCCGTCCCCGCCGACCCGCTGCTCCCCCACGCGCCGGTACGGGAGATCGCCGCGGTGCTGCTCGGCGCCGACGCGTGCGGTGTCGCGGCGTGGGCCGTGGCGACGGCGGCCGACTACGCGAAGGTACGCGAGCAGTTCGGTCGGCCGATCGGGCAGTTCCAGGGCGTCAAGCACCGGGTGGCCGCCGCGCTCGTGTCGTTGGAGCAGGCCCGTGCCGCGGTCTGGGACGCCGCCAGGGCCATGGACGCCACCGCCACGCCATCCGCCACCGCCACGCCATCCTCCACCGCCGCCACCACGCCATCCTCCACCGCCACCGCCACCGCCACGCCAACCGCCGCCACCACGCCATCCTCCGCCGTCGGCGAGCCATCCGTCGGCATCGTCGGGCCGACGATCGAGGATGGCATCGGCCTCTCTGACGAGACGCGGTTGGCGGTGGCGGTAGCGGCGGTGCTCGGGGCTGATGCGGCCGTGCGGTGTGCGGCGGACATGATCCAGGTGCTCGGCGGCATCGGCTACACCTACGAGCACGACGCCCACCGTTACTACCGCCGCGCCCTGTCCGACCGCATGCTGGCCGGCGACCCCGGCCCCTGGGCCGAGGAGGCCGCCGGGCTGGCGGTGGCGGGCACGCGGCGCGCGATGGAGCCGGACCTGCCGGAGGAGGCCGCCGCCGTCAGGGACACGATCAGGGCGGAGGCGGAGTCGCTGCGGGCGGAGGAGCCGGCGGCCAGGCGGGCCAGGTTCGCGCGGGAGGGCTGGATCATGCCGTACCTGCCCAGGCCGTGGGGCAGGGACGCCTCGCCGCTCGAGCAGGTGATCATCCACCAGGAGTTCCGCGGCCTCAAGCGCCCGAACCTGGGCATCGCCGCCTGGGCGGTCCCGTCCATCGTCCGGTACGGCACCCGCGAGCAGCAGGAACGTTTCCTGCCGGGCACGCTCAGCGGGGAGATCGTGTGGTGCCAGCTGTTCAGCGAACCGGGAGCCGGCTCCGACCTGGCCGGGCTGTCGACGAAGGCCACGAAGGTGGAGGGCGGCTGGTCGCTGAGCGGGCAGAAGATCTGGACGTCGCTCGCGCAGTTCGCCCACTGGGGCATCTGCCTCGCCCGCACCGCTCCCGAGCGACCGAAGCACGACGGCATCTCGTACTTCTTGGTCGACATGTCCTCCCCCGGGATCACCGTCAGGCCGCTCAAGGAGATCAACGGCGAGGAGATCTTCAATGAGGTGTTCCTCGACGACGTCTTCGTACCCGACGACCTGGTCGTCGGCGCGGTGAACGAGGGCTGGCGGGTGGCCCGCGACACGCTGTCCCACGAGCGTGTCGCGCTCGGCGACTCATGGGGGCCCGGCTCGCAGCACACCGACATGGTCAAGCTGATCACCCGCCTGCCCTCGCTCCGGCAGGCGCAGCGCGAGCAGGCGGGGCGTCTGTGGGCGGAGGGTCAGGCCATCTCGGCGCTCGGCCTAAGGGTGACGCTCTCGAAGTTGTCCGGCGCCGACCCCGGTGCGGCCTCCAGCGTCCGCAAGCTGCTCGGTATGCGGCACGCACAGGCGATCTCCGAGTTCTGCTGGTCGCTGGCCCCGGCCGACCCGTACTGGAACCGCATGATCCTCACCACGCGCGCGTTCACGATCGGCGGTGGGACGACGGAGGTGCAGCTCAACATCATCGCCGAGCGGGTGCTGGGGCTGCCGCGGGATCCGTGATCAGCTCTTGGGATAGTACGGGGCCGCCAGGTGCGCGTACACGATCGTGTTGTCCCGGTAGCTGTGTGCCTGCCGGTCGAACGCCCCGCCGCAGGTCACCAGCCGCAGTCCCGGATAGGCGACCTTGCCGTAGACCTTCTTGGCGGGGAAGCGCGTCTTCGCCGTGTGCTCGACCTTGTCGACGACGAAGACGGCCACCGAGCGGTCGGCGCGCAGCACCTGGACCTGGTCGCCGCGCTTGACCTCCTTGAGGCGGGCGAAGACGGCGGGGCCGCTCTTGGTGTCGAGGTGCCCGGTGATCACGGCGGCGCCACGCTGCCCGGGGACGGGGCCGTAGCGGTACCAGCCGGCCAGGTTCGGGGCGTCGAGCGGCGGGTTCTCGATGGCGCCGCGCGCGTCCAGGCCCAGCTCCGTCAGCGGCGCGGCGACGCCGATGGACGGAATGTAGACGGCGGTGGGACGGGCGGCCTCCATGGGCCTGGCCATCTTGGAGAGCGGCACACCGGTGATCGGCGCCGGGCGTGCGGTCGCGACCGGCGTCGTCTCGGGCTCGCCGCCCACGATGCCGCTCAGCCCGAGCCAGATCAGCAGCGCCCCGGCCAGGGTGATGACGCCCGCGATGGCCAGGATCAGCCGATTTCCGCGAGCACGCGACCCGCCCGCCGCACCAACGCGAGCACGCGACCCGCCCGCCACCTCAGCGCGCGATCTGTCGGCCACCCTAGGCGGCGTCCCGGCTGCGCCGTACCGCGAAACCGGCCAGCCCGGCCCCGGTCAGCAGTGCGGCACCGCCCAGTGCGAACGGCCACACCGCGCCGTCCTGAGTGAGCCCGCCACCGCCGGTCTCCGGATGCCCCTTGGGCACCTTGTGCTCGCGCTCGCCGGCCGGCCGCCACGGGTCCTCATTCGCCTCGGGCCCCGGCCGGGAGGGCCAGGGCTCCTCCTCCGGTGCGGGCGCGCTCGACCAGGACTCTTCGGGTGCGGGGGTACTCGACCAGGTGTCGCCCGGCGAAGACTCATCGCACAGGATCGGCAGCGGAAGGAGGCAGGTGGAGACCACGCCCGGCACCTGAGGGCCGGACTCGGCGGAGGCGGTGCCGATGCCCGCCGCCAGGCTCACTCCTGCGACCACGAATGCCGTTACCGCTCCAGCGGCCGCGAGACGTCGCGCTCTTGCCATGAAGGCTCCCGAATCCGTCGGCTGTTGCCCCCGATGCACGAGAGAGCCTTGCGAACTATTGGACCAAGAGTCAAGTAATGTAACCGAAGCGAAACAGGCAGATACGGAGTGTTTGGTCAGCCGCCGACGTGGCAGAAGTACCCCGTTAGGGGGACAAAAGCCATGACCCATCCACAACAGCCCGAGCTTCGCAGATCAGGCAAGGCGGCTACCGACTCCACATCCGCCCACGCCATACCTGAGACGAAGAGCGGCTCCAAGCGGCGGACCATCCGCCCGCACGGATCCGACAAGGGCGCCAAAGGTGGCGGCAAGGGCGGCGGCGTGCCTCCCGGCCAGCGGTCGCCGTATCCGGAGTGAGGACAGAGGTGAAGGGAAGCCTGCAGTTCATCGGCAACGCCACCACGCTGATCCGCTACAACGGCTTCACGCTGCTGACGGATCCGAACTTCCTGCATCGGGGCCGGCGAGCGTACCTGGGGTACGGCCTGAGCTCGCGCCGCCTCACCGACCCCGCCGTGGAGATCGAGGACCTGCCGACCCTGGACGCGGTGGTGCTGTCCCACATGCACGGCGACCACTGGGACCGGGTCGCCCGACGGGGCATCGACCGGGACACGCCGATCATCACCACGACCACGGCGGCACGCAAGCTGCGCTGGCGCGGCTTCCGCAGCAGCGTGGGCTTGGAGGAATGGCAGCAGCACAAGCTACGCGGCCCCGGTGGCACCCTCGTGATCACCGCCCTGCCCGCCAGGCACGCGCCCGGTGCGGCCGAGGCGCTGCTGCCGCCGGTGATCGGCACGATGCTGGAGTTCTGCAACCAGGACGAGCGCGTCGAGCTACGCCTCCACATCAGCGGTGACACCCTGCTCGACCGCCGCCTGGACGCGATCCCGCGCCGCTTCCCGGAGATCGACCTGGCCCTCGTCCACCTGGGCGGCACCAAGCTGTTCGGGGCGCTGGTCTCGATGGACGGCGAGCAAGGCGCCTCATGGGTGGACGTGATCAACCCCAAGACGGTCGTGCCGGTGCACTACGACGACTACCCCGTCTTCAGTTCGCCGCTGAACGACTTCCGGCGGCACGTCGAGCAGGCCGGGCTGGCCGACCGGGTGGTCTACCTGGAGCGGGGTGAGACCCGAGAGCTCGCCCCGCACCGGCTCATCCGCCGCTGATCCGCGGCGGCGCCTCAGCCTGCCGCGAGGTCGCGGCGGCTCAGGCCGTACAGACCTAGGCTCGTCAGCGCCGCGGCGAGTACGACCAGCACCACCGTGGCAACCGGGGCGAACGCCCCCAACGGGTGCCAAGGAAGGTGGGACAGCACCGACGTGTTCGTCACCCATCCCGGCAGGCCCCAGTAGGACCCCAGGACCTGGACGAACCCGCTGTACACGAGCACGGCCCAGGCCACGGTCATGGCCCGCGGGGCGAGCCCCAGCAGCGCGACGGGGACGGCGAGCAGCACCAGCACCTCCGGGATGCGGAGCAGGCTCGCCCCGATGGCCTCTCCCACGAGGCCGAGATCGCCGGTCGACGCGGCGGCGCCGATGCCGAGCGCGGCGCCGTACACCGCCAGCAGCATGACCCCGGCGAGCGCGGAGACCAGCAGAGATGACCCCAGCCACGTCGATCTGCCGGTGGGCCCGGCCAGCACGGGACCGATGCGGCCGCGCGCCTCCTCTCCCCGGAGCCGGCTGATCGACAGGACCGCGAAGACGCCGGTGTAGAGGGAACCGGTGAACACCATGAGGCTGATCCAGGCTCGACCGTAGTCAGCCCCGGTGAAGATCGGGAGATCGGTGTTCGACATTCCACCGGTCATGCCGCCCAAGATGAGGCCGACGGCGAGAAAAGCGGCTCCCCACCAGCCGATCGCCGCCTGCTGAAGTCTCAGGGCGAGCGTGAACGGCGAGCGCAGCCAGGAAGGCGCCGAGGCCCGGCCGGGACGGGGGGCGACCAAGGCGGCACCGAGATCCCTGTGGCTCGCCAGCGCGTAGGCGCCCGCAACCAGGAGCCCGGTGAGCAGGGCCGAGAGGACGAGTGGCCACCAGCGCTCGCCGGCCAGCACCCGGGTCTGCTGTGACCAGCCGATCGGCGACAGCCAGAACAGCGGACCACCCTCCTGGCTCTGCATCGCACCCGCGCCGCGGAGAATCCACGCCGCGAAGAGCGCTGCGCCGGCGAGCCCGCCGGCGCCTCTCGTGTGCTCGGTGATCTGGGCGGTCACCGCGGTGACCGCGGCGAACACCAACCCGGCCGCGGCAAGCGAGGCACCGAACAGCAGCGCGCTGCCGGCGGGAAAGCCTATGCTGATCGCCGCGGCGGCGGTGCAGACCGCGAGCACGACATCGCCGATCAGGGCGACGATCAGCGCCGCGGTGAGCTGGGCGTGCCGGCCCACGGCGGCCGCCCGGATGAGTTCGGCCCGGCCCGTCTGCTCTTCGGCCCGGGTGTGCCGGGTGATGAGCAGCACGTTCATCAGCGCAGCGGCCAGCAGGAACTCCACCCAGTAGGCGGCGAGGAAGTAGCGTTGTGAGGTGACGTCGCCGAAGAGTGGCCCGCCCAGCACCCTCATGAACGAGGATGTGATCAACTGCGCGGCTTCGGCCATGGCCTCCGGCGTCGGGACGACCGTGGTCACGGCCGCGTAGTAGAAGCGCGGGACGAGGATCGTGATGGCGAGCACCCAGATGGGCAGCTTGATCCGGTCGCGGCGCAGCGCCAGCCGTACCATGGCGCTGGTGCCGGTCAGCTGGGTGCCTGCCGCCGTCGATCCGGTACGGTCGCGCGCTGGGAAGACGGTGGTGGTCATGCCGCCTGCCTGCCACCGTAGTGCCGGAGCATGAGCTCCTCGAGCGTCGGCGGGTGGCTGACCAGCGACTGGATGCCGAATCCTGTGAGGTGCCGGACGGCGGCGTCGAGGTGTTCGGCGTCCACGCTGAAGCGTGCGCTCCCGTCTTGGATCTGCACGTTGTGGATGCCGGGTAGCCGGTCGAGCCCGGCGACCGGGGAGGCGGTGCCGGCCACGATCGTGGTCCGGGTCAGGTGCCGCAGCTGCGCCAGCGTTCCCGACTCCACGACCTTCCCGTCCCGAATGATGGTGATGCGATCGGCGAGGGTTTCGACCTGGGCGAGGATGTGGCTGGACAGCAGGATGGTGCGGCCGGCGGCTTTGGCTTCGGCGACGACCTGCTGGAACACCACCTCCATCAGCGGATCCAGCCCGCTCGTGGGCTCGTCGAGGATCAGCAGCTCCACGTCGGCGGACAGGGCGGCGACGAGGGCGACCTTCTGGCGGTTGCCCTTGGAGTAGGTTCGCGCCTTCTTCGTCGGATCGAGCTCGAACCGCTCGATCAACTCGTCCCGGCGTCTTGTGCCGAGCCCGCCGCGCAGCCGGCCGAGCACGTCGATGGCCTCGCCTCCAGTGAGGTTGGGCCACAGCTCCACATCGCCCGGCACGTACGCCAGCCGCCGGTGCAACGCGACGGCATCGGCCCAGGGGTCGCCGCCCAGCAGCCTGGCGCTGCCGGAGGTGGCGCGCATCAGGCCCAGCAGGATGCGGATCGTGGTGCTCTTTCCCGCCCCGTTCGGGCCGAGGAAGCCGTGCACCTCTCCGGTGTCCACGGTGAGGTCGAGCCCGTCGAGGGCGCGTGCAGGCCCGAAGTCCTTGACGAGCCCGGAGGTGGCGATTGCCGGGATCATGGGTTTCTCCGGCCGGTTACCCGTGCGTCGAACTCGCGGTCCGGGAGGGATCTGTTGAGGCTCAGGAGAGCTTCGGCCTGCCAGCCCACGACGTAGCGGGTGTCCGGTCGGTCCGACTCCACGGCCTGCCGGATCGCCGTCGCGACGACGTCGGGGTCTGAGGCCGGGTTGTCCTGGCTCAGCTGAGTCTCGGCTGCGTGTGCCATGGCCTCGGCCATCTGCCGGTAGGCCCCGTTTCCCGAGATCTCCCGCAGTTGCCGCGCGGTTCCGGCCTCGAAGTCGGTCTTGATGATGCCGGGCTGGATGACGACCACGTCGATGCCGAACGGCTCGACCTCCATGCGGAGCGTGTCGGAGAAGGCCTCCAGGGCATGCTTGGAGGCGTAGTACCAGGCGCCGAGCGGCAGGGCGATCTCGCCGCCGATCGAGGACACGTTGACGATCGTGCCCGATCGCTGTTGCCGCATCCGTGGCAGCACCAGCTGGGTCAGCCTTGCCGGAGCGAACACGTTGACCTCGAACTCGTCCCGTGCCATCGCCATCGGCGTGTCCTCGACCGCGCCGTGTACGACGGCGCCCGCGTTGTTCACCAGGACGTCGATCCGCTGGTGCTGGTCCAGGATGGTACGGACGACCCGCTGGAGATCTTCTTCCTTGGTCACGTCCATCGGCAGGATGTGACCGCCCGCTTCGCGGATCGCCGCCATTTTCTGCACCCGCCGCGCCACGCCGTAGACGACGTGGCCGCCGCGCAGGAGCTCGAGTGCGGTGGCGTGGCCGATGCCGGATGAGGTGCCGGTGACGAGACATATCTTGGCAGCCATGCCGGGGATCTCCTTGGGATTTCGACGCTGTCCGGGGGCGCCCACTGTTCACGTGCAGAGAAAGCTACGGCTGCGTTCGAACATGCGGCAAGTGATGTTCGGCGTTACCGCAGCTCAAGCGGCAGCAATTGGCGCAACGACATTGTCGGCTAATGCAACAACCGCGATGCCGTGTCGCAATCAGTCATGCCTGGGGACATACTTGGGCAGGCGCGCGACGAGGGAGGACCGATGCCAGGAGGGCGCCTGACGTACGAGGATCGCCGCAAAATCGCCGAAGGACTGGCGGAAGGGCTCGCCTATGCGGAGATCGCCCGCCGCCTGGAGCGGCCGAGGTCGACCATCGGCCGCGAGATCGCACGCAACGGCGGCCCGCACGGCTACCATGCGGCCCGCGCCCAGCAGGCGACCGGATGGCGCGCCCGCCGCCGGCCGAACCCGCCACTGAGCACGCCGGCCACCGCGCACGCCGACGAGCGTGATCCCCTCGCGGTACGGGAGTACGAGCAGAAATTGACCGGGCTGATGTCAGGAGGGTGGCCGCCGATGGCGGCCAGGGTGATGGTCTGCCTGCTCACCAGCGATTCCGGCAACCTGACCGTCGCCGACCTGACCGAGCGGCTGCGGGTCAGCCCCGCGTCGATCTCCAAGGCCGTCGGCGCGCTCGAGCAATTGGGGCTGGTCAAACGCGAGCGTGACAACCGGCGCGAGCGGTACCTCATCGACGATGAGGTCTGGTACCGGGCGTGGTTGGTAGGCACCCGGTCGATGGCGCTGTGGGCCGACACCATCCGGGAAGGCGTCGACGTCCTCGGCGCCCAAACCCCCGCCAGCACCCGGCTCAAGACCGCAAGCCGGTTCTTCGACCTCCTCAGCCGCGACATGGCCCAGGCGGCCGAGCATTATCGCCAGACCTTCTCCGGCCCTGGCGACTGATCAGCGCATCGGCACCCTGGAGCAGTTGTTCGTCCACGCGACGGCTTTGGACGTGTTAGCCGGCGTTCCTGGCCCGGCTCGGCTGGACCCGCATCGGCTCCCCGGGCATCTTCGGGTAGTTGGGCGGGTACGGCATGTCGCCGCGTTCGTCCTTGGCGTACATCTCCAGCAAAGGCTCGATCGAGTACGGCCGGTCGTCGATGTCCGCGTGCACGTCGCCCACCTCGGCGAAGCGGGCCGGCACCGTGCGGATGTCGAAGTCGCGCGGCTCGGCGTCCGCCAGCTCGTCCCAGGTCAACGGCGTCGACACGGGCGCGTGCGGCTGGGCCCTGATGGAATAAGCGCTGGCCACCGTGCGGTCGCGGGCGTTCTGGTTGAAGTCGATGAAGACCCGCTCCCCGCGCTCCTCCTTCCACCACGCCGTGGTCACCAGGCCCGGGTCCCGCTCCTCGACGGCTCTGGCCAGGGCGATGCCGGCGTGGCGGACCTGGATGAAGTCCCAGCGCGGCTCGATGCGCACGGCTATGTGCGCGCCCCGGTTGCCCGACGTCTTCACGAACCCGGTCATCCCCAGCTCGCCCAGCACTTCCCTGGTGAGGAACGCGGCCTTGCGCGCGGCGTCGAAGTCCAGGCCCGGCTGCGGGTCCAGGTCGATGCGCAGCTCGTCGGGGTGCTCGACGTCGGAGGCCCGCACCTGCCAGGGGTGGAAGTCGATGGTGCCCAGGTTGGCGCAGTAGGCGATGGCGGCCACCTCGGTGACCCGCAGGGACTGCGCCGTCCGCCCGCTCGGGAACGTGACGGTGACCGACTCGAGCCAGTCGGGGTGCTTGGGCGGCATGCGCTTCTGGTAGATCGCCTCGGTCTGCACGCCGTCGGGGTGGCGCTTGAGGTTGGTCGGCCGGTCCTTCAGCGCCCGCAGAGCGCCGTCGCCGACGCTCACGTAGTACTCGACCAGTTCGCGCTTCGTGGCGCCGATCTCCGGAAAGTACACCTTGTCGGGGTTGGTGACCTTTACGGTCCGCTGGCCGACCTCGAGCTCTATGAACGGCGATGCCATGCCCCCGAACCTACCGCTTCCGCGCAAGGAAGTGCCGTCACCCGAGGAGGGAATGCCGTCGCCTGGCGAGGGAGTGCAGAGCAGGGCGGGCCCGCCCCGGAGCCGCCTCGGTGGCGGGACCGAGGGCTCGACGGGGCGGGCCAACAGATCGTCCCTCGCCGTCCCGGGCGCTGGCGCGCCACCCGGTCGGCCGCGACGATCCCCAGCGGCTCCAGCACGGGCGTGGGCTGTGCCGCTTGGCGGGATCTGCGGACGATCTCACCCCTTGGCAGGAGGCGATGACACCCCCTTGCCTACAAAGACGCGAATTCTTCCCAGAATGGATGCTTCACCCTGCGAAGATCTCTTTTTGCCTGATCTCTAGTTGCTCGGATCTCGTACTCTTAACGTATGGAAAAGGTCGTCAAGAGCGAGGCCGAGTGGCGGATCCAGCTTGCCCCCGAGGAGTTCCACGTCCTCAGGGAAGCCGGGACCGAGCGCCCGTTCACGGGGGAATACGTCGACAGCAAGACCGAGGGCGTCTACTCGTGCCGCGCCTGCGGGGCTGAGTTGTTCCGGTCCGACACCAAGTTCGAGTCCCACTGCGGGTGGCCGAGCTTCTTCGCGCCTGCCGACTCCGACGCGGTGACCCTGATCGAGGATCACAGTCACGGCATGGTCCGGACCGAGGTCCGGTGCGCCCGGTGCGACTCGCATCTGGGGCACGTGTTCCGCGGTGAGGGGTATCCGACTCCGACCGATGATCGCTACTGCATCAACTCGGTCTCGCTGCGGCTCGAGCCCAAGGCGTGATCGATTCGCGACTCCGCGTACCAACCTCCTGCCACGGGTAAAGTCCCCGCGTGTGGTTCCTCCATCTCCGCCACCGGTGGGTGGCGATAGAGACCATTGGTCGCATCGTGACCCAGCGGTGCGAGGTGTGCACGAAGACACGTGTGCGAGTGCGGTGACTACTCAGTCCGGCGCAGGGTGGGTGACGCTGCAACTCCGGTCGGAGGGGCCGAGGATGTTGGCGAGCACCGGGTTGCCGTTCCCCCCGAACCTGGCCTGCACGAACACCACCGGCTTGGCCACCCCGGCGGCCTTCAGGTAGGCGAGGCCGCGCTTGCACAACGTTATGGCGTGAGGGGAATTGTGTGCCGTTTCTGGTAAATCGGTATAAATCCGCAAATATCCGCCGATGGTACGAATGTCTTTGAGGCGTTTCAGCGCCTTGTCATCCGGGCCCCAGTGCGTACGGAAATACTCCGCCGCCCGCCGGTCCGTGTGCGGCGAGGGCCCGTCGGCGCGGTAGCCATCGGTGTCGTCCATCCCCGGCACGAGCAGCACCGCCTCCTCCGGGGCCTCCTCTGGCGGCGCCGAACCCTCGACCACGTCAGGATCGGCAGAACCCTCCACTACGTCGGGACTCTCTTCCCGCACAGGTTTCTTGGTCTCTTTCGGCACGGCCTGCTCGACCTCGCGCGCCTTGGCCTGCGCACTCGACCTCGGGCTCGCCGCGCCCGCCCGGCCGGGCAGCGCCGCGGACGGGCTCGCCTCCTCCGCCCGTGCGTGCCGCCCGGGCTGCGCCGGCAACCCGGAGGCCACCGGTGCCCCGCCGAAGATCCCGTTGGCGCCCAGCAGCCCCGCCACCCCGCCGGCCAGCGCCAGCGCCCCCAGCAGCAGCAGCCCCCGCCGCCCGGCACGGCGACGCCGCCGCCCGTGCCGTGAGCGACCCGCAACGTGCCGACCGGCCGGGCCCCGTCTGCGGCCCGGCCCTCCGGATGTCTCCACCCGCCCCTCCTTGCCCCCGTGGAACGTGCCACCGCACGTCACATCCCACGAACAAGGGATTTCCCTGATTGTGACAAAGGGGGTAGATCACTTCAGTTGGATCGCCAACTTGGATCTGACTCTCCCCCGATCAAGGACGCGGGGCTCGGGCCCGCGGATTACGGCAGGGCAGCGACCAGCTCGCGGACCGGCTTGCGGGCGCCGGTGTAGAACGGGATCTCGATGCGGGTGTGACGGCGGGCCTGCGCGCCCCGCAGCGTACGCATCAGGTCGACGATCCGGTGCAGCTCGTCGGCCTCGAACGCCAGCATCCACTCGTAGTCGTTGAGCGAGAAGCAGGACACGGTGTTGGCCCGCACATCGGGATAGTCGCGCGCCATCCTGCCGTGCTCGGCCAGCATGGCCCGCCGCTCGGAGTCCTCCAGCAGATACCACTCGTACGAGCGGACGAACGGATAAACGCTCACATACGCCCGCGGCTCCTCCTCCGCGAGGAACGCCGGAATGTGCGACTTGTTGAACTCGGCCGGCCGGTGCAACGCCATCGCCGACCACACGGGCCTGCTGTGCCGCCCGAGCGTGGTGCGGCGGAACCTGGCGTAGACGTCCTGCAGGTCCTCGGGCGTGGGCGCGTGCCACCAGAACATGTAGTCGGCGTCGGCCCGCAACCCGGCCACGTCGTAGACCCCCCTGGTCACGACGTCCTTGCCGGCCGCCTGCTCCAGCAACTCCTCGACCTCGCCCGCCAGGCCGTCGCGGTCGACGGGACACGGCTCGGTCACCTGGAAGACCGACCACATCGTGTAACGGATCACCTGGTTGAGATCGCGGGCCTTGAGCCGCGGAGCTGCCTCTGTCATGGTTCTTATTCTCCTCGCAGAGACAGGTGGTCGAGAATCCGGGCGGCCGCAGTGCGGGCGGTGCCGACGCAGGCCGGGATGCCGATGCCGTCGTAGGCGGCGCCGCAGACGGCCAGGCCCGGTTGCATCGCGACCGCCGCACGCACGCGCGCCACCCGGTCCAGGTGCCCCACGTTGTACTGCGGCAGTCCGCCTCCCCAGCGCGACACCCGGCTGTCGACCGGCAGCCCGCGCACGCCCATCACGTCGGCCATCTCCGCCGTCGCCAGCGACACCAGCTCGGCGTCTTCGCGCTGCAGCAGGTGCTCCTCGCCGATCCTGCCGATCGAGCAGCGCAGGATCACCAGGTCCTGCGCCAGATGCGGCCACTTCACCGAGCTGAACGTGACCGCCTTGACCGGCCGCCCCTCGACGGGCGGCACCAGGTAGCCGCTGGAGGCGGGCGGCTCGGGGAAGGCGTCCAGCGGGTACGCGAGCGTGACGATGGCCATGCTGGCGTATTCGATCCTGGCCAGCTCTCCGGCCGCCTTGGGCGCCTCGGCCTTGAGCAGCCGGGCCGCGGCGTGGCCCGGCACAGCGACGATCACCGCGTCGGCCTCGATCGTCTCGGGTCTGGGCACCGGACCGGTCACCAGCCGCCAGCCCTGCTCGGTCCTGTGCAGCTCGCGTACGGTGACCCCTGTCCTGACATCGGCCCCCGACGCCTTGGCGACCGCCTCGGGGAGCGCGCCGACGCCGTTCTTCAGCGAGGTGAAGACCGGCCCCGCGTCTTTGGGAGTCTCCTCCACGAGGTGCCTGACCGCCGTCAGCAGCGAGCGCTCGGAACGGGCGACGGCCGCCACCCGCGGCATCGTGGCCTCCAGCGACAGCATGTCGGAACGGCCTGCGTAGACGCCGCCGAGCAGCGGCTCCACCAGCCGGTCCACGACCTCGCCGCCCATCCTCGCGCGGATGTAGGCGGCCACGGACACGTCGGTGCGCACCAGCGTAGGCGGCAGGATCTGGTCGAGCGGCACGCGCAGCAGCCCGCCGGGCGAGATGATGCCGGACTTGGCCAGCTCGGTCAGGTCGGCGGGCACGCCCATGACCTGCCCCTTCGGCATCGGGCGCAGCGCGCCCCTGGTGTAGATGGCCGATTGCGTGGTGCCGGGGAACACCAGCTCGTCGCCGAGCCCGACGGCTCTGGCCAGCTCGGTGCCCTCGGGCCGCCTGGCCAGCATGGCCTCGGCGCCCGCGTCGACGCTCACCCCGGCGACCTCCGAGGTGTGCAACTTGCCTCCGATGCGCGGGCCCGCCTCGAGCACGGTCACCTTGACCCGCTCGCCGGCGCCCTGCCGGATATACCAGGCGGCGGCGAGACCGGAGATTCCCGCGCCGACGACGACCACGTGCGCCCGATTCCCTTCCACGCCTCCTGACGCTACCGCCTCATCGGCGTGGCCAGCCGCTCGGGGCCGTGAGGGCCGCGAGGGAGTGAGGCCATGAACACAGTGACCGTACCGTGATTCCCGCTCTTAAACCGGGGTGATCCGCACGCCGTCTTAGAGGCATGAGGAGAATCCGGTACGGCATCGCGCTCTCGGCCGCCTGCGCGGCCCTGGCTCTGACGGGCTGCGGTGGCAGTGGCAGCACGGTGAGGAGCACCTCGGAAGCGGCCGGAGCCCCCGCCCCCGCGTACGTGGCCAGGGACGAGGCCGCCACCGCCGAGGTCCAGGCGAAGCAGCGCCAGCCTCAGAAGCAGGGCGGCCAGGACGGCATCGTCTCCAACGTCAAGGTCACCCAGCAGGAGCGGCAGGTCATCTACACCGGCAGCATGACCGTGCGGGTCAAGCAGGTCGCCGCCGCCGTCGAGCAGGCCAAGCAGATCGTGATCGCGGCCGGCGGGTACCTGTCCAAGGAGGAGAGCAGCTCGGCCAACGACTCCCGGGACTCGGCGACGCTGGAGTTCAAGATCCCGCCGAACGGGTACGGCGGGGTACTCGGGCGGCTCGGCAAGGACCTGGGTAAGCAGATCTCCATGAACCAGGCCACCCAGGACGTCACACTGCAAGTGGCCGACGTCAACAGCCGGCTGAAGTCAGCCGAGCAGGCGCTCGAGTCGCTGCGTGCGCTGCTGACGCGGGCCGACACGATCGGGCAGGTGCTGGAGGTCGAGCGGGAGATCTCCGCTCGGGAGGCCGACCTCGAATCGCTGCAGGCGCAGCAGAAGGAGCTGGCCGCCCAGGTGTCCATGGCCACGTTGACGCTCCGGCTGCTCGGGCCGGTCGCGGTCGCGGAGGAGCCGGACGAGGAGGAGCCCGCCGGGTTCCTCGGAGGGCTCAAGGCGGGGTGGAACGGGCTGGTGTCCTCCACGAAGGTGGTGCTCACGGTGCTGGGCGCGGTGCTGCCGTGGACGATCGTCGCGCTGCCTCTGGTGGCGCTGCTGGTCTACCTGGTCCGCCGCGACCGCGCCCGACGCCCCGGGATCCCGACGCCCCCGCCGGGCCCGCGCGCGGGCGACCCGGACCCGGAAGCCGCTTGACCC
Organism: Nonomuraea sp. 3N208; assembly: GCF_052245935.1. Taxonomy (NCBI): domain Bacteria; kingdom Bacillati; phylum Actinomycetota; class Actinomycetes; order Streptosporangiales; family Streptosporangiaceae; genus Nonomuraea; species Nonomuraea sp. 3N208. Next base: position 148,792 of record NZ_JBQQBR010000006.1, on the reverse strand, counting down.
GTCCCTAGGGCGGTGGGCTCAGGAGTCGAGGGCGAATTCGTGGACCAGGTCGGTGAGGCGCTTGAGCTGGTCGGGGTCGGTCGAAGGGAGCACTCCGTGCCCCAGGTTGAACACGTGTCCTTCGGCCGCCCGCCCCCGCCGCAGCACCTCGCGGGCCTTGCGCTCGACCACCTCCCACGGCGCCAGCAGGATCGCCGGGTCCAGGTTGCCCTGCAGCGCCTTTCCCGGCCCGACCCGGCGGGCCGCCTCGTCCAGCGGCACTCGCCAGTCGACCCCCACCACGTCGGCGCCCGCCTCCCCGAGGACGCCGAGCAGCTCGCCCGTGCCCACGCCGAAGTGGATGCGCGGCACGCCGGCGATGCCCTCGAAGATCCGCCGGGTGTGCGGCAGGATGAACTCCCGGTAGTCGTCCGGCGCCACCGCCCCCACCCAGGAGTCGAAGAGCTGCACGGCCGAGGCGCCCGCCGCGATCTGGATGCGCAGGTGCTCCAGCACGATGCCGGACAGCCGCTCCATCAGCTCGTGCCACAGCTCCGGGGCGCCGTACATCATGGCCTTGGTCCGGTCGTGGTTCTTGGACGGGCCGCCCTCGATCAGGTAGGAGCCGAGTGTGAACGGCGCCCCGGCGAACCCGATCAGCGGCGTGCCGCCCAGCTCGCCGGTCAGCGCCCGGATGGACTCGGTGACGAACGGCACGTCGCCGGGCTCCAGCGGGCGCAGCGCGTCGAGCCCCTTGGCGTCGCGGATGGGATCGGCGACGACCGGCCCGACGCCCGGCTTGATGTCGAGGTCGACACCGATGGCCTTGAGCGGCACCACGATGTCGCTGAAGAAGATGGCCGCGTCCACCCCGTAGCGGCGGACCGGCTGCATGGTGATCTCGACGATCAGGTCCGGCGTCGCGCATGCGGTGAGCATCGGCACGCCCTCGCGCACTTTGAGGTATTCCGGCAGCGACCGGCCGGCCTGTCGCATGTACCAGACCGGGGTGTGCGGGACGGGCTGGCGGCGGCAGGCACGCAGGAACGCTGAGTCGGCGAGGTTCACCCCACAAGGGTGCCATGCTCAGAGGCCGGTCCCCGCATCGGCAAGCGCGGTGTCGGAAAAGCATGCATCGGACACCCCAAATCATGATCAGATAGCAGGATGAAGGTTTACCGGTCCGCTCGGCGGCGGCATCGCACACGGGTCGAACACGGCCCATGGCGTACCAGAGAGCCGGTCTCGAATGGGTCAAATGTTCGCCAACCCACCGCGCGGCACCGATTCAGCGACCACTTTCGGGACACGCCGAGCGCGTTGCGGGGAATTGTCAGCGGCTCGTGCCAACGTCGGAGCCACGACCCGAAGGAAAGGCCCCGTGCGATGACCGCGTTGTGGAGTTCCCCAGAGCACCGCAGTGAGCGCTGCGCCTCCTGCGCTGGTGAGCGGCTGTTCGAGCAGCCGCCGTGCTTCGACGGACACGAGCCGGGAGAGTGCCCGGACTGGGCCTGCGTCGAGTGCGGCCACGCGATCATGCTCGGCTCCGCCGAGTCCACCAGAACGGCTCGCCGGCTCATGATGGCTGCGGCTTGATCACCAAGGATGAGCACCCCCGTGGTCCCCTTCCGTCCGATATCGACCTACGCTTCGGCTATGACACTCGGTGACCAGCCACCGCCTCCCGCGGCGTTCACGCGCGCGGCGGAGAGCCTGCGGCTGTGCGAGGTCAGGCCGGAGATCGAGCTGGAGGACCTGCCCGCGCCCCAGCGGCTGGCCCCCTACTCGGCCGCGATCGGCGCGTCGGTCTACCGCGACGACGACGAGCTCGCGGTGGGCAGGCTGATCCTGCTCTACGACCCCGACGGCCAACGCGGCTGGGAAGGCCCGTTTCGGCTGGTGGCGTACGTGCGGGCCGACATGGAGCCGGAGATCACCTCCGATCCGCTGCTCGGGCCCGTCGCGTGGAGCTGGCTGACCGAGGCTCTCGACGCACATCAAGCCGACTACTCCGCCGCTGGCGGTACCGTGACAAGAGCCGTGTCAGAGGGGTTCGGCAACAAAGCCGAAGACCCGGTCACGACCGAGCTCGAGCTGCGGGCGTCCTGGTCACCCGCTCAGGAGGATCTCTCCGGCCACGTCGCCGCCTGGTGCGACCTGATGTGCCTGGCGGCGGGGATCCCGCCGCTCCCGCCGGACGTGGCCGCGCTGCCCCGCCGACGTGATGAAACCGGAGAGTGACCGAACGAAGTGAGGGCACCAGTCAATACAGCACCCGCGTCATGAGGCCGGTGAACTCGTGACAGAAGAACGTACCGTCGAGCCGCTGCTCGAGCCGCGCGAGGGCATTCCGCCGGTGATCGAGGACGCGGACGGTTTCGCCATGGTCGTGGAGCGGTTCGCCGGGGGCAGCGGCCCGGTGGCGGTCGACGCCGAGCGTGCCTCGGGCTACCGCTACGGCAACCGCGCCTACCTGGTGCAGCTGCGCCGGGCCGGGGCGGGGACCGCGTTGATCGACCCGATCGCCTGCCCCGACCTCTCCCCGCTCGACGCGGCCGTGGCCGAGGCGGAGATCGTGCTGCACGCCGCGTCGCAGGACCTGCCCTGCCTGCTGGAGGTGGGGTTCCGGCCGCGCGAGATGTTCGACACCGAGCTGGCGGGACGGCTGCTCGGCTACGAGCGGGTGGGGCTCGGCACGATGGTCGAGACCGTGCTCGGTCTGCGGCTGGAGAAGGGCCACTCGGCCGCCGACTGGTCGACCAGACCACTGCCCGAGGACTGGCTGCGGTACGCGGCGCTGGACGTGGAGGTGCTGGTCGAGCTGCGGGACGTGCTCCGCAGGGAGCTGGCGGACAGCGGGAAGCTGGAGTGGGCGCGCGAGGAGTTCGCCGCCGTGCTCAACACCCCGCCGCCGGCGCCTCGGTCGGATCCGTGGCGGCGCACGTCGGGCATTCACAAGGTACGCAACGTCCGGGCACTGGCCATCGTGCGCGAGCTGTGGACCATGCGCGACCGGATCGCCCGCGAGGCCGATCTCGCGCCCGGCCGGGTGCTGCCCGATTCGGCGATCATCACGGCCGCCCTTGAAGGGCCCCGCACCAAGAAGGCCTTGACCGAAATTTCGGCTTTCACCGGTCGCAGCGCGCGCCGCCACATGACCGACTGGCTCGCCGCCGTGAACCGGGCCCGCAACCTGTCCGACAGCCAACTCCCCCAGCCCAGCACGCCCGGCGATGGCCCACCGCCGCCCAACCGCTGGGCCGACCGCGACCCGGCGGCCGCCAAGCGCTTGGCCGCGGCGCGCGCCGTGGTGGCCGCACTGGCCGACGAGCACCACATGCCGACGGAAAACCTGCTGCAGCCGGACGCGGTGCGGCGGCTGACGTGGGAGCCGCCGGACGAGATCACGGACGAGACGGTCACGGCCCGGCTGCGCGAACTGGGGGCGCGCGAATGGCAGCTCTCCCTGGCCGCCCACCCGATTGCCAAGGCGCTTTCCCGCCTCGAGATGGTCCCGTGATCATTTGTTACTCGTTGCCCTGGAGGGCCACCCGCCGCACTCCGGCCGATGACCCTCCAGGGAACGACCTCTGACCCGAAGACCCATCTGTTACGCGTTGCCGTGGCCGGCCACCCGCCCCTCCAGGCAACAGCCTCTGACCCGTGGGAAGACCCATCTGTTACGCGTTGCCGTGGATGGCCACCCGCCCCTCCAGGAAACAGCCTCTGACCCGTGGGAAGACCCATCTGTTACGCGTTGCCGTGGATGGCCACCCACCGCACTTCGGTTGATGGCCCTCCAGGAAACGGCCTCTGACCCCTTCACAAAACGCCCGCCGTTACGCGAGCCCACGTCAACCGGCTCTGTGGTATCAGTTGGCCTTGCGCCGCATGGGCACTGGCGTTACGACCCCCGTGACTGACGCGAGAAGTGGCGCTCCGTACCCTGTGATCGGGTGGTTAGGGGAGGCGCTACTTGACGCCCCCAGTGGGACGGCCGTACGGTTCGGGAAAGCGCTTTCCTCCCCTTTGACCTGAAAGGATCCTCAATGAGCGTGCGCACCATCGGCGTCGTGATGAACGGCGTCACCGGACGGATGGGCTACCGCCAGCACTTGGTCCGGTCCGTCCTGGCTATCAACGAGCAGGGCGGTGTGACGCTCTCGGACGGCAGCCGGGTGAAGCTCAAGCCGGTGCTGGTCGGCCGGAATGCCGACAAATTGGCAGATATCGCGTCGAAGCATGGAATTTCGGATTTCACCACTGACCTCGACGCGGCCCTCGCCGACGACGACAACGTGATCTACTTCGACGCCCAGGTCACCAGCGCCCGGGTGAAGGCCGTGTTGAAGGCCATCGAGGCCGGCAAGCACATCTACGCTGAGAAGCCGACCGCCGAGTCCACGCAGGAGGCGGTCGCACTGGCCGAGGCCGCCGCCGCCAAGGGTGTCAAGAACGGCGTGGTCCAGGACAAGCTGTTCCTGCCCGGCCTGCTCAAGCTGAAGCGGCTGATCGACGGCGGCTTCTTCGGCCGCATCCTGTCGGTGCGCGGCGAGTTCGGCTACTGGGTGTTCGAGGGCGACTGGCAGGAGGCGCAGCGCCCCTCGTGGAACTACCGGGCCGAGGACGGCGGCGGCATCGTGCTCGACATGTTCCCGCACTGGCACTACGTGATGGAGAACCTGTTCGGCCGGGTCGAGTCGGTCTACGCCCGCGCGGTGACGCACGTCCCGGCACGGGTGGACGAGCAGGGCAACACGTATCAGGCCACCGCGGACGACGCCGCGTACGGCATCTTCGAGCTCGAAGGCGGCATCGTCGCTCAGATCAACTCCTCCTGGACCGTTCGCGTGAACCGAGACGAGCTGGTCGAGTTCCAGGTGGACGGCACGCACGGCAGTGCCGTGGCGGGCCTGCGCAACTGCCGGGTGCAGCACCGCTCGGCCACCCCCAAGCCGGTCTGGAACCCCGACCTGCCGGTCACGGCGCGCTTCCGCGACGGCTGGCAGGAGGTGCCCGACAACGCCGATTTCGACAACGGGTTCAAGATCCAGTGGGAGGGGTTCATCAAGCACGTGGTGGAGGACGCGCCCTTCCCGTACGACTTCGCATCGGGCGCTCGCGGCGTGCAGCTCGCCGAGCTGGGCCTGCGCTCGAACGCCGAGGGCCGCAGGATCGAGGTGCCGGGGCTGTGATGATCGACCTGCCCGGCGTCGGCGCGTACACGCTGGCCGAGCCGACGGTCTGGCCGGTGTCGGCGACGCCGGCGACCAGCCGCATCGTGTACGCGGCCGCCCACGTGGTGGCCGACCCGCTCGGCGACAACACGCCCGGCTCCCCCGCCGCCGTGGACTGGGACGCCACCCTCCGCTTCCGCCGCCACCTGTGGTCGCACGGACTGCGGATCGCCGACGCGATGGACACCGCGCAGCGCAACATGGGCCTGGACTGGGCGGCGACCAAGGAGCTCATCCGGCGCAGCGCCGCCGAGGCCCGCTCGTTCGGCGACCCGGGGACGCTGGTGGCCTGCGGCGCGGGCACCGACCACGCGCCCGACGCCGGTGACCTGCACACGATCACGGCCGCGTACGCCGAGCAGCTGGAGACCGTCCAGTCGGCGGGCGCCGGCGTGATCATCATGGCCTCCCGCCAGCTGGCCAAGGTGGCCGCCGGACCGCAGGACTACCACCAGGTGTATGGAAAGCTCTTCGGGCTGGCCGACCGCCCGGTGATCCTGCACTGGCTGGGCGAGATGTTCGATCCGCAGCTGGCCGGCTACTGGGGCTCGCATGACGTGGACACGGCGACCGAGTCGTTCCTGGAGCTGATCCACGCCCACGCCTCGATGGTGGACGGCGTGAAGGTGTCGCTGCTGGACGAGGAGCACGAGGTACGCCTGCGTGCCGCGCTCCCCGAGGGCGTCAAGCTCTACACGGGCGACGACTTCAATTACCCGTCGCTGATCAAGACCGGCTCGCACGCGCTGCTCGGCATCTTCGACGCGATCGCCCCGGCGGCCGCGGCCGCGCTCCAGGTGCTGGACGCCGCCGAGGCGGCCTGCGACGAGGCGGGCCGTGAGCGGCTGCTGGCCTCGTACGACGAGATCCTGGACCCGACCGTCCCGCTGTCGCGGAAGATCTTCGAGACGCCGACGTACAACTACAAGACCGGCATCGTCTTCCTGGCCTGGCTGAACGGCCACCAGGACGCGTTCGCCATGGTGAACGGCGCCCAGTCGGCCCGCTCGCTGCTGCACCTGTCGGAGGTGTTCCGTCTGGCCGACCAGGCCGGGCTGCTGGCCGACCAGGAGCTGGCCGTGCACCGCATGAAGGCGCTGCTGGCGGTGCATGGACTGTGAGCGAGCGAAGCGAGGGAACCATTGGACACAGCAGCCTGGCTCAGAGGGCCGAAGGACCGCTGAGCCTTTCGCTCAACCAGTGGACGACCAGGCGCTGGTCCGTGGCGGAGGCCGTGGGCGGGTGCGTGCGGCACGGCCTTGGGGTGATCGGGCTGTGGCGGCAGAACGTGGCCGAGCAGGGCCTGGCGGAGAGTGTCAAGCTGGTGCGGGACGCGGGGCTGCGGGTGTCCTCGCTGTGCAGGGGAGGCTTCCTCACGGCGGGCGGGCTGCCTGGCGACGAGGGACGCCGCGCGTTCGCCGAGGCGCTCGACGACAACCGCCGTGCCATCGACGAGGCGGCCGAACTGGAGGCGGCCTGCCTGGTGATGGTCGTGGGCGGCCTGCCCGGTGTGCAACCGGGTGAGCCGCTGGCCGCGGGCGCGTCGCGCGATCTGGCGGGCGCGCGGGAGCGGGTGGCCGAGGCGCTGGCGGAGCTGGCGCCGTACGCCGGTGAGCGGGGCGTCAAGCTGGCCCTGGAGCCGCTGCACCCGATCTACTGCCCGGACCGGGCCGTCCTGTCCACCCTGGGCCAGGCGCTCGACCTCGCCTTGGCGCACCCGGAGGAGCAGGTCGGCGTGGTGGTCGACACCTTCCACGTGTGGTGGGACCCGAGGGTGTTCGACGACATCGCGCGGGCCGGCCGCAGGATCGCGTCCTACCAGGTGTGCGACTACCTGCACCCGCTACCGGAGGACGTGCTGCTCGGCCGCGGCATGATGGGCGACGGTGTGATCGACTTCAAGCCGATCACGCGTGCCGTCCTGGACGCCGGTTACACCGGCGACGTCGAGGTGGAGATCTTCAACGCCGACATCTGGGCCGCCGACCCGGACGAGGTGGTGGCCACGATGAAGGCCCGCTACGAGGACGTGGTGGTGGCCCGTCGGTAAGTAGGCCTCGGGGCGGCGGCTCGAAGGGGCCGCCGCCCGGTCAGCGCTCGGGTTTGTCCCAGGTCAGCAGGTAGCGGCGGAGCAGCAGGCGGCGGAAGCGGCAGCCGGGCAACATCCGCCAGGCCTCACGGGCGATCTCTCCCCAGGAGATCGCCGCAGGCATGCCCGGCACGCCGGGCCCGCGCTTGCCGCCGTGGAACACCTTGAGCACATGCGAGGCCCCTTGCCCAGTCAGCCGGACGATCCAGTCCAGGGGCGTGCGGTCCTTCGCGAGTCCGACGACCACCAGCCTGCCGCCCGGCGCCAGCAGCCGGACCAGCCCGTTCACCGCCTCCCGGAAGTCCGCGTGGTGGATGACCGCGACGGCGGTGACCAAGTCGTACTTGCCCTCGGGGAGCAGTCCCTTCTCGTCGTCGAGGTAGTCCGCCTCGACGAAGGTGACGTTGTCCAGGTCGCCGTACTGCCGCCGGGCCATCGCGATCGCGTCGGCGGCGCGGTCCGCGCCGGTCACGGCAGGGACGCGGGCGGCCAGCTTGCTCACCAGCAGTCCATCGCCGCACCCGACGTCGAGCGCGCGCTCGCAACCGCCGGGCACGAGCTGTAAGACCAGCCGCTGGTAGTGGACGTTGTGGTTCCAGTACGCCTCGGGCATTTGATCACACTAGCGTCACGGTGCCCGCCGCGCCGTTCACTTCGATTTCCTGGCCCGTGCTGATGCGGTGGGTGGCGTCGGGGACGCCGACGACGGCGGGGATGCCGTACTCGCGGGCAACCACCGCCCCATGCGACATCGCGCCGCCCATCTCCATGACGAGGCCGCCGGCCGTCAGGAACAGCGGCGTCCAGCCGGGATCGGTGGACGGGCAGACGAGGATCTCGCCCGGCTCCAGGTGCGCGCCGACCGGGTCGAGCACCACCCTGGCCACGCCGGTGACGGTGCCCGCCGAGGCCGCCGTGCCGGTCAGCGCGCCGTCCACAGCGGCGGTCGCCAGCGCCTCGGGCTCGGTGCCGTCGGACAGCAGCACCCTGGGGACGTGCCTGCGGCGCTGCTCCTGCACGTACGCCGCCCGCCGCTCGGCCACCAGCTCCCGCAGATCGCCTCCGCCCAGCGCGGCCCTGACCTCGCGGAAGTCCAGGAAGAACACGTCCTCGGCCGCATGGAGCACGCCGAGATCCACGAGGTGCTCGCCGACCGCGCGCAGGCTGTGCCGTACCGCGGCGAGCGTCTTGACCAGGTAGAACTTGGGCAGCTCACGCAGGCCCGCGAACTTCCTGGTGCGCCGGAGCCCGAACCTCGCCACGGCGCCCCGCCAGCGGGCCCTGCGTCCGGCCAGCCGCCCCACGTGCGCGATTGCGGCCTGCGCCTGCTCGGCGCCCTTGGCGAACAACGCGGCGGGGGCGAGCTCGGCGCTGCCGTCCATGCGCAGGTAGTTGGCCAGCACGCCGAGGATGTGCGCGGGCTGTTCCGACCAGCGGGGCACGCCCAGGTCGATCTCCGCGACGCCGCGGTGGCCGTACTTGTCCAGGAACGCGGCGATCTCGCGCTGCGCGACAGGAGGCAGGCCGCCCTCCTGGTAGCGGCGCACCAGCTCGGCGACCGGCAGCTCCTTGAACGGCTCCGGCTCGATGCGGGTGGCCAGGTCCCACAACTCCAGGTCCATCTCCGTGGTCGGGTTGTGCGGGACGCTGCGCAGCACGTCCTGCATCTCGGCCAGCGGCACGCCCGACAGCTTGGACGCCAGCGCGAACAGGCCGTACCCGGTGATCACGATGGGCATGATCGAGATGATGGTGGGGAACGTGCCGGCCAGCATGCGCTCGGCGTGATCCAGCCGCTGTGCGGGGGTCGCGGAATCGGGCACCTGGAGCCTCTTGTCGAGCTCTCCGCCGAGCCGGACGGCATAGGCCAGGGCCCTATCCGGCCTGGTCAGGGCCATCAGGACACGCGACGGGGCATGGACGCGGTGGGCGAAGCGCGCGAGGGCGCGCAGGAACGGGCGGCGGGAGGTGTGGACGAGCGACAGGCGAGGGTCCTCCACCAGCCGCTCCATGACGATGGCGGTGCGGGCCTCGCCGAGCGTCAGCGCGCGCGGGAGGATGGCGCGGCCGGGGCGGCTGCGTACGGCGGTGGTGATGTCGAGCCACAGGCGCTGCCCTGAAACGGACACGAAGGGCGGGCCGTCGAGCGGGTCGGCGGGGCCGGAACCGGGCAGGCTCGCGGCACCGCCGCTGATCAGTTTGAACGCCGACAGCCCCAGCGGCGTGATCGGTCCCATCACGCCTTGGGCGACGTTGACCGAGAAGTAGACCCGCAGCCCCGCCCTGGTGGTCTCGGGCAGCGGGTAGAGGGTGGTGATCGGCCTGGCCTGGGTGAGCCAGAGCGTGCCGTCCGCGTCGATGGCCCATTCGGTGTCCTGCGGCGCACCGTAGTGATCCTCGACCCGGCCGCCCAGCTGGGCCAGCGCGAGGACTTGGGCGTCGGTCAGGCAGAGGCCGTCGTGGGCGGTCTCGACACGCTCGGTCCCGCCGCCGGGGAGGGAGCGGATGGCCAGCTTCTTGTCGCCGGCGTGGCGTTCGAGGATGGCGCCGCCGTACACGACGAAGCGGTCGGGGTTGACGGCGCCGGAGACGACGGCTTCGCCCAGCCCGGGACTGGCGTCGATGACGGTCTCGCGCCGCCGGCCGGTGACCGGGTTCGCGGTGAACATCACGCCGGCGACCTGGGAGTCCACCATGACCTGGACGACCACCGCGAGGCGTACGGCGGCGTGGTCGATGCCGTTGGACTCGCGGTAGGCCACGGCGCGGTCGGTCCAGAGGGAGGCCCAGCAGCGGCGTACGGCGTCGACCACCGCCTCGGCGCCCACGACGTTGAGGTAGGTGTCCTGCTGCCCGGCGAAGCTGGCGAACGGCAGGTCCTCGGCCGTGGCCGACGAGCGCACCGCAACCGGGACGTCGGGGCCGAGCGCGGCGTAGTGCTTCACGATCGCCTCGTGCACGGTGGCCGGCACCGGCGTCTCGAGCAGGTGCCGGCGCGCGCGCTCGGCCAGCCCGTCGCCGCTGGTCTCCAGCCCGGTGGCGACCTGACGGTACGCCTCCGTCGTGAGCACCCAGCCGGGCGGCACGGGCAGTCCGCCCCTGGTCAGCTCGCCGAGGTTGGCGGCCTTTCCGCCCACCTCGGCCAGCATCCCGGCGTTGATCTCGGAGAAGTCCAGTGCCGTGTTCATCGAATGCACTCCCGCAGTTCAGCGTCCTGTCACCCAGTTTGACGCCTTCCCGGCAGAAATTCAACAGATGATGAACTCCGGATTAGAGCCCCAGGGGCACGCCGTCGAGATTCCATTCCGGTGCGATCGGCACTTCCAGTGCCGCCAGCGCCATCGGCGCCACGTCGACCAAGCGTGGCGTGCCGAGCGAGCGCCCGCCCAGGTCCTCGCCCAGCCGGGTGGCGATCACGAAAACCGTGCGCTCCTCGTCCGACGTGCCCCCGTGGCCGCCCTCGTCCACGTGCCCGTGGTCGGTGGTGACGACCACGGTCCAGCGCTCGTCCGGGTACGACGGCCGCGCGCGGATCGTGTCGAGCAGCCGGCCAAGGTACGCGTCCTCGGTCTGGAGTGAGGCGGCGTACTCGGGGCCGTGCGGGCCGACGTCGTGGGCCACCTCGTCGGCGTCGCCCAGGTACACGAATACGGCGCCTGGGTCGTCCTGCGCCAGATGCCGTTCGGCGGCCTCGGTCACCTGCTTGTCGGCCTCGGCCCAGCCCACCGTGTAGCCGTCCAGCACGAACCGGTGGTCGATGGCCGGACCGAAGGCGCCGTGCTCGGCGAGCGCCGCCCACGAGAAGAACGCGGAGGTGACGAGGTCGGGCCGAGCATTCTTCGCACGAGTCAGGAAGTCCGGAAATTTCTGGAACTGGGGGTCGGCGAAGCCGTTGTCCACGATGCCGTGTTTGTCGGGCCAGACCCCGGTCGCGATGGACGACCAGCCCGGCCCCGAATCGGTCCGGGACTCGATGACCCGGCCGCCGTCCCCCGGCTCCGGGCGCATAGGCACGACCTCGCCGGGCGACTCCGTACGCGGCGCGCCGGCCTCGCCGTACGGAAGCAGGCTGGTGCCGTACGCGCCGGTGGACATCAACGCGGTCAGCACGGGGGCGCCCGAGGCGGCGAGCAGGTCGAACCGCAGGCCGTCCATCCCGACGACCAAGACTTTGTTCCTAGGTAGGGGCATGCCCCTATCTAAGCGGCGAACCTCTGAACCCAGTCAGCGGCTCCCGGCAGGATCTCCTCGACCGGCGCGACCTGCGGATACCACGTCCGCTCCCACTCCAGTGACACCCAGCCGTCATACCCGGACCCGCGCAGCAACTCGCCCGCCTCCTCCAGCGGCACGGATCCTGTGCCCATCGGCACCGGGGTGGTGTCCTGCGCCGAGACCGCGTCCTTGACCTGGACGTAGGCCAGGTAGGGGCCGAGCGCGGCCAGCGAGTCGGCCGGGGACTCACCGTGCCGCCACGGGTGCAGCAGGTCCCAGATCGCTCCCGTCGTGTCCGGACAGCCCGCCTCGGCAAGCAGCCCGGCCACAGCCGTGCAGGTGGCCATGCTGTCGTGCGTCTCGACGAGCACGCGGCGGCCGAGGGCTTCGGCCGTACCGGAGACCGCCTTCAGCCTGCGGGCGCCGACGGCCGGATCCTCGCCGCGTGGGAACACCCGCACCCCGGGCGCGCCCAGGTCGGCGGCGAGCCGCAGATCGGCGAGGAGCGCCTCCAGGACCGGCTCATCCGGCCCCGGCTCGCAGATCCCGACATAGCCGGCGAGGGCGGAGATCTCCAGGCCCGCGCGTTCCACTCGCTCCCGCACCGAACGCCGCTCCGCCGAGTCCAGCCCGGCGTGCACCCCGGTGTCCGGGTGCAGGCGCAGCTCCAGCCCTTGGCAGCCGTGCCCGGTCGCGATCTCGATCGCCCGGTCCAGATCCTCGCCGGGCATCCCCAGCGTACTGACCGCCAGCCTCACATCAGCCTCCGTACGCTTTCCCGCAACACGACCTCGCCGGCGACCTGCTCGACGACGACCGCTTCTTCCTCGCCCAGCGCCAGCTCCAGCGCCCGCGCTCCCATGTCCTTCAACGGCAGCCGCACGGTGGTCAGCGCCGGCACGTGATCCCGCAGGGTGACGATGTCGTCGAAACCGGCCACCGACACGTCCTCCGGCACCCGGATGCCGCGTTCCCGGTAGGCCGCCAGCGCCCCGACCGCCATCACGTCGTTGACCGCGAACACGCACGTCGTGTCCTTGCCCACCTGCTGGGCGGCCGCGTAACCGCCGTCGCGGTCGAACGGCCCGTGGATCACGTCCGGCGCGGGCAGCCCCAGCTCCTCCAGCGCCCCGGCGAACCCGGCGCAGCGGTCGGCGGCGGTCACCAGGTGCGGCGGCCCGGCGAGCACCGCGAAGCGGGTGTGCCCGAGCCCGGCCAGCGCGCGGGCCAGCTCCGCCGCACCCTCGCGGTTGGCGGGCGCGACGGTGTCCACACCCAGCAGGTCCTGCCCGACGCAGGCGGCCCGGCCACCGCCCGACCGGTATCTGGCCAGCTCGTCGCGGAGCCGCCCAGTGACGGCCGGGTCGGCCACACGGGAGCCGACCAGCAGCACGGCCCGCACGCGCTGGGCGTTGAGCGTGGCCACGTAGGCGATCTCCTGCTCCGGGTCGCGATGCGTGGTTCCCACCACGACCAGCAGGCCCTCGGTGGCCGCGGCCCGCATCGCCCCGTCGGCCAGGGCCGCGAAGTAGGGGTCCGTCAGGTCGTGCACGACGATGCCGATGACGTTGCCGGCGCCGCGGGCCAGCGTCTGTGCCGCGATGTTGGCCCGGTAGCCCAGCTCGTCGGCGGCCTGCTCGACGCGGGCCCGCAGGGCCGCGCCGACCTGGCGGGTGCTGCCGTTGAGCACCCGCGAGGCGGTCGCGAGCGAGACGCCCGCCTGCCTGGCGACGTCCTCAAGCGTGACCACGAGACCTCCTCGGAAAGCGGTTTCCAAGTGTGCCAGAACAGCACCTGGATCCGCATCTTTGCACGCCCAGTCCCCGGCACGACAAACGCCCGCCGCGCCGCGTCCGAACGATCCTGTGCCCGGGAAATGAGCGACCAGACGCCGACGGCCGTGGCGAGCCACCGGCCTACGGCGGCGCAGCCCCGACGCGCAGGCGGCTGACGAGGGACCAGCTCAGGGGGCGATCGGCAGCTGTCGCTTGTGCTCGGTGAGCCGGTAGCGGCGGACCATGGCCACGAAGGCAGCCTCATCGACCGGCTTGCCTTCAAGGAGGTCGTCGATGTCGTCGTAGGTGACGCCGAGCGCCTCCTCGTCGGGCCTGCCCGGGTTCAGTGTCTCCAGGTCTGCGGTCGGCGTCTTCAGAATCAGCGCGGACGGCGCACCCAGAGCCTGCGACAGGGCCCGTACGCGCCGCTTGGTGAGACCGGTGAGCGGGACCACATCGGCCGCGCCATCGCCGAACTTGGTGAAGAAGCCGGAGACCGCCTCGGCGGCGTGGTCGGTGCCCACAACCAGGCCTTCGTGGGCGCCCGCTACCGCGTACTGAGCAATCATGCGCTGCCGGGCCTTGATGTTGCCGTGCACGAAGTCCTGGTGGTGCGCGTCGCGGAAAACCATGCCGCTGGCCAGCACCGCCTCCAGCGCGGCGTCGCTGGCGGACTTCACATCGACGGTCAGGACCCGGTCGGGCCTGATGAACTCCAGCGCGAGCTGCGCGTCCTTCTCGTCGGCCTGGGCGCCGTACGGTAGCCGCATCGCGAAGAACGTCGATTGTCCCCCGGCGGCACGGACCCGCTCAACGGCGAGCTGGCACAGCCGGCCCGCGGTCATGGAGTCCACACCGCCGCTGATGCCCAGCACCAACGAGCGCCGGCCCGTGGAGGTCAGCTGGTCGGTGAGGAAGCTCACCCGGCGCTCGATCTCCTGCTGCACCTCGAAGGACGCGCTCACCTGGAGGTCTCGGGCGATCTCCTGCTGCAGGGACATGGACGCCAAGTCGGTCACGGTTGCTCCTCGGTGGGGCCCGTAGGCAGGGCAGGCGCCGCCAGGCGGGGCCACAGGCGCGTGCAGGGGACGGCAGCACTCTAGAGGACGGCCGCGAATGACTGCTCAGCGCATGTGACTTGGCAGCAACAACCGGTCGTAGTCGGGTGCCGGGGGTGTGCCCGGCAGGCGGGCCCGGGGCCGGGGAATGGGTGCGTCAGCGGGTCGTGCCCCGGCCCGTGGGAGCGTCACCAGGGAAAGAGGATGTCGAGCAGCCCCTTCCGTTCCTCCTGCGTCGGCGTCGGCGCGGGCGCTTGGGTTGTGGGCTGCTGCTGTGCCGGCTGGGTGCTCTGCTGCTGCTGGGGCTGCTGCTTACTGTCCGGCGAGTTCTGGGGGGCCGTGTCCGGGTCCGGGTCCGTGTCCTGCATCTCGCTCACCGGCGGCCTGGTGGCCTGGCTGGTGGGCTTCTTGGTCGGCTCGCCGTTGCGGGTGGACGTGGGACGCGCGGCCGGCTCGCGAGTCGGCCGCGCCCGCTGAGTCGTCGGGGGCATTGCGGACTCGGTATCGGTCGGCTCGGTGGTGGCCGAATCGTCGGGCTCGGGAGTGGCCTCCTCGGCCGGCGTGTCCTCCGGAGCCGCGCTGTCGGAAGGCGTGGTCACCTCCCCCGCGCTGGCGCACTGGCCGCCCTGGCACGGGTCGTCCGACGAGGTGCCGGTGAGCATGAACCCGGCCCCCACGCCGACCAGCACCACCGCAGCGGCCGCCACCAGTAGCTTCCTGGTGCGGCGCCGCACCTCACGGTCGCCGCCCGAACGCCCGCCATGGGAGTCGTCGGTCCACCCCGAACCGAGGAAACCGCGCTTGGGCTGGTCCTCCTCGCGGTCGTCGGCGTAGCCCGCCTCGTAGCCCCGGTCGAGCGGCAGGTACGGGGCCTCGTCGTCAACACGATGCGGTCCGCTGTGCTCCAGCAGATCGTCATGCGGGCCACTGGCGTCGCCGAGCATGTCATGGGGACCGCTGTGGCCCCCCAGCACGTCATGGGAACCACTGTGGCCACCGAGTACGTCATGGGGACCACTGTGGCCACCGAGCACGTCGTACGGGCCACCGGGGTCGCCCAGCACGTCCCGCTGGCCGCTGCCCAGGTCGCCGGGCCCGCCGCCCAGCAGATCGTGCGAGGCCGCCGGGGCGTCGTCGAGCACGTCACGCACGCCGTCGCGGCCCACCAACTGCGGCTCACCGGTCAGCGAATTGGGCGGCATGATGTAGGTCTCGTTGCCGACGACCTGGATGGCAGGCTGCTCGTCGGTGTCATCGGTGCTCCACCGCGGCGACAGGACGTCACCCGTCAGCTCCGGGTTTAACGGCCTACCCTGCCCATCCTCGTATGGCCTGTCGTTCTCGTCGCGCGCCACGATGGAACCTCTCTAGTACGAATTCGGACCGCGCCCTTTCCTAGCAGACCCGACCATCACTTGTCCGGAAATTTCACATGTTTCCCTAAAATCACGTAGAGTAACATTCGTCACTCTACGCTCTCAGGCCACCTCAGGCGGTATTCCAGACGGCGGTCAGGCGGCGAGTCCGTCGAGCAGATCACCGAGCGCCGACTTCACCCGCTCGATCCCCACGCCGCACTCCCGGATCCGATGCGCCAGCAGCGGCGCGGCCAGCGGCGCCAGCAACGCGTCGGCCAGACAGGGGGCGTCTGCGTCCGGCCGCAGCTGCGCGATCAGCATCGCCAGATGCCCGTGGTAGGCGTCGTACGCGCCGCCGAACCGGGCGAACGGCCCCGCCGTCTCCGCCATGACCAGGAGGTCGAGCTGCTCGACTGTGCGATCCGCGAGCCCGTCGAGGAACGCGCGTGCCCGCGCGGCGGGCTCCGCACCCGGCCCGAGCGGCGGCGGCCCCTCGATGAAGGCGGACTGGAACTCCCGCTCCCGCCGGTCGATCAGCGCGTACGCCAGCCCGGAGCGATCCCCGAAGCGCCGGTAGAGCGTGCCGACGCCGACCCCGGCGGCCGCGGCCACCTCCGCCATCGACAAGCCGCCCACTCCCCGGTCGGCGACGATGGCCTCGGCCGCGGCGAGGATCTTCGCGCGGTTACGGGCCGCGTCGGTGCGCTCGCGTTTCACGGTCTGCCCTCCCGCGTCACGGTCCGCCCTCTCGCGTCACAGTCTCCGCCCTCGCGCCATCCCGGACCCTCTCACGATCGATCTCCATCCTGGCATCACTTGCATGCGGAATGCGTTCCGCTTAGAGTACAACCGGAACACATTCCGGTTCTTGGAGGATGGCATGATCCGTAAGGTCGCCCTGGTCACGGGCGGGAGCAGAGGAATCGGCGCAGCCGTCGCGCGGCGGCTGGCCGGCGACGGATTCGACGTGGCGATCACGTACCAGAACGCGAGCGACCGGGCCGCCACCGTGATCAAGGAGGTCGAGGCGGCCGGCCGCCGCGCCCTCGGCATGCGCGCGGAGGCCGCCGACGCCGGCGCGCTGGTCGAGGCGGTGGAGCGCACGGTGCGCGAGCTGGGGCGGCTCGACGTGCTGGTGAGCAACGCCGGGATCGCGCCGTACGGGACGCTGGAGGAGGTGACGCTCGAGGAGGTGGACCGGCTGCTCGCCGTTCACCCCAGGGCGGCGTTCGTGCTGGCGCAGGCGGCCGCCCGGCACATGGGGCGGGGCGGCAGGATCGTCCTCATCGGCAGCAGCCTGGCCGAGCGGGTGCCTTATCCCGGATGGACGGCGTACGCGATGAGCAAGTCGGCGCTGGCCGGCCTCGTCAAGGGTCTGGCTCGAGATCTGGGACCGCGCGGCATCACCGCGAACCTGGTCAACCCGGGCTCCACGGACACCGACATGAACCCGGCCGACGCCCCGGAGGCGGAGGAGGAGCGGCGCTACACCGCGCTCGGCACGTACTGCTCTCCCGACGACATCGCCTCCGCTGTCGCCTACCTCGCCGGGGAGGGCGGGCGCCACATCACGGGCGCCTCGATCCCCGTCGACGCAGGCGTCACGGCCTGAGGCTCACAAGCACGGGTTGGTGCTCGAGTCGACCACCTTGTCCTTGAGCGAGTCCGGTATCGCCGATTGCACGCGCACGCCCGGCCAGTCCGCCCCGATCACGAGCTGGACGATCGGGCCGTCGGGCGGCTCGGCGACCTTGGACTTGTACGGCTGGGTGTCGACCGGCTTGACCTTGCCGGCCACCGCGGTCCGCTTGTCCTGGGACAGCCGGGCGGCGATCGCGTCGGCGTAGGCCGGGCCGTCCTGGGCATCCTTCTTCGCGTAGCGAATCGCGGTGGTCGCGGTCGCAGGAGCGTTGCCGACCTCGATGACCACGAAGCCCTGGGCGGTCAGTTCGTCGGCCACCTGGACGGCCTTGCCCCCCTCGCTGGTGCCGTTGAGCACCTGGACGCGCACCTGCTCGTGCTCGATCTTCGGCGTGGCGGACTTGCCGGGGGTGGGGGTGGCGGTGACCTCGACGTCGTTGCGTACGGCCTCGAAGAACTCCTTCGCCGCCGGCTGGCTGAACTGCACCCGGTTCTTGTCCTGCGGGTACGCCTCGACGGGCACCGTGATGCCCTTGAGCTCCTTGGCGGTCAGGCCCCTGACGCTGTCGGCGATCTCCAGCATTCGCTCGAACGTCAGCTCGCTGTCCACGGTGACCGCGGCGGCGGCCGAGCGCAGGAAGTCGTTCAGCCTGATGGGGTTGGTGAGCAGGCCGCCGTCGGTGATCTTCTTCAGCACCTGGGTGAGGAACACCTGCTGGCGCTGGATCCTGCTCAGGTCGCTGCCGTCGCCCAGCGCGTAGCGGGTGCGTACGTAGCCGAGCGCCTGCTCGCCGTTGACCACGTGCTTGCCCGCGGGGAGCACCAGCTTCGCCTTCGGGTCGTTGACCGGCTTGGGCAGGCAGATCTCGATGCCGCCGACGGCGTCGATGATGCCCTTGAAGCCGGTGAAGTCGACCTTCACGAAGTGGTTGATCTTGATGTTGGTGAGCGATTCGAGCGTCTTGACCGTGCAGTTGATGCCGCCGTCGTTGAAGGCGGAGTTGATCTGCCTGGTCCCGCCGGGGAGCACGGCGCCGTTCCTGCCCTGGCACTCAGGGATGGCCACCATGGAGTCGCGAGGGAAGCTGATCATGGTGGCCTTGTCCCTGTTCGGGGAAATGTGCAGCAACATGATCGTGTCGGTCCGCTCCCCCAGCCCCTGCGACTTGGGACCATACTGCTTGTTGTCGCCCTCACGGGAGTCGGAGCCGACGAGCAACACGTTGAGCGCCCCCGTATCCGGCGGCCGGTTCGGGCCGACGACGATGGGGTCGCGGGGGATGCTGCTCTCGATGCTGCGGTAGTACGCGTACGCGCCGAGCGTGGTGGCCACCAGCACGACCGTCAGCGCCACACTCACCCAGCCCAGGGGCGTCAGCGGGTTCCTGCGCGGCCGGGGGTCGAGCTTCCTGGACCGGCGCGGCACGGGGGCGACGCGGGTGTCCGCATCGCCGGGTCGCCCTCTCACGCGGTCCACCCCCTGCGTCATGATCGCGAAGCATAGCCACAACCAGGGGTCCCCGACGGCACATCACCACTTGCCCACCGCCCCCACGCTCAGTTCGCCTGTCCGCAGCCCGGGAGACTATGACCTTTCCGCCACTCCTCCATCACCCGGCCCGGGGGGAGGGCGGAACGCGGACTAGTTACTCACGAGTAGCATGAGCGTGGAACCCCATCCAGCAGCGAGGAGCGAATCCGTGCCTTCCTCTCGTGACGTCGTGTTCGTCGACGGCGTGCGCACGCCTTTCGGCAGGTCAGGGCCGAAGGGACTGTACGCGGAGACCCGCGCCGACGACCTGGTCGTCCGGGTCATCCGCGAGCTCATCAGACGTAACCCCAATCTGCCCCCCGAGCGCGTGGACGAGGTCGCCATCGCCGCGACCACGCAGATCGGCGACCAGGGCCTGACCATCGGCCGGGCGGCGGCGGTGCTGGCCGGGCTGCCCAAGAGCGTGCCCGGGTACGCGATCGACCGCATGTGCGCGGGCGCGATGACCGCGGTCACCACAGTCGCGGGCGGCATCGCGTTCGGCGCGTACGACGTGGCCATCGCGGGCGGCGTCGAGCACATGGGCCGCCACCCGATGGGCGAGGGCGTGGACCCCAACCCGCGCTTCCTGTCGGAGAAGCTGGTCGACCCGAGCGCGCTGGTCATGGGCATGACGGCGGAGAACCTGCACGACCGCTACCCGGCGATCGGCAAGGCGCGCGCGGACGCGTACGCGGTGCTGTCGCAGGAGAAGGCGGCCAAGGCGTACGCCGACGGCAAGATCCAGCCTGACCTGGTGCCGACCGCGATCAGGACGGCCGAGAAGGGCTGGGGGCTGGCCGTCGAGGACGAGGCGCCGCGCCCTGGCACCACGATGGAGGGGCTGAGCGGGCTCAAGACGCCGTTCCGGCCGCACGGCAACGTCACGGCGGGCAACTCGTCGGGGATCAACGATGGCGCCACCGGCTGCATCGTGGCCGCCAAGGACATCGCCGAAGAGCTGGGGCTGACGCCGAAGATGCGGCTGGTGTCGTACGCGTTCACGGGCGTCGACCCCGAGGTCATGGGCGTGGGCCCGATCCCGTCCACGGAACGGGCGCTCCGGCTGGCGAATCTGGATATTTCGGATATCGAGCTGTTCGAGATCAACGAGGCGTTCGCCGTACAGGTCCTGGCATTCCTCGACCACTTCGGCATCGCCGACGACGACTCCCGTGTGAACCCCTACGGCGGCGCGATCGCCTACGGCCACCCGCTCGCCTCCTCGGGCGTGCGACTGATGACGCAGCTCGCGCGGCAGTTCGGCGAGCGTCCCGACGTGCGTTACGGCATCACCACGATGTGCGTCGGCATGGGCATGGGCGGCACTGTGATCTGGGAGAACTTGGCGTGAGTAACATCGACACCTGGCGGGCGCTGCTGAGCGAGCGCAACTCTGACGAAGTCGTCACCAAGGCGCTGGTGCGCGACGTGCAGCTGCCCTACGGCGCGGGCACGATGGCGCTGATCACGCTGGACAACGGCTTCGACCACACCAAGCCGAACACGTTCGGCCCGCACGGCCTGTTCGCGCTGAACGGCGCGCTGTCGGAGATCGCCGAGCGCACCGACCTGGCCGCGGTCGGCGTGACGGGCAAGCCCTTCATCTTCGCCGTCGGCGCCGACCTCAAGGGCGCCGCCCAAGTGGCCTCCCGCGAGGAGGCCCTGGCCATCGGCGCGCTCGGCCACCACGTCTTCCGCAGGCTGGGCGAGCTGCCGATCCCGTCGTTCGCGTTCGTCAACGGCGCGGCCATGGGCGGCGGTCTGGAGGTGGCGCTGCACTGCACGTACCGGACGATCTCCTCCGGCGTGCCCGCGGTGGCGCTGCCGGAGTGTTTCCTCGGCCTGGTGCCGGGCTGGGGCGGCACCCAGCTGCTGCCGCGGCTGATCGGCCCGGCCAAGGCGATCAAGCTGATCGTCGAGAACCCGCTGGCGCAGAACCGCATGATCAAGGGCAGGGACGCCTTCGAGCTCGGCGTCGCGGACGCCATGTTCGAGCCGGCCGATTTCCTGGAGGAATCGCTGCGCTGGGCCGCCCGCGTGCTCCAGGGCGAGGTGAGCGTCGAGCGCCGCTCCCACGACGGCTGGGAGAAGGCCGTCGCCGACGCCCGCTTCCTGGTGGACATGAAGCTGCGTGGCGCCTCCCCCGCCCCCTACCGGGCGCTCGACCTGATCGTCCAGGCCGAGACCGCCACCCGCGACGAGGGCTTCGCCGCCGAGGACGAGGCGCTGGCCGACCTGCTGATGGGCGACGAGCTGCGGGCCGGGCTCTACTCCTTCGATCTGGTGCAGCGCCGGGCCAAGCGGCCCGCGGGCGCGCCGGATCGCTCGCTGGCCCGCAAGGTCACCAAGGTCGGTATCGTGGGCGCGGGGCTGATGGCCTCGCAGATGGCGCTGCTGTTCGCGCGCCGCCTCGAGGTGCCCGTCGTGATGACCGACCTCGACCAGGCCAGGCTCGACAAGGGTGTGGAGTACGTACGCGCCGAGGTCGCCAAGCTCCTCGCCAAGGGCCGCGTGACCGAGGACCAGGCCAACCGGCTCAGGGCCCTGGTGACCGGGTCGCTGACCAAGGACGCCTTCGCCGACGCCGACTTCGTGATCGAGGCCGTGTTCGAGGACATGGCGGTCAAGAAGCAGGTGTTCAGCGAGGTCGAAGCGGTCGTGGAGCCGACGTGCGTGCTCGCCACGAACACCTCCTCGCTGTCCCTCACCGAGATGGGTGCCGGGCTGAAGCACCCGGAGCGGCTGGTCGGGTTCCACTTCTTCAATCCGGTCGCCGTCATGCCGCTGCTGGAGATCATCAAGGGCGCGGTGACCGACGACGCCACGCTGGCCACTGCCTTCGCCGTCGGCAAGTCACTGAAGAAGTCGTCGGTGCTGGTCAAGGACGCTCCGGCGTTCGTGGTCAACCGGCTGCTGACCTGCTTCATGGGCGAGGTCGTCGCGGCCGTGGACGAGGGCACGCCGCTGGAGGTGGCCGAGCACGCGCTCGACGGGCTCGGGCTGCCGATGACGCCGTTCGCGCTGCTGCAGCTCGTCGGCCCGGCGGTCGGCCTGCACGTGGCCGAGACGCTACACGAGGCGTTCCCCGACCGCTTCGGCGTCTCGGAGAACATGGCCAAGCTGGTCGCCGCGGGCAAGCCGGGCGTCTACCGCCCCGACTTCACGCTCGACCCGGAGGCGGTGGCGCTCTTCGCGGGCGGCACCGCACCGTCCACCGCCGAGCAGGTACGCGAACGCGTCCTGACGGCGCTGGCCACGGAGATCCGCATCATGCTCGACGAGGGCGTGGTCGCGGCGCCGCAGGACATCGACCTGTGCATGATCCTCGGCGCCGGCTGGCCGTTCCACCTGGGCGGCATCACGCCTTATCTGGACAGGACCGGCATCGCCCAGCCCCGGTTCCTTCCTCCGGGTGTGGCCTCGCTCCCCGCCTGATTCTTTGCGGGGGCCCGACCAGGGCCCCCGCTTTTCATGACCTTCATCGCCGTAGCGTTTGGTGCCGCACGACGAACGGAGGGTAATCATGATGCGAACGATCGGTACGATCGCGCTCTGCGCGGCGTTCCTGGCGTGCTCGTCCCCCGCCGCGCAGGCGGCCCGCCCACCCAAGGGCAAACTGAAGATCGCGATCGCTACGAAGGGCAGCCCGACGCGGGGCGGCACGCTCGAATGCGGGCCCGACGGCGGCACCCATCCGCACCCGCGCGCGGCCTGCGACGTGATCCGCCAGCTCGGGGGTGACTTCAACAAGATTCACGTGCCGGCTAACGACACCTGCGACCAGCAGGTCCAGCCGTACGCGGTGGTCATCACGGGCACCTGGCGCGGCAGGAAGGTGGCGTGGAGCAAGGGGTACCGCAACTTCTGCGTGATGCAGGCCGCGGGCGGGAAACTGCTCTCCTGACCGACGAAGGGCGGGCTAGCGCCTGCCCTTCACAGGTGCGCCGGTCCTGCTGTGCCAGTAGCTGTAGCCGAAGTAGATGACCACGCCGATGGCCATCCAGATCAGGAACCGCAGCCAGGTCTCGACCGGCAGGTTCAGCATCAGATAGAGGCAGGCGAGCACGGACAGGATCGGCAGCACCGGCACCAACGGCGTGCGGAAGGCCCGGGGCAGGTCCGGCCGGGTGCGCCTGAGCACGATCACGCCGATCGAGACAATCACGAACGCGAACAGCGTGCCGATGTTGACCAGCTCGGCCAGCTCCTCGAAGTCCACGAATCCGGCCAGCGCCATCGTCACGACGCCGATCACCAGGGTGAGCCTGGCGGGGGTGCCGAAGCGGGGGTGGACCTTCGACAGCGCGCGCGGCATCAACCCGTCCCTGGACATCGCGAACAGCACCCGGGTCTGCCCCAGCAGCAGCACGAGCACCACGGTGGTCAGGCCGGCGATCGCGCCCACGCTGATGATCGTGGACAGCCAGGTCTGCCCGACGGCCCGGAACGCGTCCGACAGCGGCGCGGATGTGCTCAGCTCGGTGTAATTCTGCATGCCCACGACGACCAGCGAGACGGCGACGTACAGGAACGTGCAGATCGCCAGCGAGCCGAGAATGCCGCGGGGCACGTCCCGCTGCGGCTCGAGGGTCTCCTCCGCGGCGGTGGCCACGATGTCGAAGCCGATGAAGGCGAAGAACACGATCGCCGCTGCGGAGAAGATGCCGATCACGCCGAACGCCACCGGCGTGATCCCGAACAGGACCTGGATCAGCGGCGCGTTCAGCCCTCCTACGCGCGGCGTGGACACCGCCTCAGGGATGAACGGCGTGTAATTGGCGACACGGATGAAGAACAGCCCGGCGATGATGACGAGCAGGACCACCGCGACTTTGGTGACCACCAGGACGAGGTTGACCCGGGAGGAGAGCTTGATGCCGGCGACCAGGATCGCGGTGAGGACGGCGATGATGAGCACGGCGGGGACGTTGACCACGGGGTTCGCCCCGGCGATAGAGGCCGGCAGAGGGACGCCGATGGAGGCCAGCATCGAGGCGAAGTAGCCGGACCAGCCGGTCGCCACCACGGCCGCCGCCAGCGCCAGCTCCAGGAGCAGGTCCCAGCCGATCACCCACGCGGGGAACTCACCCAGGGTGGCGAAGGCGAAGGTGTACGCCGACCCGGCCACCGGGATCGTGGAGGCGAACTCGGCGTAGCACAGGGCGGCCAGCCCGCAGACGATGCCCGCCACGACGAACGACAGCGCCACCGCCGGGCCTGCCAGCCCTTTCGCGACCGTTCCAGTGAGCACGAAGATCCCGGTACCGATGATCACGCCGATGCCGAAGACCGTGAGGTCCGTGGCGGTCAGGCGTTTACGCAGCTGATGCTCGGGATCCTCGGTGTCACGGATCGACTGTTCGACGGACTTCGTACGAAAGATCTCCACGGCCAGTGATCCTTCCCATACGCTAGGCGATCATTCCTTATTGCTTGACAGGGATGGTTCGGTGACGTTCCCGATGATCTTCCCGTATCGGGGTAGCGGTCCTGGACTATGTCTCATGGTCTGCTCGACGCTCTGGCCAGACAAGACCTTGGCGTGGTGTTGCTGTTCCTGCTGGTCTTCCTGACGCTGGACGCCTCGGTCGGAGTCGGCCTGATCACGCCTGGCGACACCCTGCTGCTGGTCGCGGGCGCCAGCGCGGACAGCCCTCTGGAGGCGCTGGCGCTGATCGGCGCGGGCATCCTGGCGTGCTTCGCGGGCGCCTCGGGCGGCTATTTCCTGGGCCGCCGCTACGGGACCCGGCTGCGGCACGGGCGACTCGGGCGGCGCATCGGCGAGGCGCGTTGGGAGCGCGCGGAGCGGTTGTTCGAGCGCAGGGGGTGGGCGCTGGCACTGGCGTACTTCCTGCCGGTGCTGCACGCGCTGACGCCGGCCGTGGCGGGCACGGTGGGAATGTCCTACCGCACGTTCATGCCGTGGGCGATGGCGGGCAGCGCGGCCTGGGTGAGCGCGTACGTGACGCTCGGCGCGGTGGCGGGCGGCGTGGCGCGGCAGCACGCGGAATGGCTGCTGCCGATCGCGGCCGCGGCGGTGATCGTCGTGCTGGCGATCTCCGCCGCGGTCCGCAGGGTGGTCAGTGGCGGGCAGGCTCCACGTGGGAGGTCCGCTTCGCGACCGCCTCAGTGATCTGGCGGGCGAGGTCCTGGCCGGTCAGGCCGATCTGGCCGAGGATCGCGGCCCGCTTGGCGTGGTCGAGGAACTCCTGCGGGATGCCGTAGGTGCGCACGGGCACGTCGACGTCGGCGTCGCGCAGCAGGCGGGCCACGGCGTCGCCCACGCCGCCGACCCGGCCGTTGTCCTCCACGACGGCCACCAGCTTGTGCGCGCTCGCGGCCAGCACAAGCGCCTCGTCCAGCGGCTTGACCCAGCGCGGGTCGACCACGGTGGCCGCGATGCCCTGGGCGTCGAGCAGGACGGCCGCGTCCAGGCAGACCTGCGCCATCGGCCCCACGCCGACCAGCAGCACGTCAGGCTCGGCGCCAGTGTCCGCCACTGGGACGCGCAGCAGGTCCATCTCGCCCAGCTTGCCCACCGGCTCGACCCCCTCGGCCACCGGGCCCTTGGGGAAACGCAGCACGGTCGGGCCGTCGGTGACGTCCACGGCCTCGCGCAGCAGCTCGGTGAGCCGGTCCCCGTCGCGCGGGACCGCGATCCTGAGCCCGGGCACCACTTGGAGGATGGACAGGTCCCACATGCCGTTGTGGCTGGCGCCGTCGTCACCCGTGACGCCCGCCCGGTCGAGCACGACGGTCACCGGCAGCCGGTGCAGGGCGACGTCCATGAGGAGCTGGTCGAAGGCCCGGTTGAGGAACGTGGCGTAGACGGCCACGACCGGGTGCATGCCGCCGAGTGCCAGTCCGGCGGCGCTGGTCAGCGCGTGCTGCTCGGCGATGCCCACGTCGTAGATGCGCTCCGGATAGGCCTCGGCGAACGCGTTGAGCCCCGTCGGGTGGAGCATGGCCGCGGTGATGGCGACGAGGTCATCCCGTTCTTTGCCGAGCCGGACGAGCTCCTCGCTGAACACGTTGGTCCAGATGCGGCCCTTGGGCTTCTCCTGGCCCGTGATCTTGTCGAAGGGGCCGGGGCCGTGGAACTGGTCCTCGTCGTGGTTTTCCGCCGGCGTGTAGCCGCGGCCCTTCTGGGTGACCGCGTGCACGATGACAGGCCCGCGGAAGTCGCGGGCCTTGTGCAGGGCCGCCTCCATGGCCTGCTCGTCGTGGCCGTCGATGGGGCCGACGTATTTCAGCCCGAGGTCCTCGAACATGACCTGCGGCGCCAGCACGTCCTTCACGCCCTTCTTCACGCCGTGCAGCGCGTCGTAGAGCAGCGGAACGTTCCCGATCTTGTCCTTGACGTAGTCGAGGAATTCCTCATAGCGGCGGTTTACCCGCAGCGAGGACAGGTGGGAGGCGAGCCCGCCGATCGTGGGTGAGTAGGAGCGGCCGTTGTCGTTGACCACGATCACGACCGGCAGGTCCTCGCCGGCGGCGATGTTGTTGAGCGCCTCCCAGGCCATGCCGCCGGTCAGCGCGCCGTCGCCGATCACCGCGACGACCGTGCGGTCGTGGTCGCCACGCAGCTTGAACGCCTTGGCCAGGCCGTCGGCGTAGGACAGCGCGGTCGAGGCGTGGGAGTTTTCCACGAAGTCGTGCTCGGACTCGGCCTGGCTCGGATAGCCGGACAGGCCGCCCTCCTGCTTGAGCGCCGCGAAGCCGGCGGCCCGGCCGGTGAGGAGTTTATGCACGTAGGCCTGGTGGCCGGTGTCCCAGACGACGGGGTCGCGCGGCGAGTCGAAGACGCGGTGGACGGCGATGGTGAGCTCCACCACGCCGAGGTTGGGGCCCAGATGGCCGCCGAATCTCGCGCACGAGTCAACGAGCAGGTCACGGATCTCCCCCGCGAGCCCCGGCAGCTCATCTGCCGCCAGCCGTTTGACGTCGTCCGGTCCCTTGATCGAGCCCAGCAACCCGCTCACGGATCCGACTCCCCTCTGCTCTTGTGCGCCGACCACCCGAGTGTAGTTCGCGGACGCCTCGCTGACTCCATCGAGTCAAATGCACCCACATTTGTCCGATCTTGACCTAGTCTTTCGGTACCTATGAACTCCGTCCCCATAAGCAAACTCGTGGCACTCGTCGCTGCTCTTCTGGCGCTCGCCCTGGCGGCGGCCGGTCTGGTGCTCGTGCTCGCCGACGTGGCCACGACCTCGACGGAGCCGGACAACGAGGCCCAGCAGATCGTCTCCCCGCCGGTGAAAGCCGCCGACAAGAAGCGGGCGGCGGCGCCGGGCAAGGCGCTGGCCACGGCGAACCCGCTCTACAAGACCGGGCGGCTGGCCGACGTGAACTGCTCACCCGGTGACCTGCCGGCCGGCAGCATGACGGCGTACCGGCGTTTCCTCACCCGCGTCACCGGGTGCCTGAACAGGGCGTGGGGCGCCCAGTTCCGCAAGGCCGGGCTG
Source organism: Nonomuraea sp. 3N208 (assembly GCF_052245935.1). Classification (NCBI taxonomy): domain Bacteria; kingdom Bacillati; phylum Actinomycetota; class Actinomycetes; order Streptosporangiales; family Streptosporangiaceae; genus Nonomuraea; species Nonomuraea sp. 3N208. Next base: position 121,438 of record NZ_JBQQBR010000006.1, on the reverse strand, counting down.
CCCTTCGCCAAGCCGCGCCTGCGCATCATCACCAGCAAGGTCAAGACGCCCTGCGGAGCGTGGAACACCGGCGCCGACGGCGTCTACTGCTCCACCGACCGCACGATGTACCTGATGATCAGCAGGGACCAGCTGCGCAACCCGTTCCCGCTGGGCATCACGCGGCTGATCGCCCACGAGTACGGCCACCACGTCCAGCAGATCTCCGGCATCTGGAACTACTACTGGACGGCCAGGATGGGAGCGACCAAGGCCCAGCGGCTCATGCTCTCCCGCAAGTCGGAGCTTCAGGCCGAGTGCTTCTCGTCGGTCTTCATGAGCACGATGCAGGGCACGCGGCTGGTCACCGACGCGGACTGGTCGTACACGGTGGACTGGTTCAGGAAGAACGGCGCCAAGGGGTGGCCGCAGAACGACCACGGCAAGGGCCCGACGCAGGCCGCCTGGATGACGCGGGGCTTCAACCGCGGCACTCCGGGCTCATGCAACACCTGGGCCTCGACTTACCGAAATGTCACCTGACGCCACGCTTTAATCTTCCTTTACCTGGAACTCCCTCTTTACTAGGGTGCATTCCCATGCGTATCCCCCGATTGGCGCTCATCGCGGGCGCCCTGGCGAGCGTGCTGTTCGCCGGCACGGCCCATGCGGCTACCGCGTCCGCTCCGGCGTTCAAGCCGGTCCTGGCCAACAACCCGATCTACAAGACGGGCGAGCTGGGCCTCGAGACCTGCGAGGAGCCAAAGGTCCTGACCGGGAGCGCGGACGAGGTCAAGGGCTACATGGACGTGGTGCTCGACTGCCTCAACGCCGCCTGGGAACCGAAGATCAGGAAGGCCGGCTTCGCCTTCAGCAAGCCCTCGTTCCAGGTGGTCACCAAGGTCGGCGCGGCGACAGGATGCGGCAAGTACCCCGCCGGCGCGCTGGCGCTGTACTGCTCGCTCAACAAGAAGATCTCCCTCCTGGTGCAGCCTGCCCTCGTCGAGGAGCAGTCGGACATGCTCCTGCTGGTGACCGTCGCCCACGAGTACGGCCACCACGTCCAGCAGCTCACGGGCATGTTCAAGGGCCTGACGCGCTACAACGGCAAGAACGAGGCCAAGGTGCTGGACGAGCTGCGCCGCTTCGAACTACAGGCCGAATGCCTGTCCGGGGCGTTCATCGGCGACGTGTGGCACTCGCTCGGCCGCCGGCAGACCGAGTTCGACTTCCTCGTCAAGGGTGGCGGCAGCGGCGCCGGCCTGGGGGCCATCGGGGTGAACGTGGAGGACTGGGGCTCGAAGACGCACGGAAAGCCCACCACTGTGGGGCGCTGGCTGAAGCGCGGCTTCGACACCGAGTCCGCGGGCGGTTGCAACACCTTCAAGGCGCCGAAGTCGCAGGTAATCTAGGACAAATCCCGACATATTGATCTATGATCCGCGGTCGTGCGCACTCTTCTCGTAGCGGCAGCTACGTGCACGGCCGCGGGTCTCCTGTTATCTGCGCTCGTTTTATCTGGGCCCGCCTGGGCGGCGGCGCCGGGCACGCCCCAGACCGGGTTGTCCGACGTGATGGGCGGTGACCAGCCCCGTCTGACGTGCGTGGTCCCCGCGATCCGGGCAGGAGTGGTCGCCTCGCTGAAGTCCTTCCACCGGGCGATGGCCCGGTGCGCCGACCGGTTCTGGGCCGGCCGGTTCGCGGCCGCCGGCTTGGCGTACAGCACGCCCCAGGTCACGATCACGACGGGCTCCGACTCCGTCTGCGGGAAGATCACCAGCAGTGGCGCCCACTACTGCCCGGAGCAGCGCACGATCGTCATCCGCATCATGAAGCAGGACCTGCGGGACCCGTTCAGGATGAACATGGCGCACTCCGTCGCCCACGAGTGGGGGCACCACGTGCAGCAGCTCACCGGCGTGCTGGACGCGCAGAGCGCGCTGTACCGGCCGGCGTCCGGCAGCGCGCGCACCCTGCTCAGCCACCGTCTCGAGATGCAGGCCGAGTGCTTCGCCGGCGTCTTCTACAGTGCGACGCTCGAGTCGATCAAGCCCCAGATCGAGTGGGAGGAATGGATCGACGCCGTGCGGCGGGCCGAGGAGAGCGAGATCCACGGCAAGCCGAAGAACCTGGCGTTCTGGCAGGACCGCGGCTATCGGGGCGGGGCCACGGGCTTCTGCAACACGTGGACGGCCACCAAGGCCAAGGTCACCTGACGGGAGCCGGGGTCAGGTGTTGGCGCGGGCCAGGACTTCCAAGGGGTCGGCGAGGACGTGGGCGAAGGCCAACTCGGCGGCGCCCACCAGCGTGGCCGCGTCCCCCAGCGCCGATGTGCGCAACCGCAGCCGCTCGCGCTGCGGCGCCATGGCATGCAGGGTCAGCTGCGTACGCACCTGCGCCGCCGACCCGAGATAGACCTCACGCAACATCCCCCCGAAGATCACCAATTCCGGGTTGAAGATGTTCACCAGGTTCGCCACGCCCAGCCCCAGCCACTCGCCGACCCGGCTCAGCGCCTCCTGCGCGACGATGTCCCCCCGGTCGGCGGCCTCGACCACGGCCCGCACCGCGTCCCGACCCTGCTGTCCCCCGAACCGGCCAGCCGACTCGAGCAGGGCCCGCTCCCCCACCTCGGCCTCCAGACAGCCGTGCGAGCCGCAGCCGCACGCCCGGCCACCCGGGTTGACCACCATGTGGCCGATCTCACCCCCGTAGCCGTCGTGGCCGCCGAGCAGGTGCCCGCCGGTGATGATCCCGCCACCGATCCCCACGTCGCCGTGCAGGTAGATGAGGTCGCGGATGGCGACGCCGACGCCGCGGCTGTGCTCGGCCAGCGCGGCCAGGTTGGCGTCGTTGCCCACGCTGACCGGCAGCCCTAGACCCAGCTTGCGGCCCAGCTCCTCGCCGAACGGCGCTTCCTCCGCCTTCAGGTTGGGCCCGAACGTGACCACGCCGTCGGCCTTGCGCACGCCGCCCGACACGGCCGCGGCCGCGCCGACGCAGACCGTGTCGTCCCTGGTCTTGCGCCGCATCTGGCGGGCGAACCCGGCCAGCGCCCCGGTCAGCTCCTCCAGCTCGAACGCGCTCCGCCGGCGTGCGATCTCCCGCTGATCGAGTATGACGCCGCCGAGGCCGACGCGGGCGACGGCGAGCCGGTCGGGGCCCACGTCGAAGGCGAACACGTACACGCGCGCCGACTCGGGCCGCACCACGAGCGAGGGCCGGCCCGCGCGGCCCGTCTCGCGGGGCAGCTCCTCGCGCACCAGCCCGGCCGCGGTGAGGTCGGAGGTCAGCGCCATGATCGTGCTGCGATTGAGCCCCATCTTCGAGGTCAGCTCCGCGCGCGAGATCGGCCCGCCCAGATGGACATGACGCAACAGCGCGCCGAGGTTGTGGCGTCTGATGTCCTCTTGCGACGGGCCGGCACGCATGGTCTGGGGTTCCTTCAGGGGCTGCTGGTCGCCGATCACCTTAACCCAGCGGCAGCCGCCCGCTTGCGCGCAAGGGCGTCCACGCCTGCGGCAAGGAGCAGGACGGACCCCGTGACGAGATACTTCACGCTCGCCCCGTAGCCCATCAGGCCCATGCCGTTCTCGATCACTGCCACCACGGCGCCGCCGAGCACGGCGTCGAGCACCCGGCCCTTCCCGCCGAACAGGCTCGTTCCGCCGATGACCGCGGCGCCGACCGCGTACAGCAGGACGGAGCTGCCGCCCGTGTTCGGGTCGACCGAGCTGGCGCGGGAAGCAGCCACGATGCCGCCGATGGCGGCCATCGAGGAGCAGATCACGAACGCGCTGATCCTGAGCCGGTCGACCGGGATGCCCGCCCTGCGGGCGGCCTCGGTGTTCCCGCCGACCGCGTAGAGATGGCGGCCGAACGCGGTGCGCCGCAGGATCACGGTCCACACGACCAGCAGCACCAGGATGACAGGGACCACGATCGGCACGCCGGTCAGCGAGACCAGCAGGGGGTTACGGCTGCGCTCCAGGTTGAGCACGAACACGGCGGCGCCGGCCAGCACCGCCAGTGTCCCGACGCGGAAGGCGATCAGTGACAGCGGGTCGGCCACCAGCCCGCGCTTGTCCCGCTTCCTCGCCCGCAACAGCTGCACGCCCGCGAAGACGGCCACGCACACGGCGTACAGAGCCCAGCCAAGCCACGGCGGCAGGTTCCTGTTCGCGATCGCGACGATCACGTTGTCCCGGATGGAGATGTTCGTGCCCTCGTCGACCAGCACCAGGACCAGGCCCTGGAAGGCGAGGAACGCGGCCAGCGTCACGACGAACGACGGTATGCCGACCTTGGCCACCAGCGTGCCGAGCACGGTCCCGATGATCACACCGGTGAGGATGGCGGCCAGCGCGCACACGTACCACGGCAGGCCCATGCTGGTGAGCGTGACGGCGAGCACCGCCGCGCACACACCGCTGGCGAAGCCGGCCGACAGGTCGATCTCGCCGAGCAGCAGCACGAACACCAGGCCCATCGCGATGAGCGTGACGGCGGCACCCTGGGTGAAGAGGTTGGCGAAGTTGCCCGCGGTGACGAAGGACGGGCGGGCGACGGCGAACACGGCGCAGAGCACGACCAGGCCGAGCACGGCGGGCAGCGCGCCCATGTCACCGCCGCGCACGCGCTGGATGTACGCGCGGAAGCTGTTCTTGATCGACGGGGCCTGCGTCGCGGTGACGATGGCCTCGCCGGGGAGTTCCTTGACCTTGATCATGGCGTGACCCCGTTCTTGAGGCCGAGATCACCGCTGCGGCCCGCGGTGATCAGTTCGACGACCTGCGCGTGCGTCACGTCGGCGGTCTTGACCTGGGCGGCCATCCTGCCGAGGTAGAGCGCCGCGATCCGGTCGGAGACGGCGAACACGTCGTTCATGTTGTGGGAGATGAGCACGACGGCGAGGCCCGTGTCGGCCAGCCTGCGCACGAGTTCGAGCACCTGCGCCGTCTGGGCGACGCCCAGCGCCGCGGTCGGCTCGTCCAGGATGACGACCTTGCTGTTCCACAGCACGGCCTTGGCGATGGCGACGGTCTGCCGCTGCCCACCGGACAGGCTGGAGACCTGCTGCCGGATGGACTTCACCGTACGCACGGACAGGCCGCTGAGCGTCTTCTCGGCCAGCTCCTCCATGCTGTCCTCGTCCAGCAGGAGCCCGCTCTTGCGCTCCCTGCCGAGGAACATGTTCTGGACGATGTCGAGGTTGTCGCACAGCGCCAGGTCCTGGTAGACGATCTCGATCCCGAGCTCGCCCGCGTCGCGGGGAGAGTGGATCACGACCGGGCGGCCGTCGAAGAGGACCTCGCCCGAGTCGATCGGATAGATGCCGCCGACGCACTTGACCAGCGTCGACTTGCCCGCGCCGTTGTCGCCGACGAGCGCTGTGACCTCGCCGGGGTACGCCGAGAGCTCGACGTCGTGCAGGACTTTCACCGGACCGAAGCTCTTGTCGATCCCGCGCACTTCAAGCAGGGGGGTCATGGGGCTCCCTCAAGGGGGCGCGACCGGCGGCCGCGCCCCCATGGACTCACTGGATTCCGGCCTCGGTGCACTTCGCGGCGAAGTCACCGGTGCACAGTTCCTCCTTGGTCACGTAACCGTCGGCCACCACGTCCTTGACGTTGTCGAAGTAGATGGCCTGGGGATCCATGAGCTCGGAAGGCACGTCCTGACCGGTCTCCGGGTCCTTGACGCTCGAGGCGGCCGTGGGCTTCTCACCCTTGGCCAGCGCCACCGCGAGCTTGGCCGCGGCGTCGGCCTCCTTCTTGACCGCCTTGTAGACGGTCATGCACTGGTCACCCGAGAGGATGTTCTGCAGGCCCTGGACAGTGGCGTCCTGGCCGGTGACCGGCACCTTGCCGTTGAGGTTGTTCTTCTTCAGCACGGTGATGGCGGCGTTGCCCAGGCCGTCGTTGGCGGCCAGGACGCCGGCGATCTTCGGCTGCTCGGTCAGCATCTGCTCGAACAGCGTGCCGGCCTGGGTGTTGTCCCAGTCGGGCACCGACTGCTCGGGGCCCTTGACGTAGTCGCCGGAGTCGAACTTCGGCTTGAGCACCCCGTCGTAACCGCTCTTGAACAGGGTGGCGTTGTTGTCCGTCGGCGAACCGTTCAGGTACGCCACGATCGGCTTCTCGGCCTTCTTGTCGGTCAGGCACTTGGTGAGGCCTTCGCCCTGGAGCGTGCCGACCTTGGTGTTGTCGAAGCTGACGTAGTAGGCGGCGCCGCCGCCGAGCGTCAGCCGGTCGTAGTCGATCGTCGGCACACCCTGGGACTTGGCCTTCTCGATGACCGTCTTGCCGGTGCCGCTGTCGAGGTTGACGATCATCAGAACGGTGGCTCCGTTCGTGATCATCTGGTCGGCGATGGTCTGGAACGCCGTCTTGTCGTTCTGGGCGTTCTGAATGTCGTACTGGACGCCGGCGGCCTTGAACGCCTCTTCCAGATACTTGCGGTCTGCCGTCTCCCACCGTGCGGACGACTTGCTGTCCGGCAGGATGACGCCGATCTTCCCGGCCTTGGCCGCCGTTGCCGTGGCCGCAGAGGTCGACGTGGTCTGACCGCTATCGCCCCCGCAGGCGGTGAGACCGAGGGCGAGCGCGGCTGCCGCGGCGGTCAAGCTGAGGATCCCCTTGCGCATAGTGCAGGGTCCTTTCTTCCGGAGGGGCCCGGATGAATGTTGTTTGCGGCAACGTATTCCGGGATGGCCTGCTTTGGAAGGGGGTTGAGGCCAGGAGTTTGTTGTTTCCAGTAACAATCCAGAAACGCCATCTCAACCTCCCCGACGCCTGCCGTTGACGCGGAGAGCGGTAGATGACCCTTGGAGTGGTAGTTGGCCCGTCTGGGAGCCGTAGTTGGCTCGGGTGCCGCACAGGGCGACCCGCCGCTGCGATCCTCGACAGCTCAGCCTGAAGGCTCTCAAGCGGCTGCCACAGCAGGGAGATCGAAGTCGTTTGGGTGACGCTCGGACTTCAGCACAGGCGGCGGATCTGCGGGCAAGACCGTCACGAGGGCGGGCGGCGACATATACAAGGGCCCACCGGGAGAACGGCATGAGCACGGAGCATGGCAGCTCGACCCACCACAGGTCGCCGAGCGGGCCGACCGTCACTCACAACGGCTCCTACCGTTCATAGGCTCACCCACCACTTCCCGCACCGCCCAAGTTGCTCCTGGGACAATCCAGGCATGACAGATCCCGTGGAGATCGTCGACTACGACCCGAACTGGCCGATGCGGTTCGCCGCCCTGGGCGAAGCGTTGCGTACGGCGCTCGGCGACGTCGCGGCGCGGATCGATCACATCGGCTCGACGTCGGTCGCCGGCCTGGCCGCCAAGCCCGTGATCGACGTCCAGGTCGCGGTGCGCTCCTTCGAGCCGCTGGAGGAATTCCGGATCCCGCTGGAACGGCTCGGCATGGTGTACCGGGCGGGCAACCCCGAGCTGACCAAACGCTACTTCCGCGAGGCCCCCGGGCAGCGCCGGACCCATGTCCACGTACGCGAGCTCGGCAGTTTCTCCCAGCAGCTTCCCCTGCTCTTCCGCGACTATCTCCGCGCTCACCCCGCCGCCGCGGCCGAGTTCGCCGACGCGAAACGGCGGTGCGCCGAACGCTTCCACGACGAGCGGGAGAAGTACGTCGCAGCCAAGGAGCCGTTCGTCTGGGACATCGTGCGGCAGGCCGACACGTGGGCTCAGAGCGTCGGCTGGCGACCCGGCCCGAGCGACGCATGAGAGCTCCTCAGGCCGACATGAGCTGAGTGACCACGTTCTGCACGATCAGCGCCACCGCCGAGGCCGCGGCCACGACCAGGACGGCCGCACGCACCTTGCCACCGTCGAGATAACGCCGCAACGGCCCCGACACCATGAACCCCAGCACCATCGGCACGATCAGGACGGCCCCCGTCACCAGTGCCTGGGACGGCAACTCGTCCACGAAGGCGAGGATGGCCAGCGACTGCGCGGCACTCAGGAAGAAGAACATCGCCAGCGTCGCGCGGATCTGTGGGCCCTTGGCGTTCTGATAGACCAGCGCGAGAGGCGGCCCGCCGATGCCCGTTGCGGTGCCGGTGATCCCCGACACGAACCCCGCCGACGTGATCGTCACACCGTTGCGCGGCACGCTAAGCGCCCTGGCGGTCAGCGCCACCGCTACGAGCACCATGACCGCGACAAAGATGCCGCGTGTGTAGACAGAAACGTAGACAACAATGAGTGCGCCGAGGACACTACCAGGGATCCTGCCGAGCACCGCGAACCCCAGCCCGCGCCAGTCCACCCTGCGCCATTCGGCGGCCAGCGTGAACAGCGGCAACGTCATATTGACGACCTGAATGGCGCCCGGCATCAGCTCGGGATTGAGCAGGGTGAGCACGGGCGCTGCGACCAGTCCCAGGCCGAAACCCACGGCGCCCTGGACGGTCGCACCGACGAAAACCGCCAGACCGGCGAGAGCCAGCACCAATGCCGCAACAGTCATGCAGGAGAGTCAACCATCTTTACTCTCCGTTGCCGTTTCTACTGCGAGAGTGACCGCTCCGGTGTAATGTTCTCCACGACGCCGACGTAGCCTGTGGAGTATGAGCATGAAGCCTAAAGCTGCAACGACGATACGCGTCAGCGTCACCACCAGAGACCGTCTAGCCCGAATCGCCCGGCAGGAGGGCCGAACCATGACCGAGGTGCTTAACGAAGCCATCGCCGACTACGAGCAGAAGCTGTTCTGGCAGACCCTCAACGAACAGATCGAGCGGACCCAGCGCGAAGACTCAGAGGGCTGGGCCGAATACCTCGCCGAGCGCGAGGCCTTCCTGGGTTCACGGCCGCGCTCCCGCCAGATCGCGCCGGAGTGGGAAGGGCTGATCACATTCCCCGAGGAGAAGGATGAAACTAACGCAAGGTGAGATCTGGTTCACACGGTTCGATCGCGGCCCAATCGGTCGCGAGCAAGGCTTCGATCGTCCGGCCATGATCCTCAGCAACGACCAGTTCAACCAATCGAGACTGGGGCTCGTCTGGGCGGTGCCGCTGACCAGCCGTGAGCGCGGGTATGTCTCTCATATTCGCATCAGCAGCAAGGACACAGGGCTGGCCAAGACCAGCTGGGCGATGATCGAGCAGGTGCGCGCGATCTCCCCCGACAGGCTCGACTTCTTCATCGGCAACGCACCTGACGACGTCGTCGCAGAAGCGATCACGGCGCTCAACCGAATGCTATGAGGCCTGCCGCCCGGCGAAGTGGTAGTTCGCCGGGTGGCGCATCCCATCGTGTCACACGTCGCGGATCGTTAAGCTGCCGACCGTGCATTCCCACCCGATCAAGCGCACCCTGACCCTCGGCGCGATCCTGGCCATCGCCTGCATACCCGCCCAGAGCGTCCAGGCGGCGCCGGCCCCATTCCCCGAGAAGGCCGGCAAGCTGGCGATCGCGTCGTGTCCGGAGACGGCGATCAGCTCGGGAGGGATTCCGCGGACGCGGGAGTATCTCCAGGCCGTCATGAAATGTCTGGATAAGTCGTGGGGTGCGTACGTCGCTCGGACGCGGTGGACGTTCCGCAAGCCGGTCGTGCTCTACTTCGAGGAGCCCCAGAGCACCGTGTGCGGGGTGCCGTGGCCCGAACACGCGGCGGCCTTCTACTGCACCGAGCGCAGCACGTTGGTGTTCCCGCTCACCGGGCGGTGGATCGAGGACAGGACTGATCTCTTTCCGTTCAAGGTGGCCGCCCACGAGTATGGGCATCATCTGCAGAGCCTCACCGGTGTGCGGCGCGTCTACGAAGCGCGGGTGCGGACCGAGCGGGGGCGTCAGGACGAGCTGAAGCGGCGGTACGAGTTGCAGGCCGACTGCCTGGCCGGCGTGTTCCTGGGCAGCGTGTGGGGATCGCTGGATCGCACGGAGCGCGACTGGGAGGCGCTCGTCGATGCCACCCAGGCCAGCGGGGACGACGGCGACGACTACCGCAGTCACGGCAAGGGGAGCACCCGCGTTTACTGGCTCAAGCGCGGGTATCGGGCCCACTCCCCCGCCGCCTGCGACACCTGGTCGGCGCCCGCCGCGAAGGTCTCCTGACCGGACAGGTTCCACGCAGCCGCCGCCACACGGCCGTGCGCGCCGTGTCGCAGTGCGCGCGTGTGCGTCCAGTGTCGTCGTTGAACCGGTTAGCCGTTGACTCCCCCGGCGGGTGTTCGTGCGGGATGCGGGCGCGACACCGTCATGGGAGCGCTTCCAAATGCACGTCTCGAAAGCGTCACGGCTATTGACGGCATGGACATGCGGAATTTACGTTCGCGGTACTTATCCGGTTCAGCAGGGTCGCATGACCTGTGACTACTGAAGAGTGATCGCTCACCGGTCTCATTGCGGGAGCGTGCTTGCGATATGTGTGGGAGCGCTCCCAGCTCACCGGCACCAGCAGGCGCGGGCCCCGTCCGAGCCCGGCCCATCGGGGGTGTCTAAGCACACGTGCGAACCTTCGCGCCAGACGCGCGGAGGGAAGGAGAGAAGCGATGCGTAACCGGGCTCGGATCATGATTCCGCTCGTGGCGGCGGGCCTGCTCGCCACTGCCTGCACCGGCGGCGGATCCACGCCGACCCCGCCGGCCAACCAGACACAGGGCCAGGGCGCGGCGCCCGCCAACCCCGATCAGCTGCCGCGCAGCGAGACCCTCTACACCACGGGCACACAATGGGGTCCACCGGCCAACTTCAACCCGATCAGGGAGTGGGACTCGGCCGTTGGCACCAAGGGCCTGGTGTACGAGACGTTGTTCCACTACGACACCACCGCGGCCAAGCTCACCCCGTGGCTGGCCGAGAGCGGCTCGTGGAGCGACGACACCACCTACCAGCTCAAGTTGCGCCAGGGAATCAAGTGGTCCGACGGGCAGCCGCTGACCGCCAAGGACGTGGTGTTCTCCTTCGAGCTCGGCAAGATGGAGACGATCCCGTACCACAACCTCTGGACCTGGCTGAAGAGCGTCGAGGCCGTTGACGATCAGACGGTGAAGTTCACCTTCTCCAAGGCCAACTACCAGCAGTGGGACTTCAACCTCTACAGCCGCTCGATCCTGCCCGAACACATCTGGAAGGGCCGCTCGGAGAAGGAGGTGCTGGACGGCGTCAACGAGAACCCGGTCGGCACCGGTGCGTACAAGTTCATGAGCAAGGACCAGGACCGCGTGGTGCTGCAGCGCCGCGACGACTGGTGGGGCAAGACCGCCCTGAACATGGAGCCCAAGCCCCGCTACATCGTGGACATCGCCACCCCGAGCAACGAGGTCGCGCTGGGCCTGCTGATGCAGAAGGGCCTGGACCTGTCCAACAACTTCCTGCCCGGCGTGGCGAACCTGGTCAAGGGCAACTTCGGCCTGACGACCTACTACGCCGAGCCGCCGTACCACCTGTCCGCCAACACGGCCTGGCTGGTGCCGAACAACACCAAGAAGCCGATGGACGACCCGGCCTTCCGCAAGGCGCTGGCGTCTTCGATCGATGTCAAGCAGATCGTCGAGGGCGTCTACGGCAACCTGGTCAAGGCCTCCAGCCCGACCGGCCTGCTGCCGCAGTGGGAGCAGTTCGTGGACCAGAGCGTGGTCTCCTCGTCCGGGTTCGCGTTCGACGCCGCCAAGGCCAAGAAGATGTTGTCGGACGCCGGATACAAGGACACCGACAACGACGGGTTCGTGGAGAACAAGGACGGCTCCAAGATGAACCTGACGCTCATCGTGCCGTCCGGCTGGACCGACTGGATGGAGTCGGCCCGGTCCATCGCGACCAGCGCCAAGAGCGCCGGCATCCAGATCACGCCGGACTTCCCCGACTTCAACGCGCTGGTCGAGAAGCGCGCCAGGGGCGACTACGACCTGCTGATCAACAACGAGCGGCAGCTGTCGAACTCGCCGTACACGTACTACGAGTACATGTTCCAGCTGCCGATCCAGAAGCAGCAGAACACGGTCAACTTCGCCCGCTACGACAACAAGAAGGCCTGGGACCTGGTGCAGCAGCTCGACCAGGTCAAGACCGACGACATCGAGGGCATGAAGAAGATCACCTCGCAGCTCCAGCAGATCCACCTGGACGACATGCCGGTGATCCCGCTCTGGTACAACGGCCTGTGGGCGCAGTCCAGCAACTCCGTGTGGAAGAACTGGCCGGCCGGCTCGGGCAGCGCGCCCAAGACCGGCGCCGTCATGTGGCGCAACTGGCTCGAACTCGGCGGTTTCGAGAGTCTCACCCAGCTCCAGCCCTCCGGCTCCTGATCGAACCCTCGACCCCGCCAACCCCCTCTAGCCCCCCGCTCGCCGAGCGGGGGGCCTTCCGGGAGAGCCGCACGTGCGTCGTTATTTCGGCAGAAAGCTCCTCATCTACGGATTGACCTTCTTCGTCGCGGTCACGGTCAACTGGATGATCCCGCGCTTCATGCCGGGCGACCCCGTCGCCAGCATGGTGGCCAGGGCCAACGTGACCAGGCCTGAGGCCGTGGAGGCCATGCGGGCCTACTACAACAACCTCTTCGGCTTCGACCAGGCGCTGTGGCAGCAGTACCTGAACTTCTGGGGCGCCCTGTTCAGGGGCGATTTCGGGCTGAGCATCTGGCTGTTCCCGACTCCGGTCAGCGACGTGATCATGGGCGCGGTCCCGTACACGCTGGCCCTGGTCGTCCCGTCGGTGCTGCTCAGCTGGGTGGTGGGCAACCAGTTCGGCGCGTACGCCGCCCGCCGCAAGCTCCTCGACAACACCGTTCTCCCGGTCGGGTACGTGCTGACGGCCATGCCGTACATGTGGCTGGCGGTGCTCCTGGCGTGGGCGCTCGGCGTGATCGGCGGCTTCTTCCCGGTAGCCGGCGGTTACAGCTTCTCGATGCGTCCCAACTGGTCGTGGACGTTCCTGCTCGACCTACTGCACCACTGGACGCTGCCGTTCCTGTCGTTGTTCCTGGTGGCGCTGGGCGGCTGGGCCATCGGCATGCGCAATATGATCATCTATGAGCTGGAGTCCGACTACTCCAACTACCTGTCGGCACTCGGCGCCCCCGCCAGGCTGATCCGCCGGTACGCCTTCCGCAACGCCGTCCTGCCCCAGATCACAGGCCTGGCCCTGCAACTGGGCGTGCTGGTGGCCGGGGCGCTGGTCACCGAGATCGTCTTCGCCTATCCAGGCCTGGGCAGCCTGATTCTCAACGCCATCAAGAACAAGGACTTCTTCCTCCTCCAGGGCACGTTCCTGTTCATCGTGCTCGGCGTGCTGATCGCCAACTTCATCATCGACATCGTCTACGTCGTGGTCGATCCGCGGACCAGGGCGGGAATGGCGGGTGCGCAGGCATGACGACGCTCCAGGAAGTCGCCCCGCGCGAGCGGGCCGGGGTGCGGCGCGAGGCGCTCTACTTCGCGGTGCGCAACGGCAAGCTGATGACCGGCCTCGGCATCGTGCTCGTGCTGCTTCTGCTGGGCCTGGTCGGCCCGCTGTTCGTGGAGGCGGCGCCCAACCAGTACGGCCCGAAGCCCATGAGCCCGCCCTCCGGTGAGTACTGGCTCGGCACCACCACGTTCGGCCAGGACATCTTCGCCCAGTTCGTGCACGGCCTGCGCAGCACCTTCGCGGTCGGCGTGATCGGCGGCGGCATCGCCGCGGTCATCGGCATGGTCGTCGGCTTCGTGGCCGGTTACCTCGGCGGCATCGTCGACGAGGTGCTCAACATGCTGACCAACATCATCCTGGTCATCCCGACCCTGGCCGTGCTGTTGATCATCAACGCATACCTGGGCATCCGCAGCGTGGCCGTGCAAGGCCTGTTCATCGGGCTGACGCAGTGGCCATGGGCGGCGCGGGCGATCAGGGCGCAAACGTTCTCGCTGCGTACACGGGAGTTCGTGGACCTGGCCAGGATGAGCGGCTCGGGCACCCGGCGGATCATCTCCAGGGAGATCGCGCCGAACATGAGCTCCTACCTGTTCATGACGTTCATCCTGCTGTTCGGCGGCTCTGTGCTCATCGCCTCCTCGCTGGACTTCATCGGCCTCGGCCCCACCGAGGGGATCTCGCTCGGGCTGATGCTGCAGAACTCCACCCAGTGGAGCGCCCTCCAGTTAGGCATGTGGTGGTGGTTCGTGCCGCCGGGCGCGGCCATCACGGCCATCGTGGGCGCCCTGTACGTGGCCAACGTCGGCCTCGACGAGGTCTTCAACCCGAAGCTGAGGGAGACATGAGTCTGCGGGTCAGCGAGCTGCGCGTCCACTACAGGACGCTGAAGGGCGAGGTGCGCGCCCTCGACGGCATGTCCTTCGATATGGGCGACGGCGAGATCCTCGGCCTGGTCGGCGAGTCCGGGTGCGGCAAGAGCACGCTGGGTAAGAGCCTCATCCGCATGGACGGCCGCATGCAGCACGTGGGCGGCCGCGTGGAGCTCGACGGCAAGGAGCTGCCGATCGCCGACGACCGCAGGATGAACGACTTCCGCTTCAAGGAGGTCTCCCTCATCCCGCAGTACGCCATGAGCGCGCTCAACCCCACCCGCAAGATCCGCAGGATGGTGACCGAGCTGCTCAAGTCACGTGGCGCGACGCTGGACGCCGCCGAGCTGGAGCGCCGGATGGACCAGGTCGGGCTGCCGCGCGAGATGCTCGACCGCTATCCGATCGAGTTGTCGGGCGGCATGAAGCAGCGCATGGTGATGGTCATCTCCACGCTGCTCGACCCGTCCCTGCTGATCGCCGACGAGGTCACCTCCGCGCTCGACGTCTCCACCCAGAAGGCCGTGGCGCGCGCCCTGCTCGGCTTCCGCGACAGCGGCTACGTCAAGAGCATGATCTTCGTCACCCACGATCTCGCGCTCACCCACCACATCGCCGACACGATCATGGTCATGTACGCGGGCAAGCTGGCCGAGAAGGCGCCGGCCAACGTGATCGTCAAGGCGCCGCGGCACCCGTACACGAGGTTGCTCCTGGACTCCCTGCCCGAGGTCGGCGTCCGATACGCCGACCGGCGGCTGGAGGGCATCGCCGGCAGCCCGCCGTCGCTGCTGCACCCGCTGGCCGGCTGCCGCTTCCGCGACCGCTGCCCGCTCGCCGGGGACGAGTGCGCCGAGGAGCCGCCGGTGGTCGAGATCGCGCCCGCCCACCACGTCGCCTGCTGGAAGGCATGATGCTGACACTCCACGACGTCACGAAGGAATTCAGGATCGGCGCCTTCGGCGGCAAGACCGTCGCGGCCGTGCGGAGCGTCAGCTTCGACGTCGTGCCCGGCGAGGTCGTCTCCTTGATCGGGGAGAGCGGCAGCGGCAAGAGCACGATCGGCCGCATGATCCTCGGACTGAACCCGGTCACCAGCGGCTCGATCACGTTCGACGGGCGGCCGGTGCGCGGCGCCAAGGAGTACTACCGTCACGTGCAGGGGATCTTCCAGGACCCGTTCAGCTCGTTCAACCCGGTGTTCAAGGCCGACCGGGTGTTCGCCATGATCAAGGACTCCTACTACCCGGCGGTGCCCGAGCAGGAGTGGGCCGAGCGGGTCCGCGCGGCGCTGCGTGACGTGCGGCTCAACCCCGACCAGGTGCTCGGCAAGTATCCGCACCAGCTCAGCGGCGGCCAGCTGCAGCGCCTGCTCATCGCCCGCGCGTTGCTGCTGGACATCAAGTTGCTGGTGGCCGACGAGATCACCAGCATGCTGGACGCCTCCACCCGCATCGACGTGCTCAACCTGCTGGCCGAGCTGAAGACCAGGGGTCTCGGCGTGCTCTACATCACGCACGACCTGTCGCTCGGCAACTACCTCGCCGAGCGCACGGTGGTGCTGCGCAAGGGCTCCGTGGTGGAGATGGGGCTGACGGACAAGGTCTTCGGCGGCCCGCTGCATCCGTACACGCGCGAGCTGCTGTCGGCGGTGCCGCGCCTGCACGAGGAGTGGGCCGACGCCGCGGCCGTGGACACCTGCTTCTACCACCAGCGCGGGGCCTCAGGGGGCCTGCTGGAGGCCGAACCGGGGCATTTCGTGGCCTGCGCCCAGCTCGAAACCTGCTGAAGGAGTCTCCGATCCCCAGCTGTGGTGGCCACGCGGATACGGCGACCAGCCTCTCTACGACCTGGCCGTCCGCCTCGGCGACGACGTGTGGCGAGGCAGGATCGGGTTCCGGTCCGTGGAGCTGGAGCGTGAGGCGTTCACGCTCCAGGTCAACGGCGCCCCGGTCTTCGTCAAGGGCGTCAACTGGATCCCCGACGACTGCTTCCCTTCCCTCGTCACCAGGGAGCGCCTGGCCGAACGGTTCGCCCAGGCGGCGGATGCAGGGGTCAACCTGCTGCGGGTCTGGGGCGGCGGGCTGTACGAAAGTGACGACTTCTACGACCTGGCCGACGAGCTGGGCCTGATGGTCTGGCAGGACTTCCCGTTCGCCTGCGCCGCCTACCCGGAGGAGGAGCCGTTCCGCTCCGAGGTGGCCGCCGAGGCCAGGGAGAACGTGTCCCGGCTCGCCCCGCACCCCAGCCTGGTGCTGTGGTGCGGCAACAACGAGAACCTGGAGGGCCACGCCGACTGGGGCTGGCCGGACCGGCTCGAGGCTCGCAGCTGGGGGGCGGGCTTCTACTACGACCTGCTCCCGGGGATCGTCGCCGAGCTGGACCCGGCCCGCCCGTACTGGCCAGGCAGCCCGTACTCGGGCGCGCCCGGGCTGCCGCCGAACGACCCGGCGTCTGGCACGATCCACATCTGGGATGTCTGGAACCGCGAGGACTACACCCGGTACGCCGCCTACCGGCCCCGCTTCGTGGCCGAGTTCGGCTTCCAAGGGCCGCCCGCGTACGCCACGCTGCGCCGGGCCTCCTCCGACGAGCCGCTGACGCCGGACTCCGCGCACCAGAAGGCGATCGACGGGCAGGCCAAGCTGCTGCGCGGGCTGGGCGAGCACCTGCCGCGGCCCGAGACGTTCGACGACTGGCACTACCTGATGCAGCTCAACCAGGCCCGGGCGGTGACGTTCGGCGTCGAGCGATTCCGCTCGCTCATGCCGTGGACGATGGGCACGATCGTCTGGCAGCTCAATGACTGCTGGCCGGTGACGTCGTGGTCGGCCGTCGACGGCGACGGCCGGCGCAAGCCTGTCTGGTACGCGCTGCGCCGCGCCTACGCCCACCGGCTCCTCACCGTGCAGGACGGCGAGCTCGCCCTGATCAACGACCTCCCCGATGCCTGGTCGGGCGAACTGCACCTCGTCCGGCAGAGCCTGTCGGGCGAGCCTTTGGCGAAGGAGGTCGTGGCCGTGCACGTGGCCCCCCGTTCGGTGACCAAGGTGGCGCTGCCGCCGTCGGTCGCCGAACCCGACGACCCGGCGCGCGATCTTCCCCGACCGGCTCGACCAGGACGCGACCGTGGACGATCAGCTCGTCACCCTGTTGCCGGGCGAGAGCGCGGTCTTCCAGGTCACCACGGCCAAGGATCTGGACGCCCGGGCGTTGACCAGCTTTCCCGTGCTGCGTTGCGTGAATGAGGTCAGACCCTGAACTCCTCGGTGCGGTGCGCGTACGCGGGCACCGCGGCCCTCATCGCGTCGGTGACGACCGGGGGCGGCAGTGGTGCGATCTCGCGTTCGTGGAAGCGGAGCACGTCCTCGCCATCGGTGTACAGTGCGCGCACCGCCCGCAGGCACGGGGCCACTACGTGGGGATCGGTGACGCGTCGGCCGCCCCGGCAGCCGCCGTACCGGTCGTAGAGCACCTCGTACATGAGGGACTGCGAGAAGATCACCAGCTCGGGCAGGGGGTCGAGGGCGGCGACCCGCTCGGCGGGCACCACCCGGCAGGGCGAGCCGGCCCGGGCGCGCACGGCCAGCACATGCAGCTCCCACTGCAGGTACGCGGTGATCGGGAACTCCACCACGCGCACCCGCCGGACCGGCACGCGGCTGCGGAAGTAATCCTCCAGCGGCCCGGCCATGCGCTCGGCCAGGGCCAGCGAGCCCGCCCAGTCGCCGTCCATCATGGCCCGCCAGCTCGCCACATCCGGCTCGTAGAACACCTGGGCGCGCTCCAGCTTCCACATCGGCTCGGTGCGTGCGGCGTGGTCGCGGTCGAATCCGGACTGGTACTCCGGCACGTCCAGGTCGAGCCCGTCGGCGTGCGCGACGGCGGCGAACGGGTTGGCCGGAGTGCCCTCGGTCATGCGGGGTCCCTTTCGCGTTTAAGGTCCGCCCAGATCATCAGGTGAGCCCCTGACAGGGTCAAGGCCCAAAAACGACCTGGAGGGGCCTCAGCTGCGAGAATGGAAACGCCGGTGGACCAGGCTGAAGACCATCGCGCCTATCCACACCGCGAACAGCACCTTGAAGAGGCCGAATCCGAAGATCAGGCTCAGCAGCATGATCCCGAACAGCACGCCGACGATCGGGTGCGGGCCCCGGTGATGGTGTCGCCACGGCTGACCTTGGTGGTGCCACTGCCGCCGCATCTCCCTGTGCGCCTGGCGCATGCCCCTGTGGGCCTGCCGCATGGCCTCGACCTGGTGCCGGTTGGCCATCATCGACTCGCGCCAGTCGTCCATGCCGTACTGCGGGGTGGACTGGTGCCCGGGCAGGTCGGCCGTGATCTGCGCGAGGTCGCCGCCCGTCTTGGCGGACAGCGTGCGATCGAGCCGCTCGTCGAGCTCCTCGTGGGTCAGGCGGCCCTGCGCGAAGTGCTCGCGCAGGGCGGCCATCGTCTGCTCGCGCTCGGCGTCGCCGATGCGGAGGTCGTTGCGGTCCATACCTGTGCTCATGGCCTCACTCCGTTCGGCGACTCGGTCGCCATACGCCGGCACTCCCTCGCGGGCCCCATAATCCGGTCACTCCTCGCCCGGTTCGTCGTCGGCCAGGATCTGGTAGAGCTTGCGCCGGGTCTCTACCAAAGTCTTACGCGCTTCGCGGATTTGTGCGTCGTTTCCGGTCTGGAGAATTTGCATCATCGCGAAGGCCGACTGCCGGGCGATGTGCCAGAGATCGGCGGTGTTGTCGTCGATGTCCGGGCGCATCTCGTCCCACGGGGCGCGGACCTCGTCGGCATGCGCCTCGATGTAGTTGCGGCCCGCCTCCGTGAGGCGGAAGGACTTGCGGCCTTCATTCTCCTCCGAGATCACCAGGCCCTCGTCCGTGAGCTGCTGCAGTGCCGGGTAGACGGCGCCAGGGCTGGGCTTCCAGCCGCCCTCGCTGCGCTCGGCGATCTCCTGGATGATCTGGTAGCCGTTGCGCGGCTCCTCGGCGAGCAGGGCCAGGATCGCGGCGCGTACGTCGCCCCGCTTGGCCTTGCGGCTCCTGCCGCCCCAGCCGCGGTGACCGCCCCACGGCCCGCCGGGACCGCCCCAGGGACCACCCCGCCCGAAGTCGAATGGGAACGGCCCGGGACCGCCTCGCCGGCCGCGCTGCCGGTGCTCGTGCTCGTGGCGGTGGCGCCGCCCACCCATCTCGTCGAAGGCGTCGGCCACGGCCTTGAACGCTTCGCGGGCGACCCGCTTGTATTCGTGGGCACCCGGCCATGGACCGCCTGCTGCTTGTGCGGAACTCATAGCTTCCTCCTATATCGTGATCTATTCTCGATGCGTCAAAGATATATCGATAGTGTGTCGTTCGCAAGTCCAGACCTAGAGTGATCCAGATCACGAAAAAGTTGCGGAATCCGGGAACAGGATTGAGGGGAGGGTCGTTGTTCAGAGCAGACGAGGTCGTTTCGCGTCGGCAGGGCTGGGGGGTGCTGTCGCCGCGGAGACGACCTCGTCTGCGTTTCCGGGTCCTGCTTCACCGCGTCCGGCCCTGCCTCACCGCGTAAAAGGCTTCTTTGCCGTACAGTCCCGATCATGATGGGGCACACGCATGCGTTAACCGGGGCCATCGCCTGGCTGGGGCTGGCGCCGCCGCTCGCCGCGCTGCCGCTGCTGACCGAGTCCTCCCGGTTCATCGAGACGGGGATCATGGCGGGCGCGTTAGGCCCCGCCGAGTTGATCGCCGGCGCCATCGTCTGCGCGGGCGCCGCGATGTTGCCCGATCTCGACCACCCGAGCGCGACGATCGCCCAGACGTTCGGGCCGGTCACGTGGGGGCTCAGCAAGGCCGTGTCGTGGATCAGCGGCGGGCACCGGGGCGCCACACATTCACTGGTCTTCGCCGTGGCGATGGGGTTCGGGGCGCACTGGCTGGCCAACACCTATCCCATCGGCCGCGACATCATGGTCGTGCTGCTCATCGGTCTCGCGCTACGCGCGGTCGGCATCGGGATCCCGGGTAACAAGATGGGATCCGTCATGATCAACGTCGGGCTGACCGCCGGGCTCTACGCCGTCTTCATGTCATTGTCCGTCGGGTACGCGTGGCTGGGGCTGGCGGTGGCGGCCGGCTGCCTCATGCATGTGGTGGGCGACTGCATGACCGAGCGGGGCTGTCCGGTGTTGTGGCCGCTGGGCACGAAGTTCCTGTTGCCGTGGAAGATCGGCATCAAGACGGGCAAGACGTTCGAGCAGAAGATCCTGGCGCCCATCCTGTCGGTCGCGATCATCGGCCTGCTGTTCTGGCGCCTGGCGCCTGTTTAACTTGATGTCGAGATACTCTAGAGATATCTTGACGTCGAGACATCTGTCCGCAGCGCTCCCGGACCTGCGAGTTAGGTTTACCTAACATGCATGCTCCTTTGGGAGTGCGGCAGGATTTGGTCTGGAACCCTGTCTGATGGAGGAGGCGAATCACCGTGTCCGCGAACAGCTTCGGCAGCCGTGACACGCTACGCGTCGGCGACGCGTCATACGAGATTTTCCGGCTGGATGCCGTCGAGGGCGCCGCACGCCTCCCGTACAGCCTGAAGATCCTGCTGGAAAACCTCCTTCGCACCGAGGACGGCGCCAACATCACCGCCGACCACATCCGTGCGCTGGGCTCGTGGGACCCCAACGCGACGCCGAGCGTGGAGATCCAGTTCACGCCCGCGCGCGTCATCATGCAGGACTTCACCGGCGTGCCGTGCGTTGTCGACCTGGCCACCATGCGGGAGGCCGTGCGCGACCTCGGCGGCGACGCGGCCCGCATCAACCCGCTCGCGCCCGCCGAGATGGTCATCGACCACTCGGTCATCGTGGACTTCTTCGGCCACCCCGACGCCTTCCAGCGCAACGTCGAGCGCGAGTACGAGCGCAACCGCGAGCGCTACCAGTTCCTGCGCTGGGGTCAGACGGCCTTCGACGAGTTCAAAGTCGTGCCGCCCGGCACCGGCATCGTGCACCAGGTCAACATCGAGCACCTGGCCCGCGTGGTCATGATCCGCGACGGCAAGGCGTACCCCGACACGTGCGTCGGCACCGACTCCCACACCACCATGGAAAACGGCATCGGCGTCCTGGGCTGGGGCGTCGGCGGCATCGAGGCCGAGGCCGCGATGCTCGGCCAGCCGATCTCCATGCTGATCCCGCGCGTGGTCGGCTTCAAGCTCAGCGGCCAGCTCCCGGCCGGCGCCACCGCCACCGACCTGGTCCTGACGATCACCGAGATTCTGCGCAAGCACGGTGTGGTCGGCAAGTTCGTGGAGTTCTACGGCGAGGGCGTCTCGTCCGTGCCGCTGGCCGACCGGGCCACGATCGGCAACATGAGCCCCGAGTTCGGCTCCACCTGCGCTATCTTCCCGATCGACGGCCAGACCATCGACTACCTGCGGCTGACCGGACGCTCCGAGGAGCAGATCGCGCTCGTCGAGGCGTACGCCAAGACCCAGGGCCTCTGGCTCGACCCGTCCGCGCCCGAGCCCGCGTTCTCCGAGTACATCGAGCTGGACCTCGCCACCATCGTCCCGTCCATCGCCGGCCCCAAGCGCCCGCAGGACCGCATCGCGCTGTCGGCCGCCAAGGCCACCTGGCGCCACGACGTGCAGAACTACGTGGCCGACGGCGTCGACGAGGAGGGCGAGGAGTCCTTCCCCGCCTCCGACGCGCCCGCCTCCAACGCCACCGCCAACGGCAGCCGGCCGCACAAGCCGGTCCCGGTCACGCTGGCCGACGGCACGTCGTTCGAGATCGACCACGGCATCGTCTCCATCGCCGCGATCACCTCGTGCACCAACACCTCCAACCCGTACGTCATGCTCGGCGCGGCGCTGCTGGCCCGCAACGCCGTCGAGAAGGGCCTAACCCGCAAGCCGTGGGTGAAGACGTCGCTGGCCCCCGGCTCGCAGGTGGTCACCGGCTACTTCGAGCGGTCCGGGCTGCAGCCGTACCTCGACAAGATCGGCTTCAACCTGGTCGGCTACGGGTGCACCACCTGCATCGGCAACTCGGGTCCGCTGCCGCCGGAGATCTCCGAGGCCATCCAGGCCAACGATCTGGCGGTCACGGCCGTGTTGTCGGGCAACCGCAACTTCGAGGGCCGCATCAACCCCGACGTCAAGATGAACTACCTGGCCTCGCCGCCGCTCGTGGTCGCGTACGCGCTGGCCGGGACCATGGACCTCGACCTCGACACCGAGCCGCTCGGCCTCGGCACCGACGGCGAGCCGGTCTATCTGAAGGACATCTGGCCGTCGCCGGAGGAGATCTCCGCCGTGGTCAACTCCTCCATCGGCCGCGACATGTTCGAGCGCGACTACGCCGACGTGTTCAAGGGCGACGACCACTGGCGCTCGCTGCCGATCCCGACCGGCAACACCTTCGAGTGGGACCCCTCCTCGACGTACGTGCGCAAGGCCCCCTACTTCGACGGCATGCCGGAGAAGCCCGAGCCGGTCACGGACATCAGCGGCGCCCGCGTGCTGGTCAAGGTCGGCGACTCGGTCACCACCGACCACATCTCGCCCGCCGGCTCCATCAAGACCGGCACCCCGGCCGCGCAATACCTGCAGGCCAACGGGGTCGAGGTCAAGGACTTCAACTCCTACGGATCGCGGCGCGGCAACCACGAGGTGATGATCAGGGGCACGTTCGCCAACATCCGCCTGCGCAACCAGATCGCCCCCGGCACCGAGGGCGGCTACACCCGCGACTTCACCCAGGCCGACGGCCCGGTGTCGTTCATCTACGACGCCTCGGTCAACTACGCGGCCGCGGGGACGCCGCTGGTGGTGCTGGCGGGCAAGGAATACGGCTCGGGCTCATCGCGCGACTGGGCGGCCAAGGGCACGGCGCTGCTGGGCGTGCGGGCGGTCATCGCGGAGTCGTACGAGCGGATCCACCGCTCCAACCTGATCGGCATGGGTGTGCTGCCGCTGCAGTTCCCCGAGGGCGCCTCGGCCGCTTCCCTGGGGCTGACGGGTGAGGAGACGTTCGACATCACGGGCGTCGAGGAGCTCAACAAGGGCGGCATCCCGCAGACCGTGCATGTCAAAGCGGGCGATATCGAGTTCGACGCGGTCGTCCGCATCGACACGCCCGGCGAGGCCGACTACTACCGGCACGGCGGCATCATGCAGTATGTGCTGCGCTCGCTGCTCGCCAAGTAGATCTTCCCGCGCACCCGTCCGGTCATGAGCCGGGCGGGAGCCGGGAACCCTTGGCTGTTTCGTTGAGCCGGGGGTGGGGCGCGATCCTCACGCGCCCACATCGGGGGAACCACCCGACACACAGGAGAGCCGCCCGGCGGGACACCCCCCGCCGGGCGGCTCTCGCGTTTCAGTGGCATGCCGGTCGCAAGGGGCGGCGAACGTCATAGCACCCTCGGCGGGTTTCGGTCAGGCCGACAGGACCGGCCGATCAGCCTGCGCAGACGCTTCAACGATCACTTTGGTTTACCGCCGCATCACCGGAATATTGCAGATTTGATGACAAATGGGTTGCGGTCCCGACAGAATGCGGTGCCATCCAGCGTCTACCGCAACTGGAGGAAACCCCCTATGCGTAGACCCCTTGGGGTACTCGCCGGCCTCGTGAGCCTTGCCGCGCTCAGCACGCCGCTCACGGCGGCCGAGGCCGCGACGGTGTCGGAGGCCGCCAGGTGCCGCGTGAGCGTGGCCAAGCCCCGGCTCAACAGCGCACTGAAGATCGAATCATTTGCCGCCCGCCGCGGCTGTTTCTCATCCGCGCTGCTGCGCATCCGGATCAAGCGCGCCGTCCCCGGCCGCGACCCCGTGGTCAAGAGCGGGGCCACCAGGAACGGCCGCGTCAAGGTGGCGGTGGCCTGCGAGCCCGGCGTCTACTACGCGGTCGCCACCGACATCCGCGGCCGTACCATCGCCAAGTCCAGGGCGGCCAGGCTGTCCTGCTCCCCGGGCAGCGGCACTCCTACCCCCACGCCGTCTAGCTCCCCCACCGCAACGCCCTCGAGCTCCCCCACCGCAACGCCCTCGACGCCCTCGACGGGGACGGTGGGCACGGCCGAGGAGAACGAGGTCGTCCGGCTGACCAACGCCGAGCGGGCCAAGGGCGGCTGCGGGCCGCTCAAGCACGACCCGCAGTTGCGGGCGGCCGCCTTCGGCCACTCCCAGGACATGGCGAAGACCAACCACTTCGACCACACCTCCAAAGACGGCCGCAGCTTCACCGACCGCATCAGGGCGGCCGGGTTCACCGGAGGATCGGCCTGGGCGGAGAACATCGCCTTCGGCCAGCCCTCGCCCGCCGCCGTCGTCCAGGACTGGATGAACAGCTCCGGTCACCGCGCCAACATCATGAACTGCCGGTTCAACCTGATCGGCGTCGGCGCGGCCAAGAACTCCCAGGGCCGGATCTACTGGACCCAGGACTTCGCGGCCCGGTAGTCCCGGTGGGCCGGCAAGCGCCGGTAGCGCTAGGCGAGCGAGACGCGCAGGCGTCCCATCTCGCCGGCGATGGCGGCCAGGGTCCAGTGGGCGTTGATCCCGCTCGGATTGGGCAACACCCACACCCTGGCCCCGCCCACCGTCTCTCCCTGCGGCCCAACCCGCGCCTTGGGCCGCAGGAAGGCGGTGCGGTACGCCGAGACGCCGAGCACGGCCAGCACCTTCGGGCCCGCCTGCGCCACCTTCAACGCCAGCGCGGCGCCGCCTTCGACCAGCTCTTCCCTGGTCAGCTCCGACGCCTTGGCGCTCGCGCGGGGCACGATGTTGGTGATGCCCAGCCCGTACGAGGGGAGCAGGTGCTGTTCGGCCGGCACGAGCAGGCGCGGCGTGAATCCGGACAGGTGCAGCGCCGGCCAGAACCGGTTGCCGGGCCGGGCAAAGTGGTGCCCGGTGGCCTCGGACAAGAGGCCGGGGTTGATGCCGCAGAAGAGCACGTCGAGCGAGGGGCCGAGGACGTCGTCGATCACGTCCCGGAGGTTAACCCATCTCCTCCAGTTTTCGGCCCTTGGTCTCCCTGACGCATTTGGCCACGAAGAGGAACGACAGCAGCGCGAAGAGCGCGTACCCGGCGTACGTGAGCGGCAGGTTCCACGCCGACAGGGCCGGGAACGACACCGTGATCGCCCAGTTGGCGATCCACTGGGCCGCGGCGGCCAGGCCCAGGGCGGCGGCCCGGATGCGGTTCGGAAACATCTCACCCAGCAGCACCCACACCACCACGCCCCACGACAGCGCGAAGAACAGCACGAACACGTTGGCCGCGATGAGCGCGATCGGCCCCTGCGGGTCCGGGAGCGTGACGCTGCCGCCGACGAGCCTGCCCGCGCTGAACGCCCACGCCGCGGTGGCCAGCGAGATCGCCATCCCGGCCGAGCCGATCAGGAGCAGCGGCTTGCGGCCGATCTTGTCCACGAGCGAGATCGCGATGAAGGTGCCCACGATGTTGATGATCGAGCTGGAGAAGCTGATCAGAAGGGAGTCGCTCTGGTTGATGCCGACCGACTGCCACAACACGGTCGAGTAGTAGAAGATCACATTGATGCCGACGAACTGCTGGAAGGCCGACAGGGCGATGCCGATCCAGACGATCGGCAGCAGCCCGAGTGCCGGCCCGCGCAGGTCCTTCATGCCCGGCACGCGCTGGGTCCGCAAGACGTGCTGGATCTCCGAGATGCGCTCGTCGATGTTCACGCCGTCGCCTTCGACCTCGGCCAGCACCTCGCGTGCCCGCCTGGTCCGCCCCGTCATGACCAGGTAGCGGGGCGACTCGGGGATGTTCAGTGCGAACAGCAGATATATCACGGCGGGCCCCACGCAGGCGCCCAGCATCCACTGCCACGCCTGCAGCGGCCCCAGGTGGTTGTTCACGTCGCCGCCGGCCAGCCAGGCGATCAGGTAGTTGACCAGCTGCGAGACCGCGATGCCGAGCACGATGGCCAGCTGCTGGAGCGAGCCCAGCCGGCCCCGGTAGGCCGCCGGGGCCACCTCGGCGATGTACGCGGGCGCCAGAACCGAGGCCATGCCGATCGCGAAGCCCGCCATCACCCGCCACACCGCGAGGTCCCAGATCGCGAACGGCAACATCTGCCCGATCGAGCTGACCGCGAACAGCAGCGCCGCCACCTGCATGGACCTGGTGCGGCCCAACCGGTCGGCCAGCCGGCCGCCGATCCACGCGCCCGCGGCGGACCCGAGCAGCGCGATGGCCACCACGAACCCGATCTCGACCGGCCCGACGCCGAAGTGCCTGCGGATCCCGACGACCGCGCCGTTGATGACGGCGCTGTCGTACCCGAACAGGAATCCGCCGATGGCGGCGGCGGCCGTGATGAAGAGCACGTGGCCCAGGTGCTCATGGTGGGTACGCTGAGTCGCCATGCCGGTCCTTCCCCCAGGAAAGGGGACATACCCGCACGTCACCGGCGTATCGTCCGGCTTACCCAAGCTTTACAAGCGCGGGTCCACCGGCTCCGACTCCAGTGCGAGCACGGCGAAGACCGGCTCGTGCACTCGCCAGGCCGGCTCGCCGTCGGCCAGCCGCGCCAGCGCCTCCAGGCCCAGCGCGTACTCGCGCAGCGCCAGCGAGCGCTTCTTGCCGAGGAAGCGCCTGCGCAGCACGTCGAGCGACTCGGTGTAGTCCGGGCCGTAGATGATCCGCAGGTATTCGCGGCCGCGGACCTTGACCCCGGGCTGCACCCGCCCGGGCGCGTACGCGGCCGGCTTGACCACCATGCCCTCGCCGCCGGCCGCCGTCATCGACTCCCACCAGGCGGTCGCCTCGGCCCTGGACTCCGGCGAGCCGAGATCGACGAACACGTGGCGGGTCCTGGCGATCAGCGGCGAGTCGAGCAGCGCCAAAGTGTTCAGGTGCCAGGCGTGCGGCTCCAGCGCCGTGGCCCGGCCCTCGCAGGCGAGGATCTGGAACGGCGCCAGCTTGATGCCCTCCAGCCCGTCGACCGGCCAGCAGTAACGGGCATAGGCGTCGCGGAACAGGGCAGCGTTGCGGAAGCGGCGCCGGGTGCGGTGCAGCAGATCGCCCACATCCAGCCCGCGCTCGGCCGCCGCCTCCAGGGCCTGCACCGCCTCGGGCAGCGCGGCGCGGGCGGCCGCGCCGACGGAGGCGTACTGGCTCCTGATGAGGTCGCCGGCCTTGGCGGACCACGGCAGCAGCTCGCAGTCGAGCACCACCCAGTCGGAGCCGAGCTCCTCCCACAGCGGCTCACAGGCCGCGCGCAGCCCCTCGACCAGCGGGCCCGTGTCGGTGAAGAACGGCCGCCCGGTGCGCGTGTACACGGCGCCGCAGCCGCCATCGGTCACGCCGAACCGGACCGCGGCCGCTTCCGGCGTCCTGGCCAGCACGGCGACGGCTCGCGAGCCCATGTGCTTCTCCTCGCACACGACCTCGCGCACCCCGGCGGCGGCGAACTCCTCGAAGGCCTCGTGCGGGTGCTCCAGGTAACCGTCGAGCTGCGAGGTCTCCGGCGGGGCCATGGTGGGCGGCAGGTAGACCAGCCAGCGCGGATCCACCGCGAAACGGCTCATGACCTCCAGGGCCGCGGCCGCGTTGTCCTCCAGGACCTTGACCCGGGCGCCGAACCTGGTCTCCACGTGGCGAGTGCCGATCACGTCGTTGACGTCCAGCATGCCGGGGTCGCGGGCGCCGGCGCCGAGCGGCTTGGTCGGCTCGTACCAGACCTTCTCAGCTCGGACCTGGACGATCTGGCGCTCGGGGTATCGCAGCGCGGTCAGGTGGCCGCCGAAGACGCAGCCAGTGTCGAGGCAGATCGTGTTGTTGATCCACTCGGGCCGGAGCGTGGGCGTGTGGCCGTAGACGACCATGGCGCGGCCGCGGTATTCCTCGGCCCACGGCAGTCGGACAGGCAGGCCGTACTCGTCGGTCTCGCCGGTGGTGTCGCCGTACAGGGCGAACGAGCGCACCCGCTTGGACGCGCGGCCGTGGTAGGCCTCCTTGAGCCCGGCGTGCGCCACCACGAGCCGGCCGCCGTCGAGGCGGTAGTGGCTGAGCAGGCCGTCCATGAACCGCTTGGCCCGCTCGACGAACTCGGGCGGCTGAGCGGCGAGCTGGTCGAGCGACTCCTGCAGGCCGTGGGCGACCGTGACCTTGCGGCCGTTCAGTGCGCGCACCAGCTTCTGCTCGTGGTTGCCCGCCACGCAGATCGCGGTGCCGGCCTCGACCATGTCCATCACCAGGCGCAGCACGCCGGGTGTGTCGGGGCCGCGGTCCACCAGGTCGCCGACGAACACCGCGGTACGGCCCTGCGGGTGCCTGACGCCCTCCCAGCCCAGCTCGCGCAGCAGGGTCTCCAGCTCCGCGCGGCAGCCGTGCACGTCGCCGATGAGGTCGAACGGGCCCGTCAGCTCGGTCAGGTCCGACCACGCCTTCTCGTACGTGATCACCGCGTTGTCGACCTCGTCGAGCCCGCGCAGCACATGGACCTTCCTGAAGCCGTCGCTGGTGATCTTGCCGAGCGAGCGTCGAAGGTCCTTGCGCTGGCGGATCACCACGCCGGGGCCGAAGTCGCGGTCGGGGCGAGCGGCGTTGCGCTCGATGGCCACCTCCTCCGGCACGTCCAGGACGATCGCGTCGGCCAGCACGTGGTGCTTCCTGGCCAGGTCGATGAGGCTCTTGCGGGCGGCGTACTGGACGTTGGTGGCGTCGACCACGGTGAGCAGGCCCCTGGCCAGGCGTACGCCGACGATGTGGTGCAGCAGCTCGAACGCGGCCGGGGTGGCCGACTGGTCGTTCTCGTCGTCGGCGACCAGGCCGCGGCAGAAGTCGGAGGAGATGACCTGCGTGGGCTTGAAGTGCTTGCGCGCGAAGGTGGACTTGCCACTGCCGGAGACGCCCACCAGGACCACGAGGGACAGCTCAGGAACGCTGATCACGGGTGAACACTCCCATCTGGGTGGGCGGGCCGACCTCGGGGTCGTCGTCGCCGACCGGCTCGAACGTGACCTGGTAGCCGTGCTCGGCGGCCACCCGGGTCGCCCAGGCGGCGAACTCGGCGCGGGTCCACTCGAAGCGGTGGTCGGGGTGGCGCAGGCCGGTGAGGAACTCGTAGCGGACGTTGTGCTCGATGTTGGGGGTGGTGACGAGTACGTGCATGGGCTTGGCATGGCCGAACACGACGCGTTCGAGCGCGGTCAGGCGAGGCGGGTCGACGTGCTCGATCACCTCCATGAGCACGGCGGCGTCGTAGCCCTTGAGCCGCTTGTCGGTGTACGTGAGCGCGCCCTGGAACAAGGTGAGGCGGGCACGCTTGGCGTCGGGCATGCGGTCGAGGCGCAGCTTGCGGGCGGCGATGGTGAGCGCCATCGACGAGACGTCCACGCCGGCGACCCTGGCGAACCTGGGCCTGGCCAGCAGCGCACCGACCAGCTCGCCCTGGCCGCAGCCCAGGTCGATCACGCTGGCCGCGCCGAGCTCTTCCAGCACCCGCAACACGGTTTCGCGGCGCTGAAGGTTGAGCGGCTTGGCCTTGGCCTCGGCGCCCTTGGCCGGGCCCACCGCCGCGAGCGCGCCGGCGGCCGCGTCCTGTGCGGGGGTTGCTGCGGGCGCGTCCAGCGGGAAGGCCGCGTCGGGTGCGGTGGGCGCCGTGGTTGTGGCGTGGGCCTCGGCCTCGGCGGCGGCCATCTCGTCGGCGGCGGTCTCCTCCGGCGGCGCGTCCTCCGCGACCGCGGGCTCCAGTTGCTCCTCCGTCTCGTCGCCCAGCTCGGCCAGCCTGGCCAGCGCGGTGCGGGCGAGGGCCCAGCGCCGGCCCAGGTAGCGGCGGGCGATCAGCCCGCGCTCCGGGTGCCCGCGCAGCCAGCCCTCGCCGGCCCTGATCAGCTTGTCGACCTCGTCGGGCGCGATCCAGTAGTGCTTGCCGTCGTCGAGCACGGGCAGCAGCACGTAGAGGTGGTTGAGCGCGTCGGACAGGAGGGCCGCGCCGCGCAGGGTGAGCCGGACATAGCGCGACTCGCCCCACTCGGGGAAGCCCTCGTCGAGCGGCAGCGCCTGCGCCTCGACCTCCCAGCCGAGCGGCTCGAACAACCGCCGCGCCAGGTCGGGCCCACCCCGGCAGGGCAGCGCGGGCAGCCTGAGCTCCAGCGGCAGCGCCTCGCCGGGAAGTTCGGGCCGGGCCTTGCACCGGCCGGCCCGCGCGGTGCGGAAGACGTCTCCCAGCGCCACGGCCAGCAGCGAGGACGCCGCGTAGGGGCGGTCGTTGACGTATTGAGACAGACTGAAGTCGGGCGAGCCCTTGCCGCGTGACCTGACCAGCGCGATCGGGTCGACCTCCAGCATGAGCGCCGCCGTGCAGCGCTCCTCGCCCGCCTCCGGGTAGAACACCCTGGCCGTGCCGAACGACTGGCTGAACTCCTGCACGCGCCCCGGATGCTTGTGCAAGAGAAAACCCAGGTCGGTGGCGGGGCTCGCGGTAGTCGTGATCGTCAGCAGCACGCCCCAAGTCTGCCGTAACCCCGCGAACCCCCGCCAACGATTACTTACACGTGCGGGAGCACCTCGGCCGCGATCAGCTCCAGGTGCTCGAGGTCGCTCAGATCCATGATCTGCAGGTAGACCCGCTCGGCGCCCAGCTCGGCGAACTTGCCGATCTTCTCCACGACCTCAGCCGGGGTGCCGCCCAGGCCCAGGGTGTCCGGGTTCTCGCCGATGGCGGCCGCGCGCCGCTCGACCTCCGCCCGGTCAGCGCCCACGACCGTGGTCTGGGCCACCGACAGCCGGACGGTGCGGCCGGTCGTCTCGCACGCCTCGCGTACCCGGTCGAACGCCTCGGCGGTGTCGGCCAGGGTGCGGAACGGCACGTTGTACTCATCGGCGTACGTGGCCGCCAGCCGTGGCGTGCGCTTGGCGCCGAACCCGCCGATGATCATCGGCGGCCGGGGCCGCTGCACCGGCTTCGGCAGCGCGGGCGAGTCCACGAGCCGGTAGTAGCGGCCATCGAACGAGTAGGACTTCTCCGCCGTCCACAGGCCGGTGATGATCTCCAATTGCTCTTCGAACCGCCCGAACCGCTCGCCCGTCGGCGGGAACGGAATACCGTACGCGGCGTGCTCCCCGTCGTACCAGCCGGTGCCGAAGCCCAGCTCGACCCGGCCGCCGCTCATCTGGTCCACCTGCGCGACGCTGATCGCCAGCGGGCCGGGCAACCGGAACGTGGCGGGCGTCACCAGCGTGCCCAGCCGGATGCGCGAGGTCTCCCTGGCCAGGCCGGCGAGGGTGATCCAGGCGTCGGTCGAGCCCGGACCCGGGTCGCCGGCGCCGATGCGCTGGTAGTGGTCGGACCGGAAAAACGCGTCGAAGCCGAGCCGTTCGGTGGCCTGGGCGACGGTGAGCAGGTCGTCATATGTCGCGCCCTGCTGGGGCTCGGTGAAGATCCGCAGCTTCATGCCCACATTATCGGCACACATCGGACGCGAACCGGAAAAGACTCACGCCGTGCCGGGAACGCTTGCTAGCGTTCACGTCAAACGCCGTACGTAGCCAGTCGACTACACGGGGTGTCCTATGCCACGGCACAAAAGGGAACCCGGCACGCTCCCCCGCCCGCTCGCGATCCTCGGCGGCCTCGGGCTCGCCGCCGCCACGGGTGTGGTGATCCAGTTGCTCCCCGCGGGCGCCGCCGCCCCGACGCCGCAGCGACCGCCGGAGGTCGGGCGGCCCTCCCCCAGCGTCTCCCCCACGGTGGCCGCGGAGCGGCATACCCCGTTCGTGGGCTTCGTCGACACGGCCCGCGAGCCGGACTTCGACCTGCCTGCCCACTCCCGCCGTACCGGCGTGCGCCACTACGTGCTGGGCCACCTCATTGCGGGCGGCGACGACGCCTGCTCCCCGAAGTGGGCAGGGCCACTCGAAACGCTCGACCGGGACAGGGTGCCGGACTCGGGCACGTCGGACAGGGTGCCGGACTCGGGCACGTCGGACAGGGTGCCGGACTCGGGCACGTCGGACAGGCTGCCGGACTCGGGCACGTCGGGCACGGACCGGAGTGATCCGCTCGAAACGGTTGGGCCGGCCATCGACCGGGCCGATCCACTCGATCCCGGCGCGAACGCGGTGGCGAACAAGATCGGCCGGCTAAGGGCGCTGGGCGGGGACGCCGCTCCCGCGTTCGGCGGCCCTGGAGTCGAGGAACTGGCCGTGACCTGCACCAGGCCGGGCGGGCTCGCCGCCGCTTACCGCAGGGTGGTCGGCGCGTTCGACGCCGCGTCCGTCGACTTCGAGATCCGCGACAGCGAGGACGGCGCCGTGGTGCTGCGCAGGGCCCGCGCCATCCGGGCCATGCAGCGCGAGCGGCCGCTACGGGTCAGCTTCACGCTGCCGCTGAGGCCGCACGGGCTGGACGCCGCCGACGTGGCGATGCTGCGCACCACCCACCAGGCGGGCGCGGAGGTCGGCACCGTCAACCTGCTGGCCGTCATGGAGCCGCGCTCGGGTCCCGGCGGCCGCCTGCGCCGGCTAGCGGCGGCCATCCAGCTGGCCAAGGACCAGATCGCCCAGGCCCAGGACCTGCCGGAGCCCGGCCGGGCATGGCGGCGCATCGCCCTGACCCCGGTTCTGGCGGGCGAGGGCGACCTGAGCGAGCTCGACGCCCGCACGCTCGCCGACTACGCCGCCCGCCACGGGCTGGCCTGGCTGTCGCTGCGCGGCGTGCCCCCGTCACGTGAGGTTGCGCGGACTCTGCGGGGCCCCTGAACTATAGGATTTTGGGGACCAGGAGGCTTCTGTCAGCGGGGGGGAGGGACGATGGCGGCCCGGCCGGACACCGCGCGGAAGATCCTGATTTACTGGATGGACGGGATGGTGGCGTTCGTCGCCATCCTCTCGCTCGTGCTCATCCTCGCGGCCGCTACGGAGGGCACGCTCTCGCCCTTGGCCGCGGGCATCGCCATCGTGTGCACGTTCGGCTTCTACGGGCTCTTCCCCTTCCTCCTCAGAGACGCCTTCGACTCCCGGCCTCGCCCCACGGTGAAGCTGCTGCTCGCCGCGGTGTTCGCGGTGGCCAGCCTGGCGATCCTGCCGCTGGACACGGACGCGGCGGGCGCGTGGATGCAGACGGAGGGGCTATGGCTGGGGGCGGCCGCGCTCTACCTGCGGCCGTGGACGACGGCCGGTCTCACGGTGACCGTCGTGACCACCGTCACCACATACACCGTCCTGACGACCGGGCAGGCGTGGCAGGGCGTGCTGCTCGGCAGTGCGGTCATCTCCGTCTCGATGGTCGTGACCATGTTGCTGTGGCGCTGGCTCTGGTGGGTGATCAGGGACGCGTACAACAGCAGGGAGGCCAAGGCGCGGCTGGCGGTGGCCGAGGAGCGGCTGCGCTTCGCGCGCGACCTGCACGACCTGCTCGGGCACAGCCTTTCTGTCATCACGCTGAAGAGCGAGCTGGCCGCCAAGTTGGCGAGCAAGGACACCGCGCGGGCCGCGGCCGAGATGGCCGAGGTCCGTGCGCTGGCCGCGGAGTCGCTGGCCGAGGTGCAGCAGGCGGTGCACGGCTACCAGGCGCTCGACCTGGACGAGGAGCTCGTCGGCGTACGCGCGGCGCTGGAGGCGGCAGGCGCCCGCTGTGACATCGTCGCCAGGGCGGACGGCCTGTCGCCGGCCGCCAGGGCGCTGCTGGCGTGGGCGGTCCGCGAGGGCGGCACCAACGTGCTCAAGCACAGCAGGGCCACCCGCTGCGCGATCACCATCCACGGAGGCGTGCTCGAGATGCTTAACGACGGCGTGCACGGGGAGCCTGCGCCGCCCGGCAACGGGCTGCGCGGCCTGTCGGAGCGGCTGGCAACGGCCGGTGGATCCTTCTCCGCCGCGCCCACCCCGGCGGGCGAGTTCCTGCTGCGCGCGGCGGTGCCGGCGTGATGCGCGAGGTGCTCGGCAGGGTCCGGAAGGCCTCCAAGCTCGACAAGGTCCGCTGGTTGGTCGTCGGCTCCTCCAACGTCATCGTGCTGTTGCCGCTCTTCGGCTACGCGGATCTGTTCATCCGCTGGCAGGCGGGCATCCTGCCCTGGCCACTCGGTGTCGGTGCCGTCGTCCTGCTGCTGGTCTTCAACGTGCTGAGCACGCGCCCGTTCGGGATCGCCGTCCGAGGCGGAAAGCGGCCGACCGCGATCCTGGCGGTTACCGGGGTGATCGTCGTGCTCCTTTCCGTCTTCCCGCTGTTCTGGATCATCCCGGCCTGGCTGGCGTTGATGGCGGCGTTCGTGCGCAAGCGCACCGTCATCGCCCTTTCTGTCGCGTCGATCGTGCTCATCAACCTCTACATCACCCTGATGGGAGAGTTCGTCTTCCCCGTGTTGCTGACGCAGACGCTGTTCACCGTGATCAGCGTCGGCGCGGTGTGGGCCAACCTGCGGCTCTGGCAGCTGGCCAAGGAGGCGCACGAGGGCCAGGAGGCGCTGTCCAGGCTGGCGGTCTCCGAAGAACGGCTGCGCTTCGCCCGCGATCTCAACGACCTGCTCGGGCAGAGCCTCACCGACGTCGCGGCCCGGGCCGCCCACGCCGAGCAGGCGCTGCGTAGCGATCCTGGCGCGGCGGCGGCGGAGATGTTCGGGGTACGCGACCTGGCCAGGCGGTCGTTACGCGAAGTGCGTACCGTCGTGCAGAACTACCGGGCCGTCGACCTGGACGAGGTGCTCGCCAGTGTGCGGGCGGTGCTGGAGGCGGCGGACGTGCGGTGCACCGTACGCGCCGAGACGGGCTCACTGACACCCGAGGCCCGCACACTGCTGGCCACGGTCGTCCGCGAGGGCGCGACCAACGTGCTCAAGCACAGCCGGGCCGAACGCTGCACGATCACGATCGAGGACGGCGTGCTGGAAATGGCCAACGACGGGGTGAGCGGGCCGGTGGGCGAGCACGCGGCCAACGGGCTGGCGGGGCTGGCCGATCGCGTGCGCGCGGCAGGCGGCACCCTGAAGGCTGAGCCGGCGCCCGAGGGCCGCTACCTGCTGCGGGCAGGGGTGCCCGCATGATTCTCCGGGAGCTTTCATGACCATCCGCGTGCTGCTCGCCGACGACGAGCACCTCATCCGCGGCGCCATCGCGGCCCTGCTGGACCTCGAGGACGGCATCCAGGTCGTGGCCCAGGTCGGCCGGGGCGACGAGGTGGTCGCCGCGGTGGCCGAGCATCGGCCCGACGTGGCGGTGCTCGACATCGAGATGCCGGGCATGGACGGCCTGAGCGCGGCCGAGCGCATCAGTGCCCAGTGCAAGATCGTCATCCTGACCAGCCTGGGCCGGCCGGGTTACCTGCGCAGGGCCATGGCGGCAGGCGTGAGCGGGTTCCTCGGCAAGGACGCCTCGGCCGAGGAGCTGGCCATGGCGATCAGGAAGGTCCAGAGCGGCGGCCGCTACCTGGACGCGGAGCTGGCCGCGGCGGCGATGGCGGCAGGCGACAGCCCGCTGACCGAGCGGGAGCGCGACGCGCTGCGGCTGGCCGGCGACGGGGCGACGATCTCGCGGATCGCCGGTGAGCTGCACCTGACCGAGGGCACCGTACGCAACTACCTGTCGAGCGCCATGACCAAGCTCAACGCCCAGAACCGGCTGGAGGCGATCCGCACCGCCCAGCGCATGGGCTGGCTCTGAGCTCAGGCCGCACACCAGGTCTTGATCTCGGCGACGATCTTCTTGGCCTGCTCGGCGTCCACGTCGGTGAACCGCTCTTGGGCGGCCTCGATCGCCTGTTCCTCGCTCTTGCCCTGCTTGATGTCCTCGCAGGTCTTCGTGGCCGCCGACCAGTTGATGTCCTCGTCGAGCAGCCATGGGGCGATCAAGGCGAGACTGATCAGGAACTCCTTGCGCCGCTGCTCCATCGGCGTCGTGCCCCCGCTCTCCTCGCTCTTCTGGGGGAGCGCCACCGACGGGGTCTGCGGCGGGGCGAGCAGGCGCGGGCCCACGACGTTGACGAGCAGCACGCCGATGACGGCGAGAACGGCGAGGCCGCCGACCCCCGCCCCTATGATCAGCAGCACTGGCCTCTGCTTCGGGGGAGGCGGCGGGGGCTGTCGCGGCTGAGGGTGCTGATGCGGTGGGGGACGCATGCGGGCCACGTTAGCGACGGACGGCATGACCTACACGGCAAAAGCCGCAGAACGCATGGCCGCTTCGCCGGCGAGGGGTGCCGGCGGTCCACGAGGGCGCACTTCTCAGCAGGTCACGTAGGCCGAGGACCTCCGGGACCGGGAGGCGCTGTAGGCGCAGGAGTCGACGAGCTTGCCGTTCGAGTGGCGGACGTAGGCGCTGTCCTGGTCGTTGTTCCAGACGTACTGCTTGCGTCCCCAGTACACGCTGCTGGTCCCGTCGTCACCCTGCCCGGAACGCAGCGTGATCCGCTTCTTCGCACCGAGCATCACGTCCGGGCCGAACTCGTACGTGTAACCGGTCTTGTCGCGGATCGTCCAGCCTTCGAGGTCGATCGCGCGTTTCGTGGTGTTGAGGACGGTGATGTACTCGGCGTTCAGCGAGCTGTTCGAGCGCCGGTCGCTCCCCGGGGAGTCGTAGTAGATCTTCACGATCTGGATCGCGGGAGCCGCGGCCTGGGCGGGCAGTGCCGTGCCGAGCGTCGCCGCCGCGACGAGCGCGCCCGATAAGACGATTCTCACCGTCGACGTCCTCTACATGTGGGCAATGTGACGCATGTAAGGACGACGGACGACAGCTCATGGTTGGCACGGAAATAGCGCCATTTGCAGGGGCTATTTCCTGACTAGCAGTCCCACACATTCCACGTGATGAGTCATCGGGAAGGCGTCGAAGGCACGCAGGTCGGCGAGCACATATCCGCGTTCCGCCAGCCACTTCAGATCCCGGGCGAACGTGGCAGGATCGCAGGACACGTACACCATCCGCGTCGCGTCCAGCGCCGTGATGCGCTCGACCACCTCCCGCCCGAGCCCGGACCGCGGCGGGTCCACCACGACGAGGTCGGCGCGCTCGATCTGGAACCGGTCGAGCGCCTCCTCCACCCGTCCCCGCTCCACCCGGGCCTGCGGCAGGTCGCGCAGGTTGGCGCGGGCGTCGCGGACGGCCGAGGCCTCCGACTCCAGGCCGAACACCGCCCCCTCGGGCCCCACGGCCTCGGCGAGCCCGGCCGCGAACAGGCCGACGCCGCAGTAGAGGTCGAGCGCCCATTCGCCCGGCTCCGGCGCCGCGTACGCCAGCACCGCGTCCAGCAGCGTCTCCGCGGCCCCCGGGTGGACCTGCCAGAAGCCGCTACCAGCCACCCGGAACTCGCGGTCGCCCACCTGCTCGTGCAGCACGCCCGACCCGCGCCGCGGCACCGTGCGGCCCTTCCCCTGGTCGAGCAGGATCGAGGCGGGCGCCTCCAGCTCGGGGACGGTGACACTGCGTCGCGGCCGGGGCGAGACCACTACGGCCCGGTCGCCGCTGGAGGAGGCGATGACCTCGACCCCGGCCGCGCCCGGCCACTCATGCGCCTCCGCCCCGACCGCCTCCACCTCGGGGTGGGCGATCAGGCAGGCGTCCACCACCTCGATCTCGTGCGAACGGTGCCGCCGGAAGCCCAGCTCGCCGGTCGGCAGGGCGGCGAACTGCACCCGCGTCCGCCAGCCGAGCCCGTCCTTGGCCCCGGGCACCTCCTCGACCACGACCTCGCGCTCGATCCCGGCCAGCCGCTGCAGCTGCTCGGCCACGACATGGGCCTTGAGCCGCCGCTGCGCCTCCGGCGTGGCGTGCTGCCAGTCGCAGCCGCCGCAACGGCCCGGGCCCGCGTACGGGCAGGGCGGGACCACGCGGTCGGGCGACGGCTCGAGGATCTCCACGGCGTCGGCACGCAGGAACCGGGTGGTCTCCTCGGTGACGTCGGCGATGACCCGTTCGCCGGGCAGCGCGTGCCGCACGAACACCACGCGTCCTTCATGGCGCGCCACACACCAGCCGCCGTGCGCGACCGGACCCACCGTCAGCTCGAGAGATGCCTGTTCCACACCGCCACCCTATGCCCCCTACCTGCCCAGATTGATCCACTACTGTAGGTGGTGGTGGAAACGGCGAGGGTGGTACGACGGCGGCCCGGCTTCGGGGGGACGCTGCTGGCCGTGCTGTTCGCCTGCGCGTCGCTGACGCCGTCGATGCTGCCCCGCACGTGGTTGTACCAGGGGGTGATGTGCGCGGTCACCGGCATTCTCGGGTACGCCGTGGGAGCCGCGCTCGGCGCGCTGGGCAGGGCGGTGATCTCGTACCGGCTGCCGGAGCGGGGACGAAGGATCGCCTGGCAGGTCTTGATCGGCGCGGGCGGGGGGCTGGCGGCGGTGGCGCTCTGGTACAGCGTGGACTGGCAGCGCGACCTGCGGGCGCTCATGGGCATGGACACGCAGATCACGTGGTTCCCTCCGGTGATCTTCGCGATAGCCGTCGCCCTTTTCACGCTATTTCTCGTTATTTCGCGAGTTGTCCGCTTGGGTTGCCGCAAGCTGATCGCCTGGCTCGAGCGCTTCGTCCCGATCTATGTCGGCCATGTCCTCGGCGTGCTCGTCATCAGCCTCGTGGTCGTCGTCTTCGCCAACGACGTGGTCTTCTCCGCCTTCGCCGCCCGGGTGAGC
Organism: Nonomuraea sp. 3N208; assembly: GCF_052245935.1. Lineage (NCBI taxonomy): Bacteria > Bacillati > Actinomycetota > Actinomycetes > Streptosporangiales > Streptosporangiaceae > Nonomuraea > Nonomuraea sp. 3N208. The sequence continues at coordinate 82,618 of NZ_JBQQBR010000006.1, read as the reverse complement.
GAAGTCTCCTCGGTCACCAACGCCGGCACCCACCCGGGCGTGCGCAGGCCCACGTCCACCTTGGCGTCCGGCGGCCCGGGTTCGCTGGTGACCTGGGAGTCGCTCGGCAAAGAAGGCCGCCGCTTCACCGGCACCGCCACCACCCGCGCCCGGCTCACCGCCTTCTCCGGCCGCCCCGCCGCCGACCCGATCAGGGTGTACGTCGGCCTCGACACCACCCGCTCACCCCAGGCCCAGGCGGCGCTGGCGGTACGCGAGCTCGAACGCACCGGTGCGTTCGCCCGCCCCGTGCTCGCCGTGCTCGGCACCACCGGCACCGGCTGGGTGGACCAGCACGTGACGGACGCGCTGGAGTACATGTACAACGGCCACACCGCCATGGTCGCCCTGCAGTACTCCTACCTGCCGAGCTGGGCGTCGTTCCTGCTCGACAGGGACAAGGCGGCGGCCGCGGGGCGGGCGTTGTTCGAGGCGGTACGCGCCAGGTGGGCCCGGCTGCCGGCCGGCGACCGGCCGAAGCTGGTGCTGTCGGGCGAGAGCCTGGGGTCGTACCAGCTGGAGGGGGCCTTCCTGGACCTGGAGGACCTGGCGGCCAAGGCGGACGGCGCGGTGTTCGTCGGCCCGCCGAACGCCAACCACATCTGGCGCAGCGTCACGAACGGCCGCGAGCCCGGCAGCCCCGTGTGGCGGCCGGTCTATCAGGCGGGCAAGACGGTCAGGTTCGCCCAGCACCCCGACGACCTGAACCGGCCGGCCGAGCCGTGGCCGCACCCGCGCGTGGTCTATCTGCAGAACGCCTCCGACCCGGTCGTGTGGTGGTCGCCCGAGCTGATCTACCGCCGGCCGGCCTGGCTGGAGGGCGCGCGTGGTCCGGGGATGAATCCGGAGATGAACTGGTTCCCGCTCGTGACGTTCTGGCAGGTGCTGGTGGACCTGACGGCCGGGTTGTCCGTGCCGCCGGGCCACGGGCACCGCTACGGCCCCAACATCGTCGACGGCTGGGCCGCGGTCGCCGCGCCGCCGGGCTGGAGCGCGGCCGACACCGACCGGCTGCGCGCGCTGATCAACGCGTCCTGATCTGCCCTTCCTCTTCCTTGACCGTCGTGTGCCACGGACGCCGCACCGATCCGGGCGCGAACGGCTCCGGCCGGCCCTTGAGCCGGTCCGAGGAGTGCAGCTGCCAGGGCACGCTCGTGACCATAACCCCCGGCTTGAACAACAGCCGCGCCTTCAGCCGGAGCGCGCTCTGGTTGTGCAGCAGGTGCTCCCACCAGTGGCCGACGACGTACTCGGGGATGAACACGGTCACCACGTCCCGCGGCGAGCGCCTGCGCAGGTGCTTGACGTAGTCGAGGATCGGCTGCGTGATCTCCCGGTACGGCGAGTCGAGCATCTTCAGCGGCACCGGGATGCCCCGCCGCTCCCACTCCTCCTGCAGCTTGCGCGCCTCTTCGCCCTCGACGCCCACGGTGATGGCCTCCAGCATGGACGGCCTCGTGGCACGCGCGTACGCCAGGGCCCGCAGGGTCGGCTTGTGGATCTTGGAGACGAGCACGATGGCGTGGTTGCGGGCGGGCAGCATGGTGGGCTCGTAGTCCTCGGTGATCTCCAGCTCGGCCGCCACGTTGTCGTAGTGGTGCCTGATGCCCTTCATCATGAGGAACAGGATCGGCATCGCGATGACCACGATCCACGCCCCGACCAGGAACTTGGTCAGCAGCACGACGATCAGCACGAGCCCCGTCATGACGCCGCCGAAGAAGTTGATCACCCGGGACCGGTGCATCTGGAGGCGGATCTTGGAATCGGTCTCGGTCTTCAGATGGCGGGTCCAATGGATGACCATGCCGGTCTGGCTGAGCGTGAACGACACGAAGACGCCGACGATGTAGAGGTTCAGCAGGCGGCTGACGTCCGCGTCGAACCCCCACAGCAGAAGACACGCGCCGAGCGCCAGGATGACGATGCCGTTGGAGAAGGCCAGCCGATCGCCGCGGGTGTGCAGCTGGCGCGGCAGGTAACGGTCCTGCGCCAGGATCGAGCCGAGCACCGGGAAGCCGTTGAACGCCGTGTTGGCCGCCAGGAACAGGATCAGCGCCGTCACCGCCGAGATCACGATGAACATCAGCGACCCGCCGCCGAACACCGCGTCGGCCACCTGGGAGATGATCGGCTGCTGGTAGTAATTGGGGCCGACGGGCGTGCCGTCCGGCCGGAGCAGGTCCTCGGCGACCACGGATGGCTCGGCGATCTTCACCCCCGACGCCAGCCCGAGCGCGATGATGCCGCTGAACATGGTGACCGCGATGAGGCCCATCATGAGCAGCGTCGTGGCGGCGTTCTTGCTCTTGGGCTTACGGAAGGCGGGCACGCCGTTGCTGATGGCCTCCACACCGGTCAGGGCCGCGCAGCCGGAGGAGAACGCGCGCAGGATGAGGAACGCCGCGGCGAAGGCCGTCAGGTTGACCTGCTCCGGCTCGATGGTGAAGTCGGCGCTCGGCGCCTTGATCTCGTCGCCCAGCACCAGCAGCCGGAACCCGCCCCAGGCGACCAGCCCCAGCACGGCCACCATGAACGCATACGTGGGAATGGCGAAGGCGGCGCCGGACTCACGGATGCCGCGCAGATTGATCACGGTGAGCAGGATCACGATGGCGATGGCCACGGTGGGCTTGTGTTCGCCCACGAACGGGATCGTGGCGCCCACGTAGTCGACGCCGTTGGCCACGGACACCGCGACCGTCAGCACGTAGTCGACCATGAGCGCGCTGGCCACGGTGAGGCCGGCGTTCTTGCCGAGGTTGGTGGTCGCGACCTCGTAGTCGCCGCCGCCGCTTGGATAGGCGTGCACGTTCTGCCGGTAGGACGCCACCACCGTGAGCATCACGACCACGACGGCCATGGCGACCCAGGGGCTGTAGGTGTAGAAGGACACACCGGCCAGCGACAGGATGACGAGGATCTCCTGCGGCGCGTAGGCGACGGAGGAGAGCGCGTCACTCGCGAAAACGGGTAGTGCGATCCGTTTCCGGAGGAGTTGCTCATGAAGCTGCCCGCTGCGTAGGGCACGCCCCACGAGCAAACGTTTGACAAGATCCGTCACCTTCGCCACGTAACGAGATGCTAGCCCCATGTGCAGGCCCTAAACGAGGCGAGTCCCTGCTGGGGCCATACTGGTGTCGAGCAACCGGCCGACCGCGACGATGCGGGGGGATATGCATATAGTGATCATGGGATGTGGCCGGGTGGGTTCGACCCTCGCGCACATCCTCGAAGACAGCGGACATTCCGTCGCCATCATCGACCGCGACCCGCAGGCGTTCCGCCGGCTGCGCGCCGGGTTCCGGGGGCGGCGGGTGACGGGCATCGGCTTCGATCGCGGCGTGCTCATCGAGGCCGGCGTCGAGTCCGCGGCAGCGTTCGTCGCCGTCTCCAGCGGTGACAACTCCAACATCATCTCCGCGCGCGTGGCCCGCGAGACGTTCGGCGTCGACAACGTGGTGGCCCGCATCTACGACCCCCGCCGGGCCGAGGTCTACCAGCGGCTGGGCATCCCCACGGTGGCGACCGTGCGCTGGACCGCCGACCAGATCCTGCGCCGCATTCTCCCCGAGGGCGCCGAGCCGCTCTGGCGCGACCCCACAGGCACCGTGGTGCTGGCCGAGGTCACCGCCCAGCCGTCCTGGATCGGCACCCGCGTCGTCGACCTGGAGAGTCGCGTCCGCACGCGCCTCGCCTTCATCAACCGCATGGGCGAGGCCGTGACCATCACGGAGGACACCATGGTCCAGGACGGCGACGTGCTCCACGTCATCGCCGCCGAGAACGACATGGACCGGATCAACAAGGTGCTCGCCGCGGCACCGGAAGAGGACCACTGATGCGCGTCGCCATCGCCGGAGCGGGGGCCGTCGGCCGTTCCATCGCGGCCGAGCTCCTGGAGAACGGCCACGAGGTCCTGCTCATCGACGTCGACCCCCGCGCCATCAAGATCGACAGCGTGCCGCGCGCCGAATGGCTGCTCGCCGACGCCTGCGAGATCGCGTCCCTGGACGAGGCCGGCCTCAACAACTGCCACGTCGTGGTGGCCTCCTCCGGCGACGACAAGGTCAACCTGGTCGTGTCGCTGCTGGCCAAGACCGAGTACGGCGTGCCACGCGTGGTGGCCAGAATCAACCACCCCAACAACGAGTGGCTGTTCAACGAGTCGTGGGGCGTCGACGTGGCCGTCTCGACCCCGCGCCTGCTGAGCGCGCTGGTGGAGGAGGCGGTGAGCGTCGGCGACCTCGTCCGCCTGATGACGTTCCGCCAGGGCCAGGCGAACCTGGTGGAGCTGACGCTGGCCGAGGACGCGCCGGTGGTGGGCCAGCGGGCCGGCTCGGTGCCGTGGCCGGTGGACGCCGCGCTCGTGGCCATCCTGCGCGAGGGGCGGGTCCTGGTGCCGACCGCGGACGATCCTCTGGAAGCGGGAGACGAGCTGCTGTTCGTCGCCAGCCAGGAGGTGGAGCAGGAGCTGGCCCACCTCCTGTCCCAGCATTAGCCATGCCTATCGGTTACTGAGGCCAGGGGCCAGCGGTCCTCGCTACGCTCGGGCTCTGTCCATGGGGCTCAGGGCTTCGCCCGCCACCCGGGCAGGTGGCCTCCGGGAGGTCACCACCGGCAGCGACCGCCGGTTGGCGGCCCGCACCACCGTCGCTGCCGTGACCTGCTCGGCGGCGTACAGTCCGGCTGGCCGCAGCATCTCCGCCACGGCGGGCGCACTACTTGTGGTCGCATCGTCCACGAGGCTGATCTCCATGTTCAACAGCGCCTCTACGATGGCTACTGCCTTGTCGGGCAGCTGGGCGAGCGCTGCGGTCAGGGCTGCAGCAGTGATGACTACTGGCACGATGTAGCCGTGGTGCCCAAGGGTGAACCCAAGAAATCTTGAAAAAATCTGTGGGCGCGTGTCGAAACCGCCTCACCTCGTTCGCAGCGTATCCAGAAGGCCGGACGAGCCGGCCCCGCCGATGCGAGGTTGACGACCATGACCCAGCAGCTTGCCCACTCCTCCACCCGCCCCCTCTCCACCCGGCGCCTGCTGCTCGGCTGCGGCATCGTCGCCGGTCCGATGTACATGACCGTCGCCCTGGCGCAAGCGTTCACCCGGGAGGGCTTCGACCTGGTCCGTCACCCCTGGAGCTTCCTGGCCAACGGCGAGCTCGGCTGGATCCAGACCACGAACTTCGTCCTCACCGCCCTGGCCACCATCGCCGCCGCCGTCGGCCTGCGTCGCAACCTGTCGCCGGGGCGCGGCGCGCGCTGGGCGCCGATCCTGGTCGGCGCGTTCGGCGCCAGCATGATCGGCGCCGCGCTCTTCCCCGCCGACCCCGCGATGGGCTTCCCCCCAGGAACCCCCGAAGGCCCCGGCACGGTCACCCTGGCAGGGACCCTGCACATGGCCGTCGGCGGCGTCGGATTCCTGTGCATGGTCGCGGCCTGCTTCGTCATCGCCTCCCGGCACACCCGCGAAGGCCGCAAGGGCTGGGCCCTGTACTCCCGGGTCACCGGCACGCTCTTCCTCGGCTCGTTCGCGGGCATCGCCAGCGGCGGCGGCGTCGCCTGGGCCAACCTGGCGTTCATCGCCGGCATCGTGGCGATCTGGAGCTGGCTGTCGCTACTGTCGCTGAACCTGTCCCGCCACACCGCCTGACTCCCCCGCTCCTACAGAGACCTGACGCCCCACCCCAACGAAGAAAGGCAATGCACAATGCGCTACTTGGTCACACTCAAGGTCACCGCCCAGCCCGACGGGCCACCGCCGGCCGACCTCATGGAGGCCATCTTCAAACTCGGCCAGGAGGCCACCGAGGCCGGCGCCCTGCTCGACCAGAGCGGTCTGGCCCCCAGCTCCGAGGGGGCAAGGGTCGAGGTGAGCGGCGGCCGCCTGGCCGTGAGCGACGGGCCGTTCGCCGAGGCGAAGGAAATGATCAGCTACGCGCTGTACGAGGTCAAGACCAAGGAAGAGGCCGTGGAGTGGACCTCCCGCTTCATCAAGCTGCACCGTGACCTGTGGCCGGGATGGGAGGGCCAGGCGGACGTGCTGCGGCTGTTCTCGCCCGAGGACTTCGCCCCACCGGCCTGACCCCCACCCCCAACGGCCGCCGGGCCGCCGACGCCCGGCCCGGCGCTTCACCGGCCGCGGACCGCAAACGCGCGGGACCGCGGCCGGATGCTGTATTCAGGACGCATGACGGTAGCCGATTCCCATCGGGCGGTGGAGGCGGTCTGGCGGATCGAGTCCGCCCGCGTCATCGCCGCCCTGGCTCGCATGACGGGCGACCTCGCCCTGGCCGAAGAGCTGGCCCAAGACGCGCTGGTGGCGGCGCTCGAGGAGTGGCCCCGCAAGGGTGTGCCCGACAATCCGGGCGCCTGGCTGACGCTCACCGCCAAGCACCGCGCCCTCGACCAGTTCCGCCGCCGCGACACCTACCAGCGCAAGCTGCAAGAGATAGGCCGCGACATGGAGCTCCGTCAGGAAACGGCCGAAGCCGAGCTCGACGACGCCCTCGACGACCACATCGGTGACGACCTGCTACGGCTCATCTTCACCGCCTGCCACCCCGCGCTGCCTGCCGAGGGGCGGCTCGCGCTCACCCTCCGCCTGCTCGGCGGCCTGTCCACCGCCGAGATCGCCCGCGCTTTCCTCGTGCCCGAGCCGACCGTCGGCCAGCGCATCTCCCGCGCCAAACGTACCCTCGCCGACAAGAAGATCCCGATCGAGCTGCCGCCACCCGCCGAGCTGCCGGAACGGCTGGCCTCCATCCTGGAGGTCGTCTACCTGATCTTCAACGAGGGGTACGCGGCGACCTCCGGCGAGGACTGGATCCGCCCGTCGTTGTGCCAGGAGGCCATGCGCCTCGGCCGCATCCTGGCCGGGCTTATGCCCGCCGAACCCGAGGTGCACGGCCTCCTGGCGCTCATGGAGCTCCAGGCATCGCGCATCCCGGCCAGAACCGCCGGGGACGGCTCCCCCATCCTCCTCCTCGACCAGGACCGCAGCCGCTGGGACCGGCTGCTCGTCCGCCGTGGCCTCGACGCGCTGCGCCACGCCGAGGATCTGGGCACACTCGGGCCGTACGGGCTCCAGGCCGCCATCGCCGCCTGCCACGCCCGCGCGCTGAAGCCGGAAGCCACCGACTGGGAACGGATCGCCGCACTGTACCGGCTGCTGGCCCACCTGACGCCGTCGCCTATCGTCGAGCTGAACCGGGCGGTCGCGGTCGGCATGGCCTACGGACCCGCGCGCGGGCTGGAGCTTGCCGACACCCTCAGGGACGAGCGTGCCCTGCGGGATTACGCGCACCTGCCTGCCGTCCGGGGGGACCTGCTGGCCAAGCTCGAGCGGTCCGAGGAGGCGGCCGCCGAGTTCCGCCGGGCAGCCGAGCTGACCCGGAACGCACGCGAGCGCGAGCTGTTCCTGGAGCGCGCCGCCGCACTGTCAGCCTGACGCCCGCAGCCGGCCCGGTGAGCCGGGCACGGCACTCGTCTGGCGTGACCGGGCCCAGATCATCTTGACGCAGATCGATGGCGTCTATACGACCTGGCTGCACTGTATGAGATGCGGCTTCACGATCCGGACGGGAATGTCCTGCGAGTGAGCTCGCCGCCCCAAAGCACATCAGACTGATCGAGCTCCTGTCTCCTCCTGACATGTCCACCTCGTAGGTGGGTACATCGTGCTTGCGGTCAACCCTCTGCAGGCGGCGCTCGTGATGGCGGGCCCGTGCGGCCCTTGGAAGCCAGCCTCCGCGGCGCAGGGTTCTCTGATGCGCTTGCCGCGCCCGCCGAACCACAGCACTCGGCTCAGCGAACGGCGTGTGACGAGAGCGGCCCGCGAATCACACGGAAGCGCGATATGAAGACATCACGGTGGAACCTGCGAGTCGATGCGTGGCGAGCAACGCTCCGATTCCTCATGACGGCCTGTCTGCTGTCGCTACTCCTGGGCTGTACTCAGCGAGAGCCCACCCGACCCCAATCCACCTGGAATCGTGAGGGACTGGTCGATGGGCAGGTCGGCCCGATGCAACTGCTGCACGTCCACATCCTGGCCCCGCCCATGGACCTGCAGAAATCCGGCGACGACCTGGGCCTGTACCTGACCCTGGTCAACAACAGCGACACACCCCAGAAACTCGACGGTGTCAGCACCGTGCACGCCGAAAGGGTCGTCTACCGCGCAAGCCCGTCCGCCCCTCAGCAAGCCGTCAACGTGACGATCCCCGCGCGTGGCACCCTCTCACTTCAAGAGGGGCAGAACCGTCCGCACCTGGAAGTCGTCGACATCCGCCGCCCGCTCGGGGCCACTCCGATCGACGTCACGTTCCGCCTCTCCACCGGTACGACCACCTTGCGCATTCCGGTACTGCCGCTGGAACGAGGAGCCGGATCACCCACACCCGGCCAGAGCTGAATCCTGCTCGGGCGATTTGCATCGTGCTTTGCGCCCCGGAGAGCGTGCGTCATTCGAGCGGAGGGTAGGCCGTGCCATACGCCCGTCACCGGGGGCAGAGGGGAATCAGAGGCGATGTCGCTGGCGGTCCGGGGAGCTTTCTGGATTGGAGTTTATCTGGCCGTGGCGGTCGCTCCCCTGATCTTCGCGCTGCTCGGCGACAGTCCGCCCGGGCGCGGGTTCCTCATCGACTTCTCGGTGGCTCTGGGATTCGTCGGGCTGTCGATGATAGGGCTGCAGTTCGCCCTCGTCGCGCGTTTCCAGTCTGCTGCCGCGCCATTCGGCGAGGACGCGGTGGTGCAATTTCACCGGCAAATTTCGTACGTCGCGACCCTTTTCATGCTGGCCCATCCGGCGCTCCTGCTGGTCCAGGACATCAGCCTGATCGCCCTGTTCAATCCGGTCACGGCGCCCTGGCGGGCCCGTTTCGCGGTCACCTCCACGATCTGCGTGCTGGCCATCATGATCACCTCCATCTGGAGGCGTCGACTCCGCATGCGCTATGAGGTGTGGCAGGGCCTGCACATGCTGCTGTCCATCGCGTCCGCGTTGTTCGCTCTCGCGCACATCGAACTGGTCGGTCACTACGTCGACACGCCATGGAAGCGGGTGCTGTGGGTGGTGATGACGGCTGCCTTCGTCGGCCTGATCGTTTGGGTACGCCTCGTCCGGCCGCTCCGCCGACTCGGGCGGCCGTGGGAAGTCGAGCAGGTCACCGCCGAGCGAGGCGCCACCACCACAATCAGCTTGCGTCCCGTCGGACACGACGGATTCACGTTCGAGCCCGGGCAGTTCGGGTGGATCACGGTGGGACGCTCTCCCTTCGCCCTCACCCAACACCCCTTCTCCTTCTCCTCGAGCGCGGAGGCCGACGGCAGGGTGCAGATGAGCATCAGAGCACTCGGCGACTTCACCAGCAGTGTCGCGGACCTGCGACCCGGCACGCGGGCCTACCTGGACGGCCCGCACGGCGTATTCAGCCCGGACCGCAACGAAGGGCCAGGCTTCGTGCTGATCGCCGGCGGGGTCGGCATCAGCCCGGTGATGAGCATGCTCCGCACCTTCGCCGACCGCGATGACCGGCGGCCCTGCCATCTGTTCTATGCCAGCAGGACACTCGAGGACACCACGTTTCTCGAAGAGCTCCGCGAGCTCCAACGACGGCTCGACCTCACCCTTGTCCTCGTGCTGGAAATCCCGCCTCGGGACTGGACTGGCGAACGAGGTCGCATCGACCAGGCAGTGCTCGGCCGGTGGCTACCCGAGCGCTACCTGCGGATGCAGTTCTTCATCTGTGGACCGCCACCGATGCTCGATGCCATGGAGTCCACTCTTGCCGAACTCGGCGTGCCGGCGGCGCACGTACACACCGAACGATTCGTCTTCGTCTGATCGGGAGCACGCTGATGCGTCACGTCTACACCACACGCGCTGTCATCCTGATCGGCGCCCTGCTCCTCATCGCCTCGGCGGCCTTCGCGGTGGCGAAGAACGCCTGACCGCCGCGGGGTTCCAGGAGCGCGCCGCGCGCATCACCCGGTGAACCCCGGGATCAGGCGGGGGCGACCGGGGGTTTGATCGGGGTGCGGCCGCGGCCCAGGACCCAGAGCATCGCGGCGAGCGCGGCCACCTGGAGCGGCCAGCCCATCGCGATCTTGGCGACCCCGAGCGCCGCCACCGCCTGGTCCCCGCCGCCGAACAGGTAGACCGGTCCCTGCACCGCCACCCTGACCGCGCACGGCAGCATGAGCAGCCACGTCAGCCGCGTGCAGAGCTTCACGATGCCCGGATCCTTGTGCCAGCCGGTCGGGTCGTTCGTGACCGAGCCGATCAGGAAGCCGACGACCGGCCACCGGGTGACGATCGACAGCAGCATGCCCACCATGTAGGCGGAGTTCCACAGGATGCCGGGCAGGAAGAAGTCCTTCGCGTCGCCAGAGCGGCTGGCGAAGAACCAGCCGATCGCGATGCCGATCAAGCTGTTGATCACGAACTGCGGGCTGGACCGCTGCACGATCCTCGCCACCAGCAGCACGACCGCCAGCGAGATGCTGATGATGAGCGACAGTTTCAGGTCCTCGGTGGAGATCCAGGACACCGTGAACGCGATTGTCGGGATCGCCGCCTCGAGGATGCCGCGCACCCCGCCAAGCGCCTTGGCGAGCTGTGCTCGCACCGCCGCTTCCACGGTGTCGTGGGCGACCTCTTCCGCCTCAGCACTCAACTGGTCAACTCCCTGGGCGCAGCTCGTAACGAGGATTGAACATCACCTTGCGCCCGTCCTGCATGCTGACCAGGCCCTCGGCCTTGACTATGCGGCCGGGCTCGATGCCCGCGATCTTGCGGCGGCCGAGCCAGACCAGGTCGATCACATCCGACCCGTCGTAGAGCTCGGCCTCGAGAGCGGGGGCACCGCCCCTTGGACGCAGCGTCACCGTACGTAGCGTACCTGCTACGCAGAAGCGCCGACGGCCGCCACACGACGCGATCGGCGTCGCGCCGACCTCGTCGGCGTCCTCCCGCAGTTCCTGAGCTTCGATCTCGGACTGGGGGGATGCCAGCCGGCTGAAGAACCCGCGCAATCCCCCACGTTTGGGGGGCTCTGCCGTACTCATGATGAATCAGCCTATGCGAATGTCAGCCCTTAGCGAATCTCGCTGATTTCAGGTCCTCGTCGGAAGGGGTTGAAGCCGGGCCGCTCGTCGGCATTCTCGCCCGCCTGGTCGCTCGGCCGGCGCAGCGGGATCGGCTCCTCCCGGGCCATCGGCTCGTCGCCGCGGACCACCACGACATCCTGGATGAAGTCGACGAACGCCCCGAAGACCGTCTCGTCCTGCGCGCCCTTGCCGGTGATCAACACCAGCAGGAGCCAGCGCGGGCCGTCGATGCCGAGATAGCGGACCGGCCTGACGTTGCCGTCGGTGGCCTTGACCTCGCCGCTCAGCTCGGTGCCGAACGGGCCCTCCCGCTCTTCCAGGTCCTTCGCCTGCGCCCGGATCTTGGTCTTGACCTCGTCCCACAGGCCCGCGCTGCGCGGCGCGGCCAGCGCCTGCAGGCGCAGCATGCTGTCCTCGTAGCCGACGACGACGCTGACGAGCTGGTCGCCGACCGAGGCCGGCCGTACGTCGAAATCGGGGTTGTGCGGCAGCCGCAGGCCGCCGTAGTCGATCCTGTCGGTGTCCGGGTGGGGCTCGTCGGCGTCCCAGGGGCCGGACTCCCGCGTGGGTGCGGCAGGCTCCTGCACCTGCTCGCCCGCCTGATCCGGCTGCTCATGCCGACGACGACGTCGGAACACTTTTCTCACTCTCCCTGCTCGCTCGGGCCGCGGAACGGCCCGTCCGTCAACGTCCCGTCGATCCGAAGCCGTTCGCGCCGCGTACGGAGCCCGGCAGGCGCTCGACCTCGGAGAAGGCCGCGCGCTCAACCCGCTGGATCACGAGCTGCGCCACGCGGTCGCCGCGCTGGAGCCGGAACGGCTCCTTGGCGTCCGTGTTGATCAACGTCACCTTGATCTCGCCCCGGTAGCCGGCGTCGACCGTGCCGGGTGCGTTGACCATGGTGACCCCGTGCCTGGCCGCCAGCCCCGAGCGCGGATGCACGAACGCCGCATAGCCGTCGGGAAGGGCGATCGCCACGCCCGTCCCGACCACAGCCCGCTCGCCGGGCAGCAGCTCGACGTCCTCGGCCGCGTAGAGATCGGCGCCCGCGTCTCCCGGATGGGCATAGGACGGCATCGGCAGCTCGGCGTCGAGCCGGTGGATGAGGACCTCCACGTTGTTCAAGGGTTCACCTCGTAGTCCTGGTGCTCTGCGGCGATGGCGGCCAGGTCGCCGTGCTTGGCGAAGTGCTCCATGCTCACCTCGATGAACAGCGCTGCCGCGCGGACGGCGACCGGTCCGTCGGGGGCGCTGATGCGCCCCTCTGCCTCAAGGTACGCCTTCCTGCCCGCGATGCCGTTGCACCAGGCGCGCAGGTGGAGTGTCGTGCCCACGGGGACGGGGAGAAGGTAGTCGGTCTCCAGCCGTCCCGTCACATACGGCTTGTGGAACAGATAAACGGACATTCCGATGACCTCGTCCATGGCGGCTGCCAGCACGCCGCCGTGCGCCAGCATGGGCGCCCCCTGGTGCGCCTCCCCCACCGTGAACTCCGCCTCGACGGTGGTCCCGTCGGGGGTCCTGGCCGTGAGATGCAGGCCGGTGGGGTGGTCGGTGCCGCAGCCGAAGCAACGGCTGTAGTGGGAGCCCAAGTCGGTCCCCGGCGGCGCATCGGGGTGCGCCGCTGGCACACCGGCGTCCGGCGGCGGGGTGGTGAGGGAGGAACGGGTCACGGGTGACGAGGTTACTCCGTGTCCGCGCCCTGCTCGTCGTCGGTGCGTGATGTGTGCGTGCCGCGCTCCTGCTCGGACCGCGTTCCGCCGGCGGCTGGAGTCTCGCCGCGCGAAGGCGTGCCTGCCGCGGGAGCCTCGGCGGCAGGCCCGCCGTCCGCAGGAGGCCTGGCCTCGGCGGGAGCAGGTCGGGGTGTCGGGCGCGGCGGCTCTCCGCCGGAGGGTGGCTCGACGTGGTCCTCGGACGGCGGCGGCAGAGCGGGCGGCTCGTGCCTGAGCTCGGGCAGCGCCCGGTAGAGCACCGCCGCCACCGGCACGGCCACGGCCGCCCCCGCGATGCCCGCCAGGATGCCCCCGATGGACAACACCAGGATGATCGCCAGCGGATGGAAGTTGAGCGCCCGCCCCACGATGAGCGGCTGCAGCACGTGGTTCTCCAGCTGCTGCTCCACGATGAGGATCCCGAGGAATACCAGCGCGAGCACGAGCCCCTTAGCGCCCAGCGTGACCAGCGTGGCCACCGTGCCGGCGAAGAAGATGCCGACGATGGGGATGAAGCTGGCGAAGAAGATCAGCACCGCCAGCGGCGCCCACAGAGGCACCCCCATGCCGGCCAGCACGATGCCCATGATCAGGCCGTGCACCGCGGCCACCGCCACGGTGCCCTGCACGTAGTGGGAGAGCGTGGTCCACGCGGCCCGCCCGGCCCGGTCCACGCGCGGCGCCATCCTGCCGAATCCCCTCAGGAACCAGGCCCAGATCCGCTCGCCGTCCTTGAGCAGGAAGAACGTCACGAACAGCAGCAGCACGATGGACGCGAGCACCTCGAGTGCGGCCGCGCCGGCGCTCAGCAAGGTGCCGGTGATGGCCTGGCGTTGCGTGTTGATGATGTTGGCGAGCCCGTCGACGTAGGCGGTGATCTGCGTCTGTTCGAGGTGCAACGGTCCGGTGATCAGCCATTCCTGCACGTCACGAGCGGTCGCCTGGACCTGATTGACCAGGTTGGGGAACTCCTCGCTGGCCCGCGCCCCGACCAGCCATCCGGTGCCGAAGATCACGGCCAGGGCCACCAGCATGGTGAGCCAGGTGGCGTAGATCGGTCGCATGCCCGCCTGGCGCAGTCGGTTGGTCAACGGGAACAGCAGCGCGGTCAGCAGCAGCGCGATCGCCACGGGCAGCGCCACGAACGTGAGCCGGGCGATGATCTGGGCGAAGAAATAGACGACCACGCCGACGAGGATCAGGCACACGCACCACGCGGCCATCTTCGCCAGCACGGGCGGCACGAGTTTGGTTGGGCGGTCGGGCAGCACGTGTTCAAGACTGGCATGTCCGGGCCGCGGATGCGCGCGGATAACCGCCGGGGCGCCGGACAAGGTCGAGATCGGGGCTTGCGCGTATCGCCGGGTCGGCGCACGACGCCGAGATCGGGCCTGTGCAAGGGGTTGGCCGCGTGTCACCGTCAGTGCGCGCGTTCTTCGTCCTTGGTCGTATAGGCGTAGCCGTCGGCTCGCTGGAGCAGGCGCAGATGCTTGTACGAGGTCTTGACGGGGCAAATGCGGGTGTCTGTTCACGGATGCGCGTCCGTCGAGCCCGCGTTCGGTTCTACCGTGGGTGTGCAGTCAATTGCAGACAGTTCCCGCATGGTGCGTAGCGGCGAGGTGACCAGCCACAGGAACGACAGGCAGGCCCCGAACGCTGCCACCAGGAGCGTGTTCCGCACCCCGATCATCTCGCCCAGCACGCCGCCGAGCAGCCCGCCCAGCGGCAGCGTCCCCCAGACGAGGAAGCGGATGGTGGCGTTCATCCGGCCGAGCAGCGACTCGGGCGTGATGGCCTGGCGGAAGCTGACCTGGGTGACGTTGTAGACGACGATGCCCGCCCCGACGCAGAACTCGTACAGTACGAACAGCGCCAGCCGCCAGTCGGCCTCCAGCCAAGGCAGTACGAACGTCAGCGGTGCGGGCAGCGCGATGGCCAGCCACATCGTCGGCCCCTGCCCGAACCGGCGGACCAGCCGGGCGTTGACCAGCACGCCGGCGACGCCGCCGATCCCGCCCGCGGCGAGGAGCAGCCCGATCGTGCCCGCGCCCAGCCCCAGGTCCCTGGCCAGCAGCAGGAGGAGCACCGGCTGCGCGATCGAGTGGAACAGGTTCGCGGTCGCCGTGCAGCCCGCGATGCGGCGCAGCAGCCGGTGCCCGAGCACGTACCTGACACCCTCGGCGATCTCCTTCGCCAGGTGGGCGTCGCGGCGCTCCCGGCGCTCCTCGCGCTTGCGTATCGTGGTCAGGCAGACGGCCGACCAGGCGAACCCGGCCACCGTGACCACGAGTGCGAACGGCGCGGTGAGAAACTGGATCAGGTAGCCGCCGGCGCTGGGACCGCCGAGCTGCGCCACCGTGCGCACGCCCTCCAGCGCGGAGTTGCCCTCGACGAGCCGCTCACGCCCGACCAGGTGCGGTAGATAGCTTTGGTAGGCCGCGTCGAAGAACACGGTGAAGACTCCGAGCACGAGCGCCACCACATAGAGCTGGTAGATCGTCAGCGCGTCCAGCCACCACGCCACCGGCACGGAGGCGAGCGCGGCGGCCCGCGCCCAGTCGCTCACCACCATCACGGCGCGCTTGCTCAGCCGGTCCACGATCGCGCCCGCCGGCAGCCCGATCACCACGAACGCCGCCGTCTGGCAGGCGGCCAGCGCGCCCACCTCGAACTCCGAAGCCTCCAGCGCCGACACCGCGGCCAGCGGCAGGGCCAGCACGAGGAGCTGGGCGCCCACCTGGCTGGCGCTGTCGGCCAGGAACAACCCGCGAAAGTCGTGATCGCGTAACAGGCCCATGGGAAAGAGGATCCATAACCGATTGGGAAAAGTCAATCAGTTGTAGGGTGGCCTGCCATGGGCAACAAACGCCGCCCCGCCACCGAGGCGGAGGCCCGCGCCCTGGCCTCCGCCTCCCGCCTGCGCATCCTGCGGCTCTGCCTCGACCAGGCGTTGACCAACAAGGAGATCGCCCAGCGGCTCGTCGCCAACCCCGCCACCACGCTCCACCACGTGCGCAAGCTGGTCGAGACCGGTTTCCTGGCCGCCGAGCCCAGCCGCCCCGGGCCGCGCGGCTCGACCGAGATCCCCTACCGGGCCACCGGCAAGTCCTGGGAGATGGACGTGCGCGAGAGCGGCGTCACCGGCGCCAACGCGGCGATGCTCGACGCCTTCCTGGAGGAGATCAAGCTCGTCGACGTCGAGGAGGGCAACTTCACCAGGCTGGGGCTCAGGCTCGACGCCGACGGGCTCGCCGAGTTGCAGCGGCGGCTGCGGGAGGTGTTCGAGGACTTCCGCGAGCGGCAGCCGCCGCGGGACGCGGAGGCGTACTCGCTGTTCGTCGCACTCCACCGCGACGTCGGCCGCGACACATGAAGAAAGCGGGGGACGCGGTGTCCCCCGCTTTCCATGAGCGTCAGCCCAGCTGGACCTCGACCCTCAGCTCGTCACCGTGGTCGAGCACGAACTCCTCGACGTTGCCCGCGGCGCACAGATCGTCCTGCGCCTGCCGCACCAGCTCCACCTCGGGGCCCGTGACCGTCAGCCGGGACGCCTCGGCCCGCATCGACAGCTTGGCCTCGGACTTGGCCTTGCGCACCCGCCCGAGCACGTCCGAGGCCACGGCGAGCACCGCCGGATTCCCCGGGCCGGGCTCGGCGACGGGCCACGGCGCACGGTGCACCGAGCCCTCCCGCCACCAGGACCACACCTCTTCGGTCACGAACGGCAGGAACGGCGCGAACAGCCGCAGCAGCACGTCGAGCGCCTGCCGCAGCGCCGCGTGGGCGGAGGCGGATCCGTCGTAGGCCCGTGCCTTGACCAGCTCCAGGTAGTCGTCGCAGAACGCCCAGAAGAAGCGCTCCACGGCCTCAAGCGCCCGCGTGTGGTCGTAGGCCTCGAACGCCGCGCCGGCCTCGCGCACGGCCTCCGACAGGGCCGCCAGCATCGACAGGTCGAGCGGCTCGGTGACCTCGCCGTCGCTCTCGGCCAGCCCGAGCACGAACTTGGACGCGTTGAGGATCTTGATGGCGAGCCGCCGCCCGATCTTGAGCTGCCCGACGTCGAACGCCGTGTCCACGCCGTAGCGCCCGTTCGCCGCCCAATAGCGCACGGCGTCGGAGCCGTGCTGCTCCAGCAGGTCCATGGGCGTGACCACGTTGCCCTTGGACTTGGACATCTTCTTGCGGTCCGGGTCGAGGATCCACCCGGAGATCGCGACGTCGCTCCACGGCAGACCGTCGAACTCGTAGTGCGACCTGACCACGGTCGCGAACAGCCAGGTGCGGATGATCTCGTGGGCCTGCGGCCGCAGGTCGGCGGGGAAGACCCGCTTGAACAGGTCGTCGTCGCTCTCCCAGCGGCCGGCGATCTGCGGCGTGAGCGACGAGGTGGCCCACGTGTCCATGACGTCCGGGTCGGCCATGAACCCGCCGGGCACGCCGCGCTGGTCCTCGCTGAAGCCGGGCGGCACGTCGGAGGACGGGTCGATCGGCAGCATGTCCTCCCCCGGCACGATCGGCGCGTCGTGGACCGGTTGCCCGGACTCGTCGATCGGATACCACACCGGGAACGGCACGCCGAAGAAGCGCTGGCGGGAGATCAGCCAGTCGCCGGTGAGCCCTTCGACCCAGTTGTCGTAGCGCACCCGCATGTGCGGCGGATGCCAGCTCAGCTCGCGCCCGCGCGCCAGCAGTTGCCGCCGCAGCTCCTCGTCCCTGCCGCCGTTGCGGATGTACCACTGGCGGGTGGTGACGATCTCCAGCGGCTTGTCGCCGCGCTCGTAGAACTTCACCGTCCGTGTGACGGGCCGCGGCTCGCCCTCCAGGTCGCCTGACTCGCGCAGCATCTCCACGATCCGCTCGCGCGCGCTGTGCACGGTCTTGCCGGCCAGCTCCTTGTACGGCTCCGCGTCAACGTCCTCCGGCGGCTCCGGAAGCAGCCGCCCGTCCCAGCCGATGACCGGCCGGATCGGCAGCCGCAGCTCCCGCCACCAGGTGACGTCGGTGATGTCGCCGAACGTACAGATCATCGCGATGCCGGAGCCCTTGTCCGGCTCGGCCAGGTGGTGCGCCAGCACCGGCACCTCGACCCCGAACAGCGGCGTCAGCACCGACGTGCCGAACAGCCCCTGGTAACGCTCGTCGTCGGGGTGCGCGACCAGCGCCACGCACGCCGGGATCAGCTCGGGCCTGGTCGTCTCGATCCAGACGGGCCCCTTCTCGCCGTAGAACGAGATCCGGTGGAAGGCGCCGGGCCACTCCCGGTCCTCCAGCTCGGCCTGCGCGACCGCGGTGCGGAAGCTGACGTCCCACAACGTCGGCGCCTCGGCCAGGTAGGCCTGGCCGCGCGCCAGATTCCGCAGGAACGCCCGCTGCGACACCGCCCGCGCACCGTCGCCGATCGTGGTGTAGAGCAGCGACCAGTCCACCGAGAGGCCGACCCGCCGCCACACCTCCTCGAACGCCTGCTCGTCGAGCGCGGTCAGCTGGTGGCACAGCTCCACGAAGTTGCGCCGCGAGATCGAGATCTCGCGTTTGCCGGGCTTCTCCGGTGGAACGAAGTCGGGGTCGTACGGTAGCGACGGGTCGCACCGCACGCCGTAGACGCTCTGCACCCGCCGCTCCGTGGGCAGGCCGTTGTCGTCCCAGCCGATGGGGTAGAAGACCGCTTTACCGATCATCCGCTGGTAGCGGGCCATGATGTCGGTTTGGGTGAAGGAGAAGACGTGACCGACGTGCAGCGAGCCGGACACGGTCGGCGGCGGCGTGTCGATCGAGTAGACCTGATCGCGCGACTTGGACCGGTCGAAGCGGTAGGTGCCGTCGGCCTCCCAGCGAGCTACCCATACCTGCTCCAAGCCGTCAAGGGTCGGCTTTTCCGGCATGGATGCATGGCGTAGTCGCTGCTGAGTCATGCCTCCTTATGGTACGGCTTCACCGGCCGCACACGCGGTAGAGACTAGTGTTCGTTACATATGGGGAAGGAGATCGGGATGGCGGACGACAAGCCCGACGTGGCCTGGCGGATCATCGGCGGCCTCGTGGGTCTGGTGACGGGGTGGGCGATGAAGAAGCTCCTCGGGTTCGTCTGGGTGAAGACGACCGGCAAGGAGCCGCCGGTCGACACAGAGTCACCCGAGGTCAGCATGGGCGAGGCCATCGGCTACGCCGTGCTCATGGGCGTCGGCATGTCCGTGGCGCAGATCGTGGTCAACCGGACCGCCAAGAAGCGCTACGACGCGTGGAAGTCTCTGAAGCAGGTGACTCCAGGGCAGTGAGAAACTCGCTCGCCCAGCGGTCCACGTCGTAGGTGGCGACCCGGCGGCGCATCGTACGCATCCGCCGGGCCAGCTCGTGCGGCGTGGCCCGCATCGCGGCCAGCATCTGCCGCTTGACGTCCTCCACGTCGTACGGATTGACCAGATAGGCCTGCCGCAGCTCGTCGGCGGCCCCCGCGAACTCGCTGAGCACCAGCGCGCCGTGCAGGTCGTGATGGCAGGAGATGTACTCCTTGGCCACCAGGTTCATCCCGTCGCGCAGCGGGGTCACGACCATGACGTCGGCGGCGAGATAGAGCGCGGCCAGCTCCTCGTGGTCGTAGGACTGGTGGAAGTACACGACCGGCTGGTAGCCGAGCTGCGCGTGCTCGCCATTGATCCGCCCCACCTGCAGCTCGATGTCGTCGCGCAGCCGCCGGTACTCCTCCACCCGTTCCCTGCTCGGCGTGGCGATCTGCACGAAGACCGCCTCGCCCGTCTGCAGCCGCCCGTCCTTCAGCAGCTCGCCGAACGCCTCGAGCCGCTGGCCGATCCCCTTGGTGTAGTCCAGGCGGTCCACGCCGAGCAGCACGTGCTCGGGGTCGCCGAGCTCCACCCTGATCTCCTTGGCCCGCGCGACGACGCTCGACTCGCGCACCAGCGAGTCGAGGTGCCCGAAGTCAACGGAGATCGGGAACGCCTGCGTCTGGACGATGCGGTCGTCGAGGAAGATCTCGTTCCCCTTGTACGGCAGCCCCAGGAGCCGCCGGCACAGCCTGCGGAAGTTAGAGGCCCCGCCGGGCAGCTGGAAGCCGACCAAGTCGGCCCCGAGCAGGCCCTCGACCAGCTCCTTGCGCCACGGCAGCCGCCAGAACAGCTCGACCGGAGGGAAGGGGATGTGCAGGAAGAACCCGATCCGCAGGTCGGGCCTGAGCCTGCGCAGCATGGCAGGCACCAGCTGGAGCTGGTAGTCCTGCACCCAGACGACCGCGCCTTCCTCGGCCGCCTCGGCGGCGGCGTTGGCGAAGCGCTCGTTGACCTCCCGGTAGGTCTCCCACATCGCCCGGTCGAACACGGGCGGCGCCACGACGTCGTGGTAGAGCGGCCACAGCGTGGCGTTGGAGAAGCCCTCGTAGTAGAGCTCCACCTCGGTGGCCGACAACGGGACCGGGATCAAGTTCATGCCGCCCTGCTCGAACGGCTCCAGTTTCTCGTCGGGCGCCCCATGCCAACCGGCCCAGGCTCCGTGGCGGCGCCGCATCACCGGCGCGATCGCCGTGACGAGCCCGCCAGGGCTCCTGCGCCACGAGGCCGTTCCGTCTGGCTCGATCGTCCTGTCCACCGGCAAGCGGTTCGCAACGATCAGAAACGAGCTCCGGCCAGTCACGCAGTTCCCTCCTCTTATGGGGTCATGTCAGGCGAGCCGCCCAGCGCGCGGCTCAAAGCGGCCGCCACCGACTCCGGCCTCGCGCGGGGGGTGATCGCAGCGATGTGAGAGTCGGGCCTGATGAGCCATGCCTCATCCTGCCCTGCGCCAAGCCTTTCACTGAGCGAGCCGGTCCCATCCATCTCCGCGAGCCCGCGTACGGCGAGCGGCGCCGTAGTGACCTTGCCCAGGACCTGCACAAACAAACTCGAATCGCACATATCACCCAGAAGTACTAGAAATCCATCCCGGCAGAACTCGCGCAGCCGCCCGCCCGGAATGCCCGCGTCGGGCAGGATCACACCGGGCGCGGGCGGGCACAACGCCCCTTTGGGCGGCCTGCCCGCGAAGGGCCGCGTCGGCTCTGGCGTGGTCAGCGGCGAGTCGACATACCAGTACGGCTCGGCGAAGCGCCCGGAGTCCACCTCCGCGACCAGCCCGCCCTCCAGCACCGCCCGCCTGTGCATCCGCTCCTCCACGCTGCTGGGCGCCAGGAAACGCATGGTGGCGGCGGTGACCTCGAGGTTCTCCCGCGCGGCCGCGTGCCGCTCGACGTGGTACGACTCCAGCAGGCCCTCCCCGGCCCAGCCGTTGAGCACGAAGGCCAGCTTCCATGCCGCGTTCTCAGCGTCGGGCACGCCGGAGTTGAGCCCGCGCGCGCCGAACGGGGCCACCAGGTGGGCGCAATCGCCGGCCAGCAGGACCCTGCCGACCCGCATGCGGGAGGCGATGCGGGAGTGGAAGCGGTACGTGCTGTACCAGATCAGCTCGTAGGACCGCTCTCCAATGATTTGCCTGATTTTTCGCGAAATATCAGTCTTTGTTGGGATGAAGTCGGGCGCGATCTGCCAGTCGATCCTGAACATGCCTCCGGGACACGGGTGGATCAGCACCTGCCGTCCCGGATTCCAGACGGGGTCGAAGTAGAAGCGGCGCTCGTTCTCCCACTCCGGCAGGTCGGCCTTGATGTCGCAGATCAGGAACTGGTCGTCGAACGTCTCCCCGTCGAACGTGACGCCGAGCGACTGGCGTACCTGCTGGGCCCGGGCTCCGGCGCAGACCAGCACGTACGGCG
This sequence comes from Nonomuraea sp. 3N208, assembly GCF_052245935.1. Lineage (NCBI taxonomy): Bacteria > Bacillati > Actinomycetota > Actinomycetes > Streptosporangiales > Streptosporangiaceae > Nonomuraea > Nonomuraea sp. 3N208. The sequence continues at coordinate 61,000 of NZ_JBQQBR010000006.1, read as the reverse complement.
CCCGCAGCAGCCGCTGCCCGCAGTGCACCGTGACGCCGGAGGCGTCCTGCGTGAGCCCGGTGGCCTCGTGGTTCCAGCGGACCTCGATGAGCGGCTGCCCGGCGATGGCCTCGTCGAGGATCTGCTCGGTGCGCGCCTGCGAGATGTTCACGAACGGGGGCATCGGGCCCTCCCGCTCGAACGACCAGGAGAACAGCTCGCGGTCGCGGTAGTAGGTGCGCGCGGTCGTCCAGGTCAGCCCCTCCTCGGCCACCTTGCCCGCCCCCACGGCGGCCCAGACGTCGAGCACGTCACGCTGCTGGCAGATGGAGCGCGACCCGCCCGCGTCCCGCTCCGGCCGCCGGTCCAGCACCAGCACCTGGATGCCCCAGCGGGCCAGCAACAACGCGGCACTCTGCCCGACCGGCCCCGCGCCGATCACGATGACCTGCGGCTCGGTGTTCACGACTGCAGCTCGTTCCAGACCTCGCGGTCGCGCTCGGCGGTCCAGATGCGCGGCCGCTCGACGCCGTGCAGTTCGTCCCAGAGCCGGGAGACGTTGAACGGCAGGCAGTGCTCGAAGATCGGCCAGGCTCCGTAGCGGGGCTCCAGAGCGCGATGTGTGTTGCCGAACGCCTCCTTCAGCGTGCCGGCGGCGCTCACCTCGCGCAGCATGACCTGGAGGAAGTCACGGGTCTGCGCGATGGCGGCGTCAACTCCTGCCTTCCCCCTGGCCACCGCTCCCCTGCCGCCGACCAGCATCTCCGCCCCGAACGACGCCACCCTGTCCAGGGTCGTCGTGGACCACTCCCGGTGGAAGGCGTCACCGGTGTAGAGGGCGGCCTGCGACTCGACCAGGTCGCCGGCGAACATGATCCGGTGGCGCGGCAGCCACGCCACCAGGTCGCCCTCGGTGTGGCCGCGACCGCAGTAGGCCAGCACCAGGTCGCCCCGGTCGCCGCCCAGGTCGATGGTGAACGTGTCGCTGAACGTGGCTGTCGGCCACGTCAGGCCGGGGATCGACGCGGGCTCCTTGAACAGGCGGGGCATCCTCGCGTATTCACTGGCCCAGTCCTGCTCGCCCCGCTCGGCGATCAGCTCGCGGGTCTTGTCGTGGGTCACGATCACGTCCGCGCCGAACGCCGACGCGCCCAGCACCCTCACCGCGTGGTAGTGGGACAGCACGAGATACCTGATCGGCTTGCCGGTGTGCGCACGCAGCCTGGTCAGCCACTCGCCGGCGGCCACGGGTGTGGCCAGGGCCTCGAAGCAGACGAGGAAGTCCTCGCCCTCGATGGCGCCCACGTTGGGGTCTCCCTCGGCGGTGAGCGCGTACACGCCGTCCGCCAGAACCTCCAGGGTCTGCCTCTTCTCACCGAGATCCGCCGACGAGGCGAACGGCTTGGCCATGGCTCTCCTCCCGTCACCACTCGTAGAATCCCTTCCCGCTCTCGCAGCCCCCTCCCTGGGCGGGGTCATGCCGGGCGGCGGAACTGCACCAGGTGGAAACGGCCCGCCACGTAGCCGGGGTCGGTGAGGGACGCCGTGGCGGCCGGGTTGGCGCCGGTGCCGTGGTAGTCGCTGAAGGCGGCCGACTGGTTGACGAAGACACCGGCGGTCAGGTTGCACGACAGGTTCACGCCCGCGTCCAGCGCGGCGCTCTCGGCCTGGTCGAGCACCTCCGGAGAGGTCGAATAGGCGGATGCGGTGAGCGCCCCGCGCGCCTTGGTCGTGCGGCGCAGCACCTCCAGGCTCTCCTCGGTGGAGGCCGTAGGAACGAGGAACGCGATCGGTCCGAAATGCTCACGTCCGTAGACGTCGGAGGCGGACGGGTCCACCCGGACGATCACCGGCGTCCTGATCACCGCGTCAGGGAACGACGGATGCTGGACGGCCCGCGACGGCAGGACCACATCCCCCAGCGAGGGCGCGCTTTCCACACGCACCAGCACGTCCGGGTTGACGATGGCGCCGGTCAGCTCGACCGCCCGCGCGTCATCGCCGAGCAACTTGCCGACCGCCGCCGACAGCCCCGCGGCGACCTCGACGAAGCTCTTGTGCCCCTCGTCCGTCTCGATCCCGCCGGCGGGGACGAGGATGTTCTGCGGCGCGGTGCACATCTGCCCGCTGTAGAGCGACAACGAGAACGCCAGATTGCCCAGCATGCCCCGCCAGGAGTCGGTGGAGTCGATGACGACGGTGTTGACCCCGGCCTTCTCGGTGTGCACGAGGGCCTGGCGGGCGTTCTGCTCCAGCCACTCGCCGAACTCGGTGGAGCCGGTGAAGTCGACGATGCGGACGTCCGGGTGCGTGGCCAGGGTCTTGGCCAGCCCCCGCCCCTCCTCGGCGGCCAGCGACACGAGCGCCGGGTCGAAACCCGCCTCGGCCAGCACGTCGCGGGCGATCCGCACGGTGATCGCGAGCGGCAGCACGGCCCGGGGATGCGGCTTGACGATCACCGGGTTGCCGGTGACGAGCGAGGCGAACAACCCCGGGTACGCGTTCCACGTCGGGAACGTGTTGCACCCGATCACCAGCGCGACGCCCCTGGGCACGACGGTGAAGCGCTTGTCCATGGCGAGCGGCTCGCCTTTGCCCGGTTTCTCCCAGTGGGCGATCGAGGCCGAGGACGTCATGGCGGCGTAGCCGTACGCGACGGCCTCCAGCGCGCGGTCCTGCGCGTGCGGCCCGCCGGCCTGGAACGCCATCACGAACGCCTGCCCGGTCGTGTGCTGCACCGCGTTGGCGAGCTCGAAACTGTGCTGGTTGATGCGGTTGACGATCTCGACGCAGGTCAGGGCGCGGGTGTCAGGGCCGGCGTCGCGCCAGGCCGGCATCGCCGCCTTGGCGGCGCCGATGAGGTCCTCGACGACAGGCTCGGGGTAGGTGACGCCGAGGTCGATCCCGTACGGCGAGCGCTCGGCGCCGATCCACGTCCCGGTGCCGGGCTGGTCGAGGGGGAACGGCTTGCCGAGGTAGGACTCGAACACCTCCTTGCCCCGCTCGGCCGCCCCTTCGCCGTACACGCGCGGGCTCGGCGACTCGGGGTAGGCGCTCCAGTATCCCCGTCCGGCGATCGCGGAAAGGGCTTTCTCCAGGGTGTCGCGGTGCTGTTCGAACATGGTTGCTCACCGTCTTGACAGAGATCGACCAGACGGTGAAGTGTTTACCGAACATTCGGTCAGTTGACAAGGGAGACCTGCGTTGGAGAGCGCGCGTCGGATGATGGATGCCCCGAGGCCGCCGAGCGGACCCGCTACGGCCGCAGCGGCATCTACGACATCACGGTACGCAGGCCGGACGGACAGGTGGTCGCGGAGTTCCGCGGCCGGAGCCGAGAACTGAAATGAGACGCGCCGATCCCCCGAAGCCGGACGAGCTCGACCCGATCGAGCGGGCCTCCCGCGACGAGCTCATGGCACTGCAGCTGGAGCGCCTGCGGTGGACGCTCAGCCACGCCTACGAAAATGTCCCCTTTTATCGGCAAAAATTTGACAGTACTGGTGTGCATCCAAGCGACTGCAAGGACCTGGGCGACCTGACGGCGTTCCCCTTCACCACGAAGCAGGACCTGCGCGACCACTACCCGTTCGGCATGTTCGCCGTCCCGCGCGAGCAGGTGGTCAGGGTCCACGCCTCCAGCGGCACCACGGGACAGCCGACGGTGGTGGGCTACACCAGGAGGGACATCGACCTCTGGGCGGACGTCATGGCCCGCTCGATCCGCGCCTCGGGCGGCAGGCCAGGCGACCTCGTGCACGTGGCCTACGGCTACGGCCTGTTCACCGGCGGCCTGGGCGCGCATTACGGGGCCGAGCGGCTGGGCTGCACCGTGGTGCCGGTCTCCGGCGGCATGACGCCCAGGCAGGTGCGGCTGATCGCGGACCTGCGGCCGGACATCATCATGGTGACGCCGTCGTACATGCTGGCCTTGCTGGACGAGTTCGCGGCACAAGGGCTGGATCCGCGCGCGTCGTCGTTGCGGATCGGGATCTTCGGGGCCGAGCCGTGGACCGAGCGCATGCGGGAGGAGCTCGAGGACGGTTTCGACCTGCACGCCGTCGACATCTACGGGCTGTCGGAAGTGATCGGACCCGGCGTGGCCAACGAGTGCGTGGAGAGCAAGGACGGCCTGCACGTCTGGGAGGATCACTTCTACCCGGAGACGGTCGACCCGTTCACCGGCGAGCCGGCGGACGCCGGCGAGCTGGTGCTCACGAGCCTCACCAAAGAGGCCATGCCGATCATCCGCTACCGCACGCGCGACCTGACCAGGCTGCTGCCGGGCACCGCCAGGCCGGCTTTCCGGCGCATGGAGAAGGTGACGGGCCGGACGGACGACATGATCATCCTGCGGGGCGTGAACGTGTTCCCGACCCAGATCGAGGAGCTCGTGCTGCGGGTGCCGGGCCTGTCGCCGCACTTCCAGCTGCACCTGACCCGCCCGGAGCGACTTGACGTGATGACCGTCATGGTCGAGGCGCGGGCAGGCTTCGAGGGGCGGGCGGAGGCGGGGGACGACCTGCGTGAGGCGGTCAAGCAGAACGTCGGCGTGAGCGTGGAGGTCGAGGTGGTCGACCCCGAGACGCTGGAGCGGTCGGTGGGGAAGCTGAGACGGGTCATCGACTCGCGTCAGGATAATTAGGCATATGGTTACCCCCACCTCCACCCCTTCGCGCCGGCGCGGGCATGATCCCGAGTCCGTGTTGTCGATCGCCGTGGGCGTCTTCAATGAGCGCGGCTACGACGGGACGAGCATGGAGGATCTGGCCAGAGCGCTCGGCGTCACCAAGTCGGCGATCTACTACCACGTGCCGGGCAAGGAGCAACTGCTGGCGCGGGCGCTCGACCGGGCGCTGGACGGGCTGTTCGAGCTGGCCTCCGACGAGCGGGCGGCCACCGGCCCGGCGATCGACCGTCTGGAGTGGGTCGTGCGGCAGAGCGTGCGGCTGCTCATCGACCGGCTGCCGTACGTGACGCTGCTGCTCAGGGTGCGCGGCAACAGCCTGACGGAGCAGGCGGCGCTGGAGCGGCGGCAGGAGTTCGACGTTTTCGTCGGCGGGCTGGTCAGGGCGGCGGCGGAGGAGGGGACTGTCCGCCCTGACGTGGACCCCGCGCTGCTGACCCGGCTGTTGTTCGGCACGGTCAACTCGATCGCGGAGTGGTATCGACCGGTGCCGGGCGCCTCGGCAGAGGACCTGGCCGACGCGCTGGTCAAGATGGCCTTCGGCGGCCTACGACGGTAGCTCGTCCTGGCGCGGCGGCGGGGGCAGCTTGCCGCGCAAGTCATTGCGCACGGCCTCGGCCAGCCTCTTGGTGGCGGCCCTGTTGAGCGCGCCGCCGGCGACCGCCCCGGTGAGGAACGGGCCGAGCGTGGTCAGATGGCGGCCGAGGGTCCGCAGGAGGCGGTTACGCAGGGCCGTCTTGGCGGCCGCACCGAACGCGAGCGAAACGGACGTGGGAGCGAGGGGGTCGATCCCACGTTGTTTGGCCCAGGCGGAGGTGAACATGAAGGCGCGCTGAGTGCCGCTGCCCTGGACACGTACGCCGTAGACCTCGTGTAGCTCGGCCAGGAGTTTCACCTCGATGGCGGCGACGACGATGGTCTCGGCGACGAGCTGCGCGGGGGCGGAGAGCAGAAGAGGTGGTGCGGCGAACTCGGCCGCCGCGAGCGCTCCGCCGATGGCGCCCACCGTCATCGTGGCCTTCTGCGCGGTGCGCACCAGGTCGTCGGCGAGTTGCTCGCCGGTCAGGCCGTGATGATGCTCGGAGAGGGTGTGCAGGTCGCGGATCGGAATGCGCGGGGCGATGTTGAGGAAGACGTCCGCCAGCCAGCGCCCCCGGCCGGCGCCGGTCTCGCGGGCCCTCTTCGCTCCCGCGGACAGGGCCTGGGCTAGTCGGCCGAGCAGCCTGCGCCGCTCGGCCGGCTCCAGCTCACCGGGCTCGGTGAGCTGGCCGACGAGCTCGCCGACCTCTTTGTCAGGGTCGGCGATCTCGTTGCCTGATTGTTGACGGTCTTTCTCCGGTACGGCCACGCGATGCCTCCGTCCTCATTGTCCACCGCTCAGGGTTCGCCGGCTCGCTTGCTGTCGGACCCTGAGCCACGGCGATCAGGCGGCGCACTCCCGGCAGACCTGCTGGCCGTTCTTCTCCGAGGCCAGCTGGCTGCGGTGATGCACCAGGAAGCAGCGTGAGCAGGTGAACTCGTCGGCCTGGCGGGGAATCACCCGCAGGGAGAGCTCTTCGTTCGACAGGTCCGCACCGGGCAGCTCCAGCGACTCGGCCAGATCGGTCTCGTCGATGTCGATGCTGCCAGACGACTTGTCGGTGCGCCGCGCCTGAAGCTCCTGGAGGCTGTCCTCCCCCAGGTCGTCGTCTGTCTTGCGCGGGCTGTCGTAGTCGGTAGCCATTGTGCTTACTCCATCCCCCTCATCTATAAGTCTTCGCGCTCGTTGCGCGCTCTACTAACGTCCAGGAGACCCATCTTGTGCCCGTTCCTCCGGGGAGATTTCCCATCGGTACCCCGCGAGAACGGACAACGAACCTCCCAACACGTCAGTGCCTGCTGCCGTCGGCAATGGTTAGCCAAATATGGCGAAACCCACAGCCTTGGCGCCATGCACCACCGTGTTCGACGGCACATCCAACCACATGTGCGGCGAGAACGAGACTCCCCCCGTCCATCAACACGCGGACGAACGTTCCAGAAGCAACCGCAGTCAGCGCCTCGGCAGCCGAATCGTCACCACAAGTCCTCCGCCATCTCTAGGCACGGCGGCCACATTTCCGCCGTGAGCCTGTACGACCGCACGGACGATGGACAGCCCGAGACCCGCTCCCTTGGCCGATTCCACGCGGTCGGCGCTGAGCCTCCTGAACGGCTCGAACAGGCTGTTCACCTCGTACGCCGGGACGTGCTGTCCCGTGTTGGCCACCTGAACAACCAAGACACCGTCCACCATTCCCGTCCGGATCCAGACTTTTCCATTTTCAGGAATGTTGTACTTGACCGCGTTCTCCAGCAGGTTGCCGACGGAGCGCTCCAAGAGCACGGGATCGCCTATGGTAGGCGCGCTGACCAGATCGGTCGTCACCGTGACGCCGTGTTCCTCGGCGAAGGGCGCGAGCTGTTCCACGGCCGTCTCAGCGACCTCCCGGACGTCGACCGGTTTGCGCACGGCGAGTTCGCGCTCGCTCCTGGCGAGCAGCAGCAGGCCCTCGATGAGCTTCTCGTTACGCGCGTTGACTTCCAGCAGAGTACGGCCGAGCGCTTTGAGGTCCTGCGACGCCTCCGGATCCGACAGGGCGATCTCCAGGACCGTCCGGTTGATGGTGAGAGGGGTGCGCAATTCGTGGGAGGCGTTGGCCACGAACCTGCGCTGGGTATCGAAGGCGATGTTGAGCCTGGTGAGCATGGCGTCGAAGGTGTCGGCCAGCTCCTTCAGCTCGTCGTTGGGGCCCTGCAGGTCGATGCGCTGGTGGGCGAGCGTGCTCTCCGAGAGCTTGCGTGCCGTGGCCGTCATCTGCGCCACCGGTCGCATGGCCCGGTCGGCGACGAAGTAGCCGAGGATGATCGCCAGGATCCCGACGCCCAGCAGCGCCATCAGCGAGCTGCTGAACAACGTGCTCTGAGCGTTCTCCACGGCCCGCTCCCTGGCCGCGCTCCACCGGTTCTGCATGATCGCGGCCGAGATCGCGTCGAGCTGGGAGGTGTCCAGCGGCAGCCACGCCTCGGCGATCGCCCTGCCGACGATGGCGTAGATGGAGTAGAGCAGGGCGGCCGCGGCCATGAAGAACAACAGGCTGTAGGCCAGCGTCAGCCGCCAGCGGATGCTGACCCGCTCCGGGAGCGCCTTCACCCGCTCCATCGTGGTGCGCTGGATCGGCGTGTGCTCAGGCGGCGGCGGTCCGTCCCAGGCGGGCGGCCCGGCGGGCGGCGGCGCCTCCTGCACACGTGCTGCTTTCCGCGCCGAGTGCGGGCTGATCATCGGATGCGTCGGCCCCGTCTGGCGCTCTGGCCCGTCTGTCACAACTTGTACCCAACCCCGGGCACAGTCTCGATCACCTGAGGCTCGCCCAGCTTCTTCCGCAGCGTCATCATGGTCACCCGGACCACGTTCGTGAACGGGTCGATGTTCTCGTCCCACGCCTTGTCCAGCAGGTCCTCCTGGCTGACCACGGCGCCCTCGGCACGCATCAGCTCTTCCAGGACCGCGAACTCCTTCTTGGTCAGCACGACCTCCCTGCCGTCGCGCTCCACCAGCCGCTTGCCCGGGTCGAGCCGGATCCCGGCCCGCTCCAGCACGGGCGGCAGGGCAGGCGCCGAGCGGCGGCCGAGCGCCCGCACCCGGGCCACCAGCTCGATGAACACGAACGGCTTGGCCAGATAGTCGTCGGCCCCCAGACCGAGCCCTTCGACCTTGTCGTCCACGTCCCCCGACGCGGTCAGCATGAGGATGCGCGAGGCTGTCCGCTGCTCGACCAGCTGCCGGCACACCTCGTCCCCGTGCACGACCGGAAGGTCACGGTCCAGCACGATCACGTCGTAGTCGATGTAGGAGGTCCGCTCGAGCGCGCCACCGCCGTCGTAGGCCACGTCCACCGCCATGGCCTCGCGCCGCAGCCCGGTCGCGATCGCGTCGGCGAGCACCCGCTCATCCTCTACCACCAGCACTCGCACGCCTGATACACCTCTCTCCGATTCTGGGCACTCATTCTGCCCACAGCCTCGATAAGCGCACGGTAAGGCATGTTCAGGGGTTGGTGACCGCCAGGGGAGGCAGGGCACAGAGAAATTCATGTTTCGGAGGGCGATGACCCGGGGTATGCCTGCGGGACACCCATTGCCAGGACATCGACCGGCAATGGGCGCGTATCGCCCGGACACGGAACGAACCCCTAGAGAGAAGGTGAGATGGGCGAGTTCACGACCACGATCGAACACCGCCTCGACCAGGCTTATGAGGGCCTTCGGGAGGCCCGAAGCGTCGGCGACGAATACCTCGCCGACACACTCACCGCCGAGATCGAGGACCTGCGCCGACTGGCGGACGATCACGGCATCGCGTTGCCCCGCTAGCCACGCGAAACGGCCGGAGCACCTGGCTCCGGCCGTTTCCCCTTTCAGCTCACGCGTCGCGCTCGGGATCCAGCGTCGCCAGCAGGTCGTGCAGCTCCTCGAACAGCCCGGGAGCGGCGCAGATCGCGAACTCCGGACTCACCGGCCTGCCGCGCAGCCCGCCGAGTCTGGCCCCGGATTCGGTCGCCACCAGACCGGCGGCGGCGTAGTCCCACGGGTTGATGCCACGCTCGTAGTACGCGTCCACCCGCCCGGCCGCCAGCGAGCACATGTCGATGGCGCACGAGCCGCCGCGCCTGATGTCACGCACCCGCGGCAGCACCGCCGCCACCACCTGTCCCTGCACGGCCCGTCTGGCCACCCCGTAGCCGAACCCGGTCGCGACCAGCGCCTGCGCCAGCGGAACCCCGGTGTTGCAGCGCAGCCGCTCGCCACCGAGCCAGGCGCCCTCGCCGAGCGCGGCCGTGTAGACCTCGCCACGCATCGGGATGTTCACCACGCCGGCCACGACCTGGCCGCCGACCTCGACGGCGATCGACACCGCCCAGTCCGGCAGGCCGTACAGGAAGTTGACGGTGCCGTCGATGGGGTCGACGATCCACCGGACGTCGGACTCGCCGGGCTCCTCGCCGCCTTCCTCACCGAGGATGCGGTCGCCGGGCCTGGCGGCCTGGATGCGCTCGCGGATGAGCTCCTCGGACGCCGTGTCCAGGGCGGTGACCACGTCGGTGGGGCTGGACTTGGTCTCGATCTCCTCCGACATCGTGGGCCGCTTGGCGAGCAGCATGTCCCCCGCCTCGCGGGCGATGTCCTCGGCCAGTCTGACGAAAGCGGTCATCACGCCACCGAGTCCGGGCGCTTCCACTCCTGGTCGAGCACGTGCCGGCCCAGGAAGGCGAGCACGGTCTCGTACCAGGCGACGATGTTGCCCGGCTTCAGGATCCAGTGGTTCTCGTCGGGGAAGTACAGGAACTTCGAGTCGACCTCGGTGCGCCGCAGGTCCCACCACAGGCGGAGGGCCTCGCCGATCGGCACGCGGTAGTCCTTGTCGCCGTGGATCACGAGCATCGGCGTGGTGATCTTGTCGAGGGCGACATGCGGGGACAGCAGCTCGTACCGCTCGGAACCGGGCACGCCGAACTCGCGCTGCCAGTACATCGGGGCGTCGGTGGTGCCGGCGAACTGGTCGAGGTTCCACAGCGAGGCGTGGGTGACAATGGCCTGGTAGCGGTCGGTGTGGCCGGCGAGCCAGTTGGCCATGTAGCCGCCGAACGAGCCGCCCAGGGCGGCGACGCGTTCGCTGTCGATGTCGTCCCTGGCCAGGGCCACGTCCACGATCGCGTCGAGGTCGGCCTGGGTGCGCGGGCCCCAGTTGCCCCAGCCGCGATCGATCATGTCCTGACCGTAACCGGTGGACAGGCACGGGTCCGGCATCAACACGGCGTAACCGTGCTCGGCCATGATCCACGCCTGCCAGCGCCACTGCCAGTCGTTCCAGGAGGCGACGGGGCCACCGTGGATGAACAGCAGGAACGGCGCCGGGTCCGCGGCGGAGGCGCCCTCGGGCAGTGCGAGCCAGCCGCGGATCGTGGCGCCGTCGTCGGCGGTGGCCGAGATCTCGGTGAGCGTGCCGCGTACTTCGGGGCGCGGCGCGGGCGAGGGCAGGTCCGTGATCTCGCCGGTGGCCACGTCGATCCTGGCGGGGGCGGGGGCGAGGTTGACCGCGCTGCGCAGCGCGTATATGAAGCGGCCGTCGGCGGAGGCGTTGAGCCCCAGGTACGCGGCGTCGTCCCTGGTGAGCCTGGCCACGTCCGCGTGCTTATGGTCGCGCCCGCTTCGCTCCTCGTTGGCTCGTCCCTCGCTCTCTCGTCGCGAGCTCCTGCCCTCGGCCAGCGGGACACGGAAGATCGGACGGCGTCCCTGATGATCGGCCGCGACGTAGACGGCCGAGGAGTCCGGCGCCCACTCGAGGTCGGCGGGGAACAGGTCGGGCGCGTAGGCACGGCCCTCGCCGGTGGCCAGGTCGGCGATCCACAGCTCGCTCCTGGCCGAAACGTCCCACCCGGTGTGCCGCTCACGCGCGCAGGCCACGCGGGTGCCGTCCGGGGAGATCGCGATGGGGTGGGTGAAGTCGTGGGCGTCATCGCCGAGCAGCGCGCGCCGCTCGCCCGTGGCCACGTCGATGATCACCAGGTCGGTGCGCATCTCGCCCTTCGGCAGGTACGCGCGCCACGTCGTGATCACACTGGCGCCGTCGGGCGTCAGCTCGAAGGTGGCGTCACGCAGCGCGTCGCCCGCGTCGGGCGTCAGGTCGCGGACGTCCTCGAGCCGGTCGTCGCCGAGCCGCGCGGCGAACAGCCGGGTGCGGCCGGGGCCGAGGTCGTGGTCCCAGTAGCGGACCGGGTTGCCCTCGTGCAGGATCGCGCTGATCCCGGCGTCCTTGCGGGCCTTGCGCTTGTCCTCCTCGGCCGCCTCCTCGCCGTCCAGCACGTCGGAGGCGAACACGACCACGTCACCGGCGGTGCGGATCCCGCTGATCCCGCCGGGTCTGGCGGCCACCTGGCGGGCCTCGCCGCCCGCGCGGGGCAGCAGCCAGAGCGCGGGCACCTCGTCCGTGGAGTCCTTGACGGTGGGGTCGGGGCGGGCGGAGGTGAACAGCACGTCGCCCGCGGCCGTGAAGACGGCGGCCGACTCGCCCTTGGCCGAGCGGGTGAGCCGGTAGGGATCACCGTCGAGAGGAATCGCCCAGAGCGCGGTGCCGTACGACTTGCCGTCGGGGTTGAGCGACTGGACTGTCGAGATCAGCCTGGAGCCGTCGGGGGAGAGCCGGAGCGAGAGAACCCGGGGAATGGCCACATATTCACGTATGTCGGTAAATGCGCTCACTCACCCGAACCTACCGCGAGCCCGGCACTACGAGCACTCCCGAATAGGGTTGGTCACGTGGGAGATTACGACGCGCTGCTGGTCCTGTCGTTCGGGGGTCCTGAGGGTCCCGACGACGTGATGCCGTTCCTGGAAAACGTCGTGCGCGGCCGCGGCGTGCCGCGCGAGCGACTGCTCGAGGTAGCCGAGCACTACCAGAGCTTCGGCGGGGTCAGCCCGATCAACCAGCAGAACCGCGACCTGATCGAGGCGCTGCGGCCGGTCGTGGACGTGCCGGTCTACTGGGGCAACCGCAACTGGCACCCGTTCGGCGAGGACGCCGTGCGTCAGATGAAGGCCGACGGCGTCCGCAAGGCGGCCGTCTTCGCCACGTCGGCGTTCGCGGGCTACTCCAGCTGCCGGCAGTACTACGAGGACATTGCCAGGATCTCCGTGGAAGACGGTCCCGAGCTGGTCAAGATGCGGCATTTCGGGGACCATCCCGGGTTCGTGGCCGCCATGGCCGACCACACGCGCGCAGCGCTGGAGCAGCTCGGCCGCGACGACGCCAGGCTCGTGTTCACCGCGCACAGCATCCCGGTGTCCATGGCCGAGACCGCAGGCCCGTCCGGCGGGCTCTACGAGGCGCAGCTACGCAGGAGCGCCGAGCTGGTCAACCAGGCGCTCGGCCGCAGCGAGCCGTGGGACCTGGTGTGGCAGTCGCGCAGCGGCCCACCGCAGGTGCCGTGGCTGGAGCCGGACGTGTGCGACTTCCTGCGCAAGACCGAAGCCAGCTCGGTCGTGCTGGTGCCGATCGGGTTCGTCTCCGACCACATGGAGGTCGTCTACGACCTCGACACCGAGGCCAGGGACGTGGCCGCGGAGATCGGCCTGCCTCTGGAGCGGGCGGCGACGGCCGGCACGCACCCGCGTTTCGTGCGGATGGTGCGCGAGCTGATGGACGAGCCCGAGCCCGTGCCGTGCGCCATCACCTGCTGCCCGCGTCCTTCTCGCCCCACTGCGTGAGGCGACTCGGTCGCCAGACGCCGCCGCACTCCCTCGCGGCGCGAAGGCGTCCTCAGGCGTAGGTGCGCGCGTACGCCTCCGCGATGCCCATGACCTTGTTCACGTAGTCCCACGAGTGGTTGTAGAACCAGATCGCCTTGCGTAGCTTCTCGCCGCCCTTGCCCGCGCCGTTGGCGCACAGGTAGTTGGCCGCGCCCGGCACCGCGTCGTACGGGCTCCAAATGTCGGTCTTGCCATCGCCGTCGCCGTCCACGCCGTAGTGCTTCCAGGTGGCGGGCATGAACTGCATGGGCCCGAGCGCGCCGGCGCTGGACGGGCCGTTGTTGCGGCCGTGACTGCTCTCGACCTGCCCGATCGCGGCGAGGACCGTCCATGACAGACCGGGGCATCGGGTGGCGGAGGCTTTGTAGAGCTCGAGGTAGCTGCCTGGGCGGCCCACGTTGACCGTCTGCGGGCTCGGCTGGTTCTGCTTCGGGGCGCGGGCGGCGGAGTCCAGCATGACGACCTGGGCGCCCTTGCCGAGCACCTTACGCACCCCCGACTCGCTGATCTTGCCCGGCTTGCCGTGCAGCAGCACCGCGACACCCGGCGCGAACCCCAGCGACCTGCCCAGGTCGGCGCCCACCAGCCCGTCCACGCCGTGCAGGCCGAGCGGGGCCGAGGCGGCGACGCGGAGCGTGGGACCGCCGTCCACCTGGTACATGGCACCCAGGATCATCCCGAACTTGCTGATCGCACTCGCGTCGGCCACCAGCTCTCCCCTGGCCAGCGCGCTCCACACGGCAGGCTGGTCGGCGACCGGCTGCGGGGTCCACGAGCGGAAGTGGGCCGGGTCCACGGCCAGCAGGTTCAGCGCGGTGCCCGAGACCTTGACCGCGCCCGCGTCGACGACGGCCACCTTCTGCACGTGCTTCAACTCGCCGAGCTTGAGCCTGGTCTGCTTGGGCACGGCGGACGGGGCGATCGCCAGCACGCGTGGCGGGGTCGGCGTGACCCCGGGGCCGCCGGCGCCGAAGTCCTTGACCGGCCCCTCCTTGATCGGCTCAGCTTTGGGTACGAGCTGGTCGAGGCGGGGGGCGGCCGTGGGCTGACGGGTCGGCCTGCGTACCGGCTCCTGAGCGGTTTTGAGCAGGTCACCGTCCAGGAACACGACGATTCCGCCTGCCGCGGCGGTGACCGCGAGCACTGCGGTGATCATGAGCATGACCGCGCGGAAGGTGGGAAGACCGGACACTCGGGACACGTTAGCCCAGCCGGCCGAATATCGACTTGCTAACCGGGCATCCGTGCGCAATGGTTAGCTGGCGGAAGTAAGGGGGAAACGGGGTGGTCGGGCCTTACCGGGGGCTGTTCAACGGGCCCGGCATCAAGGCGTTCGTGCTCGCCGGATTCGTCGGGCGCATGCCGATGTCGATGATCGGGATCGGGATCGTCTTACTGATCTCCGCGCTCACCGACAACTACGCCACCGCCGGCGCGGTCGCCGCCACCACCAACGTGGCCTTCGCCGTCGGCGCGCCACTGTCCGGGCGGCTCATGGACCGGTTCGGGCAGAGCCGGGTGATCCCGCCGTTCGCCGTGATCAACGCGCTCGGACTGGCCGCGCTCCTGTTCAGCGCCGGTCTGCGACTGCCCGAGTGGACGCTGTACGCCTCCGGCCTGGTGGTCGGGGCCACGTCGTTGTCGGTGGGCTCACTGGTGCGGGCCCGCTGGTCGGTCATCCACGGCGGCTCCAGCAAGCTGCACGCAGCCTTCGCCTTCGAGTCCGTGGTGGACGAGGTCATCTTCGTCACCGGCCCCGCCCTGGTCACGGTGCTGGCCACCGCGGTGAGCCCGTACATGGGCTTGGCCGTCGCGCTGGTCTTCATGTTCGTCGGCTGCCTTGCGCTGGCGACGCAGCGGCGTACGCAGCCGCCCGTCCAGCCGGCCAGGTCCGGGGGCGGCACGCCCATCCTGATTCCCGCGATCGCCCTGCTGTCGTGCGTCTTCCTGGCGATGGGCGCGGTGTTCGGGTCCGTGGACCTGATCACAGTGGCGTTCGCCGAGGAGGAGGGGGTGAAGGGGGCGGCCGGGTTCCTGCTGGCGTCCTTCGCCGGCGGGTCGATGGTGTCGGGGCTCTGGTTCGGGTCCAGGCACTGGCGGATTTCGCTCCAGGGCCGGTTCGTGCGGGCGCTGTGCGTGTTCGCGCTGGGGCTGGTGCCGATCGTGTTCATCGGCGACGCGCGGGTCATGGCTGGGGCGCTCTTCCTGGCCGGGTTCGCGATCTCGCCGACGCTCATCACCGGGTTCTCGCTCATCGAGCGGCTGGTGCCGCCGTCCCTGCTCACCGAGGGCATGGCGTGGATCTCCACCGCGCTGGGCTTCGGCGTGGCGATCGGCGCGTGGGCGGGCGGGCGGCTCACCGAGACGTACGGCGCGTCCAACGCATACATCTTCAGTTTGGGCGCGGCGTTCCTTGCCGTGATCGTGGGAATCGGAGGTTCGGGTTTCCTGAGAGTGCCCGAGGCACCTTCACCCGCACAGAGTTGATCCGCTACCGTCGGGACATCCCTCGCAACATCCATCACTATGGAAGCTTTATTTATGTCCCGACAGATCAGTTCACTTCTAGCAATCGCGGCTGTATGCGTCACCCTCGCCCCAGCACCCGCGTTAGCCCAGGCTCCCAAGCAGGCCCCGGTCGACTGTGAGCAGGTCAAGTGCATCGCGCTGACCTTCGACGACGGACCGGGCAAGTACGCGGGCGTCCTGCTCGACACGTTGAAGAAGCACAACGCCAAGGCGACGTTCTTCCTCGAGGGCCAGTACGTGAAGAGCCGCCCCAAGTACGTCAAGCGCATGGCCACCGAGGGCCACGAGCTCGGCAACCACAGTTACAAGCACCCTGACTTCACCAAGCTCGAGCCCTGGGACGTCAGGGCCGAGATCAAGAAGACTCAGGACGAGATCAAGAAGGCGGCGGGCGTCGAGCCCAAGCTGCTGCGGCCGCCGTACGGGATGGCCGACTTGACGGTTTCCGACATCGCCGCCGAGTTCGGCATGCCGATCATCCTCTGGACCGGCGGCTCGGAGGACTGGAAGAGCAAGAACGTCGAGTCCATCAAGAAGAAGACCCTCGAGGTGGCCAAGCAGGACGGCATCATCCTCATGCACGACTGGGTGAAGCAGTCGGTCGACGCCATGCCGTCGATCATCAAGACTCTGCAGAGCAAGGGCTACCACCTCGTGACGGTGTCCGACATCGTCAAGAGGGAGAACCTCGAGCCCGGCGACATTTTCCCGGTTCCCGCGGGCTGGGAGAACTGAGTATCGTTCACGTTCACCGGAACGAGACTCCTAAGGGGTCGCTCATGGTCTTCACGAACTGGGCGAAGAACCAGTCGGGCAGCCCCGCCGAGGTGCGCGTGCCGGCGTCCGTCGAGGACGTCGTACGCGCCGTACGGGACGCCGCCGCCTCCGGGCGGCGCGTCCGCATGGTCGGCACGGGCCACTCCTTCACGGGGGTGGCCCTCACCGACGGCATCATGTTGCGCCCCGACGCGCTGACCGGGATCACCTCGCTGGCCGACGACCGCGTCACCGTGCTGGCCGGCACCCCGCTCCGGGCGCTGAACGAATTGCTCGGCGAGCGCGGGCTGGCGCTGGCCAACATGGGCGACATCACCGAGCAGACCGTCGCGGGCGCCATCCAGACCGGCACGCACGGCACCGGGCGCGACAGCGGCGGGCTCGCCGACCAGGTCGCCGAGCTGGAGCTGGTGCTGGCTGACGGGTCCGTGGCGACCGCCTCCCCGGGTGACGACCTGTTCGACGCGGCCCGGGTGGGGCTGGGCGCGCTCGGGGTGGTGACGGCCGTGACGTTCCGGGTGGAGCCCGCGTTCCTGCTCCACAACAGGCGGCGCAAGATGGCGCTCGGCGACATCCTGGACTCGCTCGACGAGCTGACCTCCGCGAACGAGCATCTCGACTTCTTCTGGCTGCCGCACACCGACGCCTGCCTGGTCAAGACCAACAACCGGCATCCTGGTCCGGCGTCGCCGCCGAGCGCGGTCAAGCGCTGGCTGGACAACGTGTTCCTGGAGAACACCCTGTTCGGCGCGGCGTGCGCGACCGGGGCCCGCTTCCCCGGGCTGATCCCGCGGATCAACGAGGCCAGCGCGGCGGCGCTGGGGGACTCCGAGTCGGTGGACACCTCGTACAAGATCTTCACGGCGCGGCGGGACGTGCGGTTCCTCGAGATGGAGTACGCCGTGCCGCGCGAGCGCCTCGCGCAGGCGTTGCGCGAGACGCGGGACCTCATCGACCGCATGGATTGGATGATCACCTTTCCGGTGGAGGTGCGGGTCACGCCGCCCAGTGACGCCTGGTTGTCCACCGCGTACGGGCGGGCCTCGGCGTACATCGCCTGCCACATCTACCGCCCGACGCCGAATCCGGCGTACTTCGAGGGCGTGGAGGAGATCATGGTGCGGCTGGACGGCCGGCCGCACTGGGGCAAGCTGCACACCAGGGACGCCGCCTACCTGGCCAAGGTCTATCCACGCTTCGCCGACTTCGCCGCGCTGCGCGACCGGCTCGACCCGCGCCGCATCTTCACCAACGACCACCTAAACCTGGTGCTCGGCTAGGGTCGTCGTTCTTTCGGTAAAGAACTTCCTCGCGAACGGCCGTGAGCGCGTGTCCCGCCGCCCGGATGACACGCGCGGGCTGCACCCTCGTCACTCGTGTCCCGACGACTCGGCCTGCCCTCCGTTTACCTCGCCGCGGCCGTGGCGACGGCCGCCACGACCGCCGTCCCCTTGGCCATGACACCTGCTTCAGGACTCGCCCTGCGCCCCGCCGCCGAACCCGCCCGCCCCTACATCGTCGTCGCGCGCGGCCCGGCGGCCGCCCGCGATCTCGTCGGCGAGGTGCGCTGGCGGGTGCGGCGCTACTACACCGCGGCGCTGCCCGGGTTCGCCACCTTCCTCACCGCCGCCGAGCTCGCGTCGCTGCGCGCCGACCCGCGGGTCCGCACGATCGAGGCCGACCGGCAGGTCCATGCCATGCCCGTCAGGAGACCCGCGCGCCCGCTCGCCGGCCCGGGCGCCGGCGCCACCGTGTACGTCGTGGACAGCGGCGTAGACGCCGGCCGGGCGGAGTTCGGGGACCGGGCCTGGCGCGCCTTCGACGCCACCGGCGGCGCGGGGCGGGACTGCGGCGGTCACGGCACGCAGGTCGCCGGCCGCGTCCACACCGCAGCGCCCGGCGCCGGGATCGCCTCGATACGCGTGCTCGACTGCGGCAACTCCGGCGCGCTGGCCGACGTTCTGGCGGGGCTGGACTGGATCCACCGGCACGCGCGCGGACCGTCCGTCGCCACCCTCGCGCTCGACGGCGCCCGCTCCCCAGCACTCGACACCGCCGTGCGTTCACTGGTGCGGTCGGGGGTGTTCGTGGTAGGCGCGGCCCACTCCGGTCGTTGCCGGATCGCGCCGGGCGGCGTGGCGTACTCGGCGCTCGCCCCGCACCTCGCCGGAGCCGCCGCCCGCCATCTGGAGTGCCATCCGGGTGTAAACCCGGCCATCCTGGCATCTCGCCTCAACTGCACCGCGGCCCGTGGCGCGATTCGCCAGAACCCGTCCAGGGCCTTTAACCTCCTCATGCGCGACGGCGGGCTCTAGAGGCATGGATTCGACAAATGTGACCGGCGTCACATCGCCCCGGGGCTATCCCAGGAAGGCGATGTTCGGACATGCCGGGTACGGTGCTGGCAGGCAACCGGCACACGCGAGAGACTCAAGGGTCCGGGGGAAGAATGGCGACGCTGACGAAGGGACTCGCATGCAGGAGCTCCGACTCGTCGCGGTGAGTGAGGACGGCACCTACCTCGTGCTGGCGACTGCCGGGCGGGGCACGCGCTTCACGCTTCCCGTGGACGACCGGCTCCGTGCTGCCGTCCGCGGCAACTTCTCCCGTCTCGGCCAGTACGAGATCGAAGTGGAGAGTCCGTTGCGCCCCAAGGAGATCCAGGCCCGCATTCGCGCCGGAGAGACCGCGGAGGAAATCGCCGCGACCGCCGGCATCCCAGTCGAGCGTGTGCGCTGGTTCGAGGGGCCGGTGCTGCAGGAACGGGAGTACGTCGCTCAACAGGCGCAACGGGTCGCTGTGCGCATGCCCGGCGAATCCGCGCCGGGGCCGACCCTCGGCGATCTCGTCGCCGAGCGGCTGACCAGACGCGGCGTGCCCACGGACGAGATCGACTGGGACTCCGCCAAGCGCGACGACGGGCTGTGGCGGGTCAAGCTCGGCTACGTGTGGAACGGCCACACGCGGCACGCCGAGTGGCTCTTCGACCCGCGCAAGCGGCACGTGACGCCGTACGGCGACGAGGCCATGCGGCTGTCGTCGGCCGACTTCGACCCGGAGCCGCCCGTCGTCGAGGACACGACGGTGACACCGTTCGCGCCGCGCGTGGCCAAGCTGCAGCCGGTGCCGCCGCTCAGCTCCGACGCCGTCCCGTCGGTGGTGCGGCGCGAGCCCGAGGAGCCGGCGGTCGGCTACAACCCGCCGCCCAGGTCCTCGGAAACCGGCTACACGCGCGCCTCGGACGTTCCGTCCCGTGAGGCCGCCCCCTTCGACCGCGCCGCCCCTCCCCGCGACACGGCCCCTCCATCCCACGAGACCACCCTCCGCCACGAACCGCCGTCTCGCGAGACACCCCTCCGCGAGGAACCGCCATCCCGCGACGACTCTTTCCGCCCGGACTCGCCGTCTCGCGACGACTCCTTCCGGCCTGAGACGCCTGCCCGCGAAACAGGCCATGCCCTTCCCGGCGAGACGTCCTCGCGTCGCGGCGGGTCTTCGTCGTGGCTGCCCGACTTCGGCTCCGGCCGTTCGGCCGAGCGCGACCCGGCCGAGCGCGACGCCGACCCCATCTACGCGCCTGCCGCCCCAGCGGACCGCCCTGCCCCCGAGGCGCCCGCCCCTGCGGAGACCCGTCCGGCTCCTCAGGCATCCGCCGAGGAGCCGGCCGCCGTCGCCCAGGGGCACACGGCCGCCGGCGAGCACACCGCGCCGCAGGCGCAGGATCCTGCGGTCGCCCACAGCCTGTCGCAGGAGCAGCCTCCCGCGCAGGAACCGGTGACCGTCCAAGAGCAGCCGGTCACGGCGTCTCAGCCTGCCGCGCAGACCGCCGCCGTCGAGACGGCCTCGGCCCCGGCGGCGGCCGCACGGCCCGAGGCGGTTTCGCAGGCGGCACCCGTAACCGACACGGCCATCAAGCCCCAGGCGACCAGCCAGCCGCCCACCGAAAACCAGCCGACCCTCGACCGCCCCCCGACCACCGACGCTCAGCCCACCACCGACGGCCGGCCCGCCACCGGCGGTCGGCCGGTTCCCGCTGCCGAGGCTGTTCCCTCCGTTCAGCCAGCTGCGACATCGCCCTCCGACGCCGCGCCCGTCTCCGAGGCATCCGCGCATACCGAAGCCGGCACCCCCGCTGAAACTGACACCACCGCCTCTCCTGCCACCGCCTCACCCGCCGTGGACACGGCCGGGCCCGCGGACGCCTCTGCTCCAGCAGTGGACGTCACGACCGAGGGCCCAGGCCGGTCGGCGGAGGCCAAGCCGGTAGCCGCCCAGGCCGAGTCCGAGGTGGCAGCCGGCCCGGTCGCGGAGACGGAGAAAGCCGCGCAGGCCAAGGCGGCCGAAGTCGGGGCGGCGCAGGTGTCCGAAGCCGTGGAGCCCGATGCCTCCAAGACCGAGGAGCCAGGCGCTCCCCGGGCCACGGAGGCCGACGCTCCGCAGGCCAGGGATGCCGGCGCGGCCAAAGTCACGGAGGCTGGCGCCTCACAGAACACGGAGGCCGGCGTGTCCAAGGTCACGGAGGGTGAGCCGAGCGAGTCGGAGGAGGTAGCGAAGGAGGCCAAGCCGCCCGCGCCCGCGCCCAAGCCGAAGCCCGCCCCCGCCGAGCCCAAGGTGCCGGCCGCTCGGGCAGGCAAGGACGGGGCCAAGGAGGAGCAGGCCGTGCCGGTGCCCTCCCCACCGCCCGCGCCGGCCGCCCGCCAGACGCGTAAGGGTTCCCGTGGCCGCCGGGCTTCGGTCCCGACCTGGGACGAGATCATGTTCGGCGCCCGCCGCCAGGACTGACCTCTCCACCGACCCACGACCACGACCCTTCGCCGGCCACCGCGCATAGCGTTCATGGCGGTATGCGACGGCGCGCATCGGAGTGCCGGGACCAGAACAGCGCGTCATGCCCACCCGGCAGGCAGCAGGTCAGGCCCACCCGGTGAACGGCGAGTCGGACCCACCCAAGGACGGCGGGGTCAGACCCACCCAGTGGGGGGCGTCCGAGGCTCGGTGGAGGGCGGGGGCTCTGGGGGTGTGGGCCGCAGGAACGGGGTGAGCCACTCGGGGGTCACCTCGGCGGGAAAGCCCGCCCCCTGCGCCTCCGAGACGTCGAGCGCCTCGTACCCGCCCTTGCCGGCCCCGACCCCGGCGATCAGCGTGAGCACACCGGCCCGCCGCTGGAACCAGGTCTGCCGCAGCCGCCATCCCACCACGGCCCGGCGTTCGACCACGGCCTGGGACCGCCGCAGCGAGCCCGACCGGACCGCCACCCGCACCCCGTCGTAGCCGTGCCCCAGCGACGCGTACCGGTCGAGCCCCAACGGGATCCCCACCCCGGCCAGCAGCAGCGACAGGACCAGCAGAATCCACCACAACATCAGGCCCGTCGCCCACACAGCCACTCCGCTGACCAGCGCGATCATCGCCCACGGGAAGACGGCGCGGAACAGGCGGCGGTTGCGTGCCACGGGCGGATGACGGCGCAGCTCGGCCGTGTAGGGACCGATCGCATCCCCGGTCACCTGGTACGCGACCGGGCGTGGCACGTCGGGCAACAATTGCCCTCGGGTCTGCGAGTCGCCGAGCCCCGTCACGATGGCCCACACGCGCACGACCCCGGCCCACCGCTCGGCGAGGCCGTCCACGATCTCGTAGCCGCGCACCCGCGCCGACTCCAGCGACACGCTGCGCCGGTTGATCAGCCCGCGTTCCGCCACCAGGTAGCCATCGCGGCGTTTGAGCTCGAAGTTCCAGTTGAAGACCGCGTACATGAGCCCGCCGAGGATGGGCATCGCCAGGACGAGCAGCACCGCCACGATCAGCAGCAGGTAAGGGCGGTCCCAGAGCCATCGGCCCACGTTCCAGGCGGCGTCCCGGCCGAACCCCAGCTCGTCCCCCCACTGGAACGCCAGCCCGACGGCGCCGCCGGCCAGCGCGAACGGGGTGAGCAGGTATGCGCCCGACAGCGGCCCGTACAGCAGCCACCTGCGCGGCACCCTGACGATCGGCCGCTCCACGGACCCGGCCGCCGCGGCCTCGGGCACGGGACCTTCCTGCCGGGCCGCCCGCCGCAGGAGCAGTGCCTTGAGCCGGTCGGCCTCCTCCCGCGTGACCCCGTCGAGCTCGGCCTCCTCGTCGCCGCCGCTCGCGCCCGTGTCGATCTTGAGTACGGCCAGGCGGAGCAGGCGATGCATGGGCGGCGTGGACACGTCGACGCCGCGGATGCGCTCCAGCGGGATGGTACGGACGGAGCGGCTGATCAGCGACCGTTTCGTCTCCAGGCGGTCGCCGGCGATCTCGTAGGTGAAGGTGGCCCACCTGACGATCGCGAACACCACGGTGCCGACGATGCCGAGCAGGGCCCAGCCGTACGACCTGGCCGAGAAGCCACCCACGAACAGCACGCCGAGGAGGGGCAGGAGCAGCGAGGGCAACATGCGTACCGGGTCGATGAGCAGCACCTTCGGGCTCAGCCGCAACGGCGCCCTGACAGGGAAGGGAGCAGGCCCCGGCTGCCCGTCGCCCGCGCCATCGGGTGGGGCTTCATGGCCCGCGCCGTCACGCGGGAAGTCGCCGCGGGGCGGTCGGGGGTCGGTCATGTGGCGTCGTCCCTGAGCGCTTCGGCCCGGTGCGCCAGCTGCTCGGCCAGGTCCGCCGCCACAAGGTAGTCCAGGCCCTTGATCGTCGAGGAGCCGGCATGGGACGCGGTGCGGATCTCCAGGGTGGCCAGCCCGAGCATCCGCTCGAACCACCCTTGCCCCTTGTCGACCGTCTGGATACGGCTCACGGGCACGAAAACCCACTCCCTGGTCAGGAACCCCGACCTGGCGTAGACGACGTCGCCTGAGAGCTCCCAGCGATGCACGGCGTACCGTACGAACGGCTCGGCGGCCAGGAACGGCAGGGTCACCACGACGACGGCCAGAGGCAGCAGCCAGGAGTTCGCGGCGAACCAGTCCGGCACCCACGACCACCCGCTGCCGCCGACCCACCGCGACACCAGAAGCGAACCGCCCAGGAAGAATGCAAAGGCGACCAGCGCCTCGAGCAGCCACAGGCGCACGGCCTTGGGCGAGACGCGGTTCGCCGGTTCGCGTAGCGGGCCTGTTGTGGTCACAAGGCCAGCTTAGGCCGCGTACCCGGGAAGTGATCGGCCCGCGGGGGCGGTAAAGATCCCACGATCACGGCGGCGTGTCTGCCCGCCGGGGGCCGGGGCCTGCTGCCATGCTCGGTGGCGGCCGGCCGCAGGCTGTCGAGCCTGGCCACGTCGGCGGCGCCACGTTCGTGCCATCCAGGCCGGGGCAAGCGCGGGACCGCACCACAGCGCACGCGCCTCACGGAACGTGGCAGCCGCCGTCCGCATACCGGCGTCCCGCCCCACCGAACCACCGCACACCGGCATCCCCGCACCAAACCCCGCGCATGGGCGGGCCCGTCCCATTCGCGCATGCACCCCGCCGTGCCGGTGCCGGGCTGCGGGTATTACCGTTTGCGGCGAGCTGGCGCACCTGGTTTTTGCCGAGGAGCACGTCCGAAACATCCGTCCGTTTTGTCGGGTCGCCGTACGAGGTCCCGCCCGCCGTCCCGTCGCTGCGACGCAGCAGGCCAGTAGGGCTTCCTCGGCCCGCCTCGATTCGGCTCGACCGGTGGGGCTCAGGACACAGCTGTGGTCAACGTCACTCGCCGAATGCCTCGATTCTGGCTGATTTCGGATCCTTTACCAAGCACGGACCATCGAGAAACGGTCTGCGCACCGCCGAGAGCCGCGTAGCATCGTCCGGCATGGGGCTGTGTAACACGGCATCACGCATGCGACGCATCATCGTCAGTGTGACGACGGTGGTTGTGGCGTTCGCGCTGTCAGGTTGCAGCAGCTTCATCGGCAGATCCCAGGCCCAGGACATCGCGGAGATCAACGTCTCGAGCCCGGAGTTGCGCGACGGCAAGCCGCTGCCGCGTGAATACTCCTGCCGGGGCGGCCAGGTCAGCCCGCCACTGCGCTGGTCGAGCCAGCCGCTGTCCGAGGCCAAGTCCATCGCGATCGTGGTCGACTCGCGAGCGTCGTCGAAGGCGACCGTTAACTGGGTGCTCTATAACATCCCGGCGACCACGACCGAGCTGGGCCCCGGCGCCTCCGAGGATCCCCCGGACGACGGGATCAAGCAGGCGAGGGCGACCAACGGAAAAGTGGGTTACGACCCCCCATGCGACCCGGGAAGCTACCGCTTCACGGTCTACACGTTGAACGGCAAGGTCGACGTCCCGGAGGGCGCGCCCCTTCCCGAGATCCTGAAGAAGATCGCGGACCAGACCATAGCCCGCGGCCGACTCACAGCCGTTGACATCGAGTGAGAGGCCGAACACCGCAGGTAATACGGTGTACCAATTCTTCACGTAGGGTGTGACAACGCTCATAGTGGTCCGACACAATCAGATCCAATTGTTAGGCATTGGTGATCAAAGGGGGCAGGTCGCGTCGATGGCCGCGCGATCTCACCGATGCCAGAGGGAGGCCATGGCTTTGAGGGTGGTGCAATGACTGCGGTTGTAGTGAGTTTGGTCGCCGTCGTGCTCCTCGTGCTCGTCGTCGTGGCACTGGGCATGCGTTCGATGAGTCGCCGGGAGAGTTCTTTGCCTCCGGAACGGTTGAAGGAGATGGCCGAGAAGGAGGAGAAGACACACGCGCGCTCGACGGACGAGTTCGCCGCGCACGAGCCGCGGATGAACAATTTCAGTCCCGACTTCAGCCCGATTGACGCGCCCAAGGCGCCGAAACCGGTGCGGACCGGCCAGCGCGGCAAACGCGGCGTCGACGAGTGGGGCAACCCGACCTCGGACGACGAGGACGAGGAGTTTTGGGCCAACATCCGCAGCGACGCGGAGCAGGGCAACTTCGGCGCCGGCGGCACCGTGGCGGCCAGGAAGGCCGCCGCCCGCCCAGGCGACCGGGAGCGAGAGCCGCAGCGCGCCGCCGAGCTTCCAAGCCGGGCCGAGCGACGTAGCGAGCGCAAGGCCAGCCCGCAGCCCGTGGCCGCCGCTGACCCCGACGCGACCACCGTCCAGGCACCCCTGCCACAGCGCCAGGTTCCCGCGGCCGCCGCGGCGTCGAACCTCGCCGACCTGGTCGAGCCGGCCAAGCGCGCCACTCCCTCGCAAGCCGACCTGGCCGATCAGCGCACCGTGACCTTCGCGGCCCCGACGGCCGATGTGATGAGCATCCTCGGCGCGGGCGCCCAGCCGGTCCCCCCGGCCCCCCGCCCCGAGCCGACGCCGTCCCCCCGCCCACAGCCGACGGCCGCGAACGGCAGCGGCTCGTACGTCAACGGCAGCGGCTCCTACTCGAACGGCAGCAGCTCGTTCGCGCCCTCCAACGGCAGCGGCTCCTACCCCGCCTCCCCGGCGAACGGCAGCGGGTCGTTCCCGGCCTCTCCCTCGACCGGCAGTGGCTCGTTCCCCGCCGCGGGCCCGGCATCCAGCGGCTCGTTCCCGATCGCACAGCCCGCGCCCATCCACGGCGCCCCAACGAGCGACCCGTTCCCCGCCTACAACGGTGCGGCCGACCCGCTCGAGACCACGTGGACCACCCCGCCGACGCCCACCCCGTCGGGTTCCTGGCCCCCCAGCGCCTCGCCGGACATCCTGGACGACCCCACCCCAGCGCCCGCGTACGACTTGGGAAGCTCCTGGCCGGCGTTCGAGCAGCCGGCCGCCCGCACGGCCTACCCCGCCTCGTACGAGGTGCGCCCCGGCTGGGCGATCGCCGACGACTCCGATCCGCTGACCGGCCCGTCCCCCGACACCGGCGCCCCGACCACCCCCCGCAGGGCGGTCTCGGCCAACTACGACGACGTGTTGTCGGCGCCGACGCCCCCGCCGTCGTACCCCGCGTACGAGACGGGCGATATCGCCTCCGCATGGCCCGAGCCGCCGTCACCGAACGGCGCCCAGTCGACCTGGCCCGGGTACGGCGGTGACATGTTCGGCAACCAGTCGCAGGCGTCCAACGGCAACGGCGGTCACCGGCGCCCCTCCGAACAGGACTATCCGCACGACTATTACCGCTGATCACCGGCGGCATGAATATGTAAAACCCATGTGACGCACAGCTAAAGCGCGGAGGGCGGAGCATTAGGGTTTGCTCCATGTTCCGCGACACGAAGAGTAGCTGGCTGAGCACCCTCCGGCATGACGTGCCAGCCTCGCTCGTGGTTTTCCTCGTCGCGGTGCCCCTTTCGCTGGGCATCGCGATGGCCTCGGGGGCGCCGCTCGTCGCCGGGCTGATCGCCGCCGTGGTCGGCGGGATCGTAGCGGGCACGCTCGGCGGCTCGGCCGTGCAGGTCAGCGGGCCCGCCGCCGGGTTGTCCCTGGTGGTCGTGGATCTGGTGCACACGTACGGCTGGCGGGCCACCTGCATGATCACCCTGCTGGCGGGGGCCGTGCAGCTCGTGCTGGGGGTGTTCAAGGCGGCCAGGGCGGCGCTCGCGGTGTCCCCGGCCGTCGTCCACGGCATGCTGGCCGCGGTCGGCGTGATCATCGCGCTGTCCCAGCTCCACGTGGTGCTGGGCGGCAGCTCGCAGCGTTCGGCCGTGGCGAACCTGATGGAGCTGCCCGGGCAGATCGCCGACCTGCACGGGCACAAGGTCGCGGTCGGCCTGCTCACGATCACGGTGCTGGCGGTGTGGACGCGGCTGCCTCAGAAGGTCAAGGCGATCCCCGCGCCGCTGGCCGCGTTGCTGGTGGCGGCGGTCACGGCGTGGGTCTTCGGCTGGGACGTCACCCGGGTGGACCTGTCCGACAGCGTCACCGAGTGGGCCTTCCCGGTGCTGCCGCAGGGCGACTGGCACCTGGTCGTGGCGGCGGTGATGCTGGTGGCCCTGCTGGCCGGATGCGAGTCGCTGCTGTGCTGCGTGGCCGTCGACGGCCTGCACGGCGGCCGCCGCGCGGACCTCGACCAGGAGCTGACCGGCCAGGGCGTGGCCAATATGGTCACCGGCGCGCTCGGCGGTCTGCCGGTTGCCGGGGTGATCGTGCGGAGCACCGCGAACGTGCACGCCGGAGCCCGTACCCGCGGCTCGGCGATCCTGCACGGGGTGTGGGTGCTGGTGTTCGCGCTCGGGTTCGGCTGGACGATCACGCTGATCCCGATGGAGGCGCTGGCGGCGCTGCTGGTGTTCATCGGCGTGCAGATGGTGAACCTGGGCCACGTCAAGAAGGTGCACGGCCACGGCGAGGTGCCGGTGTACGTGGTGACGCTGGTCGCCGTGATCCTGCTCGGGCTCGCCGAGGGCGTGCTGGCCGGGCTGGCGCTGGCGGCGCTGCTCGCGCTGCGCCGCCTGACCTGGGTCACCGTGCTGAAGCAGGGGGACAGGGGCGGCAGGCTGCACGTGACGATCTCCGGGTCGCTGACGTTCCTGGGCGTGCCGCGGCTGACGCACGAGCTCCGGACGATCCCCGCGGGCACACCCGTGGACCTGGACCTGAACATCGATTTCATGGACAACGCCGCCTTCGAGGCCATCCACTCCTGGCGGCTGGACCACGAGCGGATGGGCGGCACGGTCGACATCGACGAGCTGCACGACGAGTGGTACACGCTGGCGGCCAGCGGGGCACGCATGTTCCCGGCGAAGTCGCCGCCGGTGGCGCCGGACCGGTGGTGGCTGCCGTGGGCGCACCGGCGCCGCCCCGGCGGCCGGACCATGTCGTCGAACGGCGGGGGCGCGCAGGTGGAGTGCCAGCTGACGGCGGGCGCACGCGAGTACCACCGGCGTACGGCGCCGCTGGTGAAGCCCATCTTCACCGAGCTGGCCCGCAAGCAGCAGCCGTCGCACCTGTTCATCACGTGCGCGGACTCCAGGATCGTGCCGAGCCTGATCACCGCCAGCGGTCCCGGTGATCTGTTCACGGTGCGCAACATCGGCAATCTGGTGCCGCGCAGGGGGTCGGAGCCGCACGATGACTCGGTGGTGGCGGCGATCGAGTACGCGACGCAGGTGCTGGGCGTGCACACGATCACGGTGTGCGGCCATTCCGGGTGCGGCGCCATGGCGGGGGTGCTGAGCGCGGGTGTGCAGGCGGGCAGCCTGCCGGGGCTGCGCCGGTGGCTGCGGCACGGCAACCACAGCCTGGCCACGTTCATCGAGACGGAGGGCGACCGGTTGCACAGCGGGGCCCTGGACGTGTTGTGCCGGGTCAACGTGCAGCAGCAGCTGGAGAACCTGCGGACCTACCGGAAGGTGGACGAGCAGGTCAGAGCCGGGAAGCTGCAGCTCGTGGGGTTGTTCTTCGACATCGCGACGGCCAGGGTGCACCTCGTGCCACCGCTGCGCGCTACGCCCTCGGTGAAGACACATGATCGGAGGGTTCTCGCAGGCGAAGAATGACCCTTATGAGGGTTCTTGTCATCGGTGGTTCCGGGTTCTTGGGCCGCGCCGTCGTGGAGGAGGCGCTGGCCCGTGGGCACGAGGTCACGACATTCAACAGAGGGCGCACCGGCGTGGACGTGCCCGGGGTCGAAGTGGTGCGCGGCGACCGTGAGACGCCGGGCGACCTCGAGCGGCTCGTCGACGGGCGTTCGTGGGATTTCGTGGTGGACACATCCGGTTACGTGCCGCGAGTGGTGGGGTCATCGGCGCGGGCGCTGTCCGGGCACGCGGGGACGTACGCGTTCGTCTCAACCATCTCCGCGCTCGCCGGATTCCCCGGCAAGCCGGCCGAGGACAACGCGGAGATCTGGCCGTGCGAGCCCGACGCGGGGCCCGACGACGGCAACTACGGGGTGCTGAAGGCGGGCTGTGAGCGGGCGGTCGAGCAGGGGTTCGACGGCACCGTGCTGATCGTCCAGCCCGGGATCATCCTCGGTCCGCGCGAGGACGTGGCCAGGCTGCCGTGGTGGCTGACCAGGATCGCGAAGGGCGGGCAGGTGCTCGCGCCGGGCGAGCCGGACGCTCCGATGCAGTTCGTGGACGCGCGCGACCTGGGGATCTTCACGCTCGCCCAGGCCGAGCGCGGCACAGCCGGCCGGTTCCTGGTGACGGGTCCGGTCGGCCAGACCACGTACGGGGAGTGGCTGGAGTCGTGCAAGGAGGCGACCGGGTCCGACGCGGAGTTCGTGTGGGTGGACAGCGCCTTCCTGGCCGAGCAGGGGGCGGGGACGTTCGTGGAGCTGCCACTGTGGGGCGGCCCGCCGTCGGCGGAGATCGAGACGTTCTGGAGCGTCTCGACGGCCAAGGCGCAGGCGGCCGGGCTGCGCATCCGGCCCGTCGCGGAGACCGTACGCGACACGTGGGAATGGTTGCGGGAGATCCCCGAGAAGCGCCGCAACTTTGGCAACAACACCACGCACGGGATCGCGCCTGAGAAAGAGGCCGCGATTCTCGCCGCGTGGGCGGCCCGTTCTGAGTAGTTCTGCGCAGACCGGAGGGCGTGGCCCGGGTTAGTGTCGGCGGTGCAGGCGAGGTACTCCAGGTGCCCATGGCGCACCTCGCCACACCGGTCCTGACTCCCAGGGGCCGGAGGGGCGGAGGTGCCTCTGTTGTCACGCCATGCCTCTTGGAAGGGCCTCGTGAGGGGGCACCTTCAAGGAGGGGCCGCCGATGGTGGCGGGACAGCAGGGCGGGCGCTTCCGCCCCTCACCACGTCTGCCGGTCCGATCCCCGGCGGCGAAAGGCCGCGGGCGGCCCTCTGGCGCAGACCACTCCTCGTCGGGTAGACGATGAGGAGGCGTGACGTACCTACCGGCACCACCACGAAGCACTACAAATCAGGCTTGACATCTGAATTCCGCACCCTCACGCTGTTGCGTATAGCGCTTGACGTTTCTCTTTGCGAAACCGGGGTGTGACTCGATGATTCCAGCGTGCCCTCTGGCGTCACTGCCGCGAGGTGAGGCCTTCCGGGTCGAGGCCGATCCGCCCATCGCGGTGTTCCACACCGAGGACGGCGAGATCTACGCCATCGACGACACCTGCACCCACCAGGACGCCTCGCTGGCCGACGGCTGGCTGGAGGGCTGCGAAATCGAGTGCCCCCTGCACGCCTCGCGCTTCGACCTCAGGACCGGCGAGGTGGACGCGCCGCCCGCCAAGCGCCCCGTCCGCACGCACCGCGTGGTGGTCGAGAACGACGTCGTCTTCGTCGTGCCGTCCGACGCACTCCCCAACCTGCCCCCCGGCGTCACCGTGAAGGGGCAGGCGTGAGAAGCGTCTGCATCGTCGGCGCCTCGCTCGCCGGGCTCCTGACCGCCCGCGCGCTGCGCGCCCAGGGTTACGACGGCCGCCTGCTCCTCGTCGGCGAGGAGTTCCACCGCCCCTACGACCGTCCCCCTCTGTCCAAGGACTTCCTCAAGGGCGTCCTGGACGAGGCCGACCTGGCCCTGGAAGCCGACGGCGAGGACCTGGACGCCGAGTGGCGGCTCGGCGTGGCCGCCGTCGGCCTGGACGCCGCCGCCCGCCGCGTCACGCTGAGCGACGGCACCTTCGTCGAGGCCGACGGCATCGTCATCGCCACCGGCGCCTCGGCCCGCCGGCTTCCCGGCACGGGAGGCCTGGCCGGGGTGCACACCCTGCGTACTTTGGACGACGCCCGCGCGCTGCGCCACGACCTGGCGAGCGCCAAGCGGGTCGTCGTCATCGGCGGCGGTTTCATCGGCACCGAGGTCGCCGCGACGGCCTGTGACCAGGGGCTGGAGGTCACGCTCGTGGAGGCGGGGAAGATCCCGCTGGCCGGCGTGGTCGGCGCCCAGATGGCCGAGGCCATCGCCGCTCTCCACGAACGGCGCGGCGTCCGGCTGCTGCGCGGCGCGAGCGTGACGGCGCTGACGGGCGTGGCCCGGGTCGACGGGGTACGACTCGCCGACGGCACCCTGCTGCCCGCGGACGTGGTCGTCGTCGGGATCGGCGCGGTGCCCAACATCGCCTGGCTCGAGGGCAGCGGCCTGCGGCTGGGCGACGGAGTGATCTGCGCCGCGGGTGGCGGGGTGATCCGCGACAAGGGCGGCGCGCCAGGCTACGACGAGAGCGGCGGACCGGCCGGCGAGAAGGGCGGCGGCACCCTGGCGCCGGGTATCGTCGCGGTCGGCGACTGCGCGGCCTGGTTCGATCCGGCGCTCGGCAAGCACGACCGGTGCGAGCACTGGACCGGCGCGCGCCAGCGGGCCGCCGTCGCGGCGGAGACGCTGCTGTCCGGCGGCACCGCCCGGCCCGCGCGGCCGCGGCCGGCCTACATCTGGTCCGACCAGTTCGATGTGAAGATCCAGTTCGTCGGGCAGGCCCGCCACGCCGACACGGTCGTGGTGGAGGAGGGGGATCCCGCCGATCACAGCTTCCTCGCCGTCTACCGGCAGGGCGAGCGGCCGGTGGCCGTGCTGGGCGTCAACCAGGTCCGCCTCTTCTCCCGCTGGCGCCGCCGGCTGGAGACGGC
The DNA here is from genome assembly GCF_052245935.1 of Nonomuraea sp. 3N208. NCBI lineage: Bacteria > Bacillati > Actinomycetota > Actinomycetes > Streptosporangiales > Streptosporangiaceae > Nonomuraea > Nonomuraea sp. 3N208. The sequence continues at coordinate 29,298 of NZ_JBQQBR010000006.1, read as the reverse complement.
GGTCTGAAACAGGAGTGAATCAATGGCTCATGAAGTACGCGGTGTGGTCGCGACGGGCAAGGGCAAGCCGGTCGGCCTGGAGACGATCCTCGTCCCCGACCCCGGCCCCGGCGAAGCGCTGGTGAAGGTGATCGCCTGTGGCGTCTGCCACACGGACCTGCACTACCGCGAGGGCGGGATCAGCGACGACTTCCCGTTCCTGCTCGGCCACGAGGCGTCCGGCGTGGTGGAGTCCGTCGGCGACGGCGTCACCGACGTCGCGCCCGGCGACTTCGTCATCCTCAACTGGCGCGCGGTGTGCGGGTCCTGCCGGTCGTGCCTGCGCGGCCGGCCGCAGTACTGCTTCGCCACCCATAACGCCGTGCAGAAGATGACGCTGACCGACGGCACCCCGCTGAGCGCGGCGCTCGGCATCGGCGCGTTCGCCGAGAAGACGCTGGTGGCCGCCGGCCAGTGCACCAAGGTCGATCCGGCCGCCTCCCCCGCGGCGGCGGGCCTGCTCGGCTGCGGTGTGATGGCGGGGCTCGGCGCGGCGGTCAACACCGGCGCGGTCAGCCGCGGCGACTCCGTCGCGGTCATCGGCTGCGGCGGCGTCGGCAACGCGGCGATCGCCGGAGCCCGGCTGGTCGGCGCCACCACGATCATCGCGGTGGACGTGGACGAGCGGAAGCTCGAGTGGGCGCGCGGCTTCGGCGCGACGCACACGGTGAACGCCAAGGACGGCGACCCGGTCGAGGCGATCAGGGAGCTGACCGGCGGGAACGGCGCCGACGTGGTGATCGACGCCGTGGGCCGGCCCGAGACGTTCAAGCAGGCGTTCTACGCGCGCGACCTGGCCGGCACCGCGGTGCTCGTGGGCGTGCCCACCCCGGAGATGACCCTGGACCTGCCTCTGCTGGACGTGTTCGGCCGCGGCGGGGCGCTCAAGTCCAGCTGGTACGGCGACTGCCTGCCGAGCCGCGACTTCCCCATGCTGATCTCCCTCTACCTGCAGGGCCGCTTCGATCTGGACGCCTTCGTCACCGAAACCATCGGCCTGGACGGCGTCGAGGAGGCCTTCGCGAAGATGCACCACGGCGACGTGCTTCGTTCGGTGGTGGTGCTCTAATGCGCGTCGAGCGTCTGGTCACCTCGGGCACGTTCAGCCTGGACGGCGGCACCTGGGAGGTCGACAACAACGTCTGGCTGCTCAGCGACGGCGACCAGGTGCTGGTCATCGACCCCGCCCACGACGCCGCCGCGATCGCCGAGGCCGTCGGCGGCCGCCGGGTCGCGGGGATCGTGTGCACGCACGCGCACGACGACCACGTCAACGCCGCGCCGGAGCTGGCCGCCCGCACCGGCGCGCCCGTCATGCTGCACCCCGACGACGAGGCGCTGTGGAAGCTGACGCACCCGGCGGCCACGCCGGACCGGGCGCTGGCGGGCGGCCACATCCTGCGCTTCGGTGGCTCGGCCGTGCACGTGCTGCACACGCCGGGTCACGCCCCCGGTGCGGTCTGCCTCTACGTACCCGAACTGGGGGTGCTGTTCTCCGGGGACACGCTCTTCCGCGGCGGCCCCGGCGCCACCGGGAGGTCGTACAGCGACTTCCCGACGATCATCAAGTCGATCAGCACGACGCTCCTCACCCTGCCCGGCGAGACGGTGGTGCACACCGGGCACGGCGATGACACCACCATAGGAGCCGAGGCTCCGCAACTCGAGGACTGGATCCGCCGAGGACACTGACCCGGCCCACCCCACAGGAGTACTCCCGTGACCACGTCAAGCGTGATCCCCACCCTCCCCGGCCGCTACTACGTCGACCCCGAGATCTTCGCCCTCGAGCAGAAGAACATCTTCGAGTCGATGTGGTTCTGCGTGGTGCGCTCGTCCGATCTGGGCAAGCCGGGAGCCTTCAAGACCGTGCAGGTCGGCACCGAGAGCATCCTCGTCACCAGGGCGAGGAACGGGTCGGTGCGCGCGTTCTACAACGTCTGCCGCCACCGCGGCGCCACCATCCGCACAGAGGAGTCCGGCGAGGTCAAGCGGGCGTTCCAGTGCCCCTACCACGCGTGGACGTACGACCTGGACGGCAAGCTCATCGCGGCGCCCAACCTGACCAAGATGGCCGACCTGGACCGGGTCGAGTACGGCCTGGTCAAGGTGCACGTCCGCGAGTGGCTCGGCTACGTGTGGGTCTGCCTGGCCGACGATCCGCCCTCGTTCGAGGACGATGTGCTCGGCGCGGTGACCGAGCGGCTGGGCGCGCTGGAGCTGATCGACAACTACGACGTGCCGAGCCTCGAGGTCGGGCGGCGAATCGTGTACGACGTCCAGGCCAACTGGAAACTCATCATCGAGAACTTCATGGAGTGCTACCACTGCGCGACCATCCACCCTGAGCTGACCGAGGTGCTGCCCGAGTTCGCCGACGGCTACGCGGCGCAGTACTTCATCGGCCACGGCGCAGAGTTCGGCGAGGAGATCAAGGGTTTCACCATCGACGGGTCCGCCGGGCTCGACCGCATCCCCGGGGTGAACGACGACCAGGACAGGCGCTACTACGCGATCACCATCAAGCCGCAGGTCTTCGTGAACCTGGTGCCCGACCACGTGATCCTGCACCGGATGTTCCCCCTTGCGGTCGACCGTACGGTGGTCGAGTGCGACTGGCTCTACCTGCCCGACGTGGTGGCGAGCGGCAAGGATCTGGACAAGTCGGTCGAGCTCTTCCACCGGGTCAACGAGCAGGACTTCGAGGCGTGCGAGCGCACCCAGCCGCGTATGAGCTCGCGCACCTACGCCAAGGGCGGCGTGCTGGTGCCGAGCGAGCACCACATCGGCGCCTTCCACGAGTGGGTCCAGGACCGGATCGGCTGAGAGATGGCAGACGAGGACGAAGGACTCCGGGTCGGCCCGCCCAAGGACTGGGCGGGCGGGCTGCCCGCGGTGGGACACGCCATGCGGATGGCGTACCAGCAGATGGGAGCCCGCCGCACCGTCCTCACCCTGCTGCGGGTGAACCAGAAGAGCGGATTCGACTGCCCGGGCTGCGCCTGGCCGGAGGGCGAGCACCGCAGCCCGGCGGAGTTCTGCGAGAACGGCGCCAAGGCGGTCGCCGAGGAGGCGACGACGCGGCGGCTGACCGCCGATTTCTTCGCCGCCCACCCGGTCGGCGAGCTGGCGACGATGAGCGACTACTGGCTGGGGCAGCAAGGCAGGCTCACCGAGCCCATGTACAAGGACGCGGGCTCGGACCGCTATCGGCCCATCGGCTGGCCGGAGGCGTTCCGGATCGTCGCGGAGGAACTGCGTGCGCTCGACGGCCCTGACGAGGCCGTGTTCTACACCTCCGGCCGCACGTCCAACGAGGCGGCCTTCGCTTACCAGCTGCTCGTGCGCCGCTTCGGCACGAACAACCTGCCCGACTGCTCCAACATGTGCCACGAGTCCAGCGGTTCGGCGCTCACCGAGACGCTGGGCATCGGCAAGGGCACCGTCACACTGGAGGACCTGCACCGCGCCGAGCTGATCTTCGTGGTGGGGCAGAACCCCGGCACCAACCATCCGCGCATGCTGAGCGCCCTGGAGCGGGCCAAGCGGGGCGGGGCGCGGATCATCGCGGTCAACCCGCTGCCGGAGGCCGGGCTGCTGCGGTTCAAGAACCCGCAACGGCCCTCGGGGCTGGCGTCGGGCACCGCGCTCGCCGACCGCTTCCTGCAGATCCGCCTCAACGGCGACATGGCGCTCTTCCAGGCGCTGTCGCTGCTGCTCCTCGACTCGGCCGACAGGGAGTTCATCGAGGAGCACACGCACGGCTTCGAGGAGTGGGAGCGGCACCTGGCCGCCCTCGACTGGGCGGACGTGCTGGAGGCCACCGGGGTGTCCAGGGCCGAGCTGGAGGAGACGGCCGGGGAGGTCCGCGGGGCGCGCTCGGTCGTCGTGTGCTGGGCCATGGGCCTGACCCAGCACCGCAACTCCGTGGCGACGATCAGGGAGGTGGTCAACTTCCTGCTGCTGCGCGGCAACGTCGGCCGGACGGGGGCGGGCGTCTGCCCGGTGCGCGGCCACTCCAACGTGCAGGGCGACCGCACCATGGGGATCTACGAGAAGCCGTCGGATGACTTCCTGGACGCGCTGGAGGCGGAGTTCGGATTCGCCCCGCCGCGCCGGCACGGACTGGACACCGTGGAGGCCATCCGCGCCATGCGCGACGGCGCGGTCAAGGTGTTCTTCGGCATGGGTGGCAACTTCGTCAGGGCGACGCCCGACAGCGAGGTCACCGAGGCGGCGCTGCGCCGTACCCGGCTGACCGTGCAGGTGTCCACCAAGCTCAACCGCTCGCACGCCGTGTGCGGCGAGCGGGCGCTCATCCTGCCCGTACTGGGCCGCACCGAGCTCGACGCCGCGGGATTCGTGACGGTGGAGGATTCGACGGGCCTGGTCCACGCCTCCAGGGGCAGGCTCGGGCCCGCTGCGCCCGGACTGCTGTCGGAGACGGCCATCGTGTGCGGGCTGTCCCGCGAGCTCTTCGGCGACGACCCGCACGTGCCGTGGGCCGAGTTCGCGCGCGACTACGGCGCTGTCAGGGACCGCATCGCCCGGGTGATCCCCGGGTTCGCGGACTTCGACGCGCGGGCCGAGTCCGGCTTCGCGCTGCCCAACGCGCCCAGGGACGAACGCCGGTTCCCCACCGCGACCGGCAGGGCGAACTTCACCGTCAACCGGCTGGAGGTGCTGCGGGTGCCACCGGGACGGCTGCTGTTGCAGACGGTCCGCAGCCACGACCAGTACAACACCACGATCTACGGCCTGGACGACCGCTACCGCGGGGTCAAGGCGGGCCGCCGCGTGCTCTTCGTGCACCCCGACGACCTGGCGGAGCGCGACCTGGCCGACGGCGACATGGTGGACCTGATCAGCGAGTGGCCGGACGGCGAGCGCAAGGCGAAGGGCTTCAGGGTGATCGCCTACCCGACGGCGCGCGACTGCTGCGCGGCCTACTTCCCCGAGACCAACGTGCTGGTGCCGCTGGACTCGGTGGCCGAGACGTCCAACACTCCGACGTCGAAGAGCGTGGTGGTACGGCTGGCGCGGGCTAGCCCGCGTAGCCGAGCCGCCCGCTGATCTCGTCGGCCCCCCCGATGAGGACGGAGGCGAGCTCGTGCATGCGCTCGGCGGGGAAGCGGTAGGCGGGGCCGGAGGCGCTGACCGCGGCTACGACGTCCCCGTGGTAGGAGCGGATGGGCGCGGCTATGGTGTTCAGCCCGTCCTCCAGCTCCTCCAGGCAGTAGGCGTAGCCCGTCGTCCTGATCTCGGCGAGCTGCTTCTCGAGCTCGGCCACGTCGGTGATGGTCCGGCCGGTAAGGGGCTCCAGCGGCCCCTCGGACAGCAGCTTCGCGCGCTGCCTGTCCTCGAGGTGGGCCAGGAGCACCTTGCCGCTGGAGGTGGCGTGGAGGGGGGTGAGCTGGCCGACCCAGTTGTAGGCGGTGACGGCGGACGGGCCGCGCACCTGGTCCAGGTTGACCGCGTAGGAGGAGCGAAGCACAGCGATGTTCACGGTCTCACCGATCTCCTCGGCCAGCCGCTGGCAGACGGGATGGCTGCGCCGGCCGAGGTCCATCTGGGTGTTGACGCCGCCGGCCAGGCGGATGATGCCGAAGCCGAGGCGGTATTTGCCCCGGTCCTCCGCCTGCTCGACCAGGCCGCGCGCCTCCAGGGCGCCGAGCAGCCGGAAGGCGGTCGACTTGTGCACCTCGATCTCGGCGGCCACCTCGCTGACGCCGGCCTCGCCCCGGCGGGAGAGGATCTCGAGGACGCTGATCGCCCGATCGACCGACTGCACGCCCCCACTACCCGAGTCGTTGCTCATAGCGAAACTGTAAGTGCTGTGAGGAACTCACGCGAGCTGAAGTGCGGAAAAGATCTCCTGTTGCGAGTAGTGCAACGAAATGCACATAACGCTACGATTTCCGAAACGTGCGAGAGACGAGGCACCATGACGTCACAGCAGTACGACTTCGTCATCGTCGGAGGCGGCTCGGCCGGCTGCGCCCTGGCCAACCGGCTCTCCGCGGACCCCGCCACGCGAGTGCTGGTGCTGGAGGCGGGCCGGCCCGACTACCCCTGGGACGTCTTCATCCACATGCCGGCGGCGCTCCCCTTCCCGTGCGGCAACCCCTTCTACGACTGGCGGTACGAGTCCGAGCCCGAGCCGTTCATGAACGGCCGCCGGATCCACCACGCGCGAGGGAAGGTCCTGGGCGGTTCCAGCAGCATCAACGGCATGATCTTCCAGCGCGGCAACCCGCTCGACTACGAGCGCTGGGGCGCCGATCCCGGGATGAAGACCTGGGACTACGCCCACTGCCTGCCGTACTTCAAGCGTATGGAGAACTGCCTGGCCGACCCCGGCACCCCGTGGCGCGGCCATGAGGGCCCGCTGGCGCTGGAGCGTGGGGCGACGGACACGCCGCTCTACTCGGCCTTCTTCGAGGCGGTGCAGCAGGCCGGCTACCCGCTCACCGACGACGTCAACGGCTACCGCCAGGAGGGCTTCGCCCGCTTCGACCGCAACATCCGGCGGGGCCGCAGGCTCAGCGCGGCCAGAGCGTACCTGCACCCGGCCATGAGGCGGCCGAACCTCACCGTGAAGACGCGGGCGTTCGTGACGCGGATCCTCTTCGAGGGCAAGCGGGCCGTCGGCGTCGAATACGACGGCGAAACCGTGCGCGCGGGCGAGGTCATCCTGAGTGGCGGCGCGATCAACTCGCCGCAGCTCCTCCAGCTGTCGGGGATCGGCAACGCCGAGGAGCTGCGCGCGCTCGGCGTCGACGTCGTGCATCACCTGCCGGGCGTGGGCGAGAACCTTCAGGACCACCTGGAGGTCTACATCCAGCACGGGTGCGGCAAGCCCGTCTCGATGCAGCCGAACCTGCAGAAGTGGCGCCACCCCTGGATCGGCGCCCAGTGGCTGTTCCTGCGCAAGGGGCCGGGCGCGACCAACCACTTCGAGGCCGGCGGCTTCGTGCGCAGCAACGACGACGTCGACTACCCCAACCTCATGTTCCACTTCCTGCCGATCGCGGTGCGCTACGACGGGTCCGCGCCCGCGGCCGGGCACGGCTACCAGGTGCACGTCGGCCCCATGTACTCCGACGCCCGCGGCTCCGTGAAGATCAAGAGCAGCGACCCGCGGCAGCATCCCGCCCTGCGCTTCAACTACCTGTCCACCGACCAGGATCGGCGCGAGTGGGTGGAGGCCGTCAGGGTGGCACGGAGCATCCTCGGTCAGCCCGCGCTGGCCGAGTACAGCACCGGCGAGCTGTCTCCGGGGCCCTCCGTCGAGACCGACGAAGAGATCCTGGACTGGGTGGCCAAGGACGGCGAGACGGCGCTGCACCCCTCGTGCACGGCCCGGATGGGCGTGGACGAGATGTCCGTGCTCGACCCCGAGAGCATGCGCGTGCACGGCGTGGACGGGCTGCGGGTGGTGGACGCCTCGGCCATGCCGTACGTGACGAACGGCAACATCTACGCGCCGGTCATGATGCTGGCGGAGAAGGCGGCCGACCTGATCCTCGGCAACACCCCGCTGCCTCCGGAGCCGGCCGAGTTCTACCGGCACCGTGCCTAGACAACGGGCCTGGACAACTTGCCTAGACAACGGGCCTAGACGACGGGCCTAGACGACGGAAGAGGCGGTGAGGGACTCCCCCACCGCCTCACGGCGCGGAATGTCAGCGGAAGACGACCGTGCGGTCGCCGTTGAGCAGCACCCGCTGCTCGCTGTGCCACTTCACCGCCCTGGCGAGCACCTGGGCCTCGACGTCTCTGCCGGCGGCGACCAGGTCGTCGGGGTCCAGCTCGTGGTCCACCCTGGCGACGTCCTGCTCGATGATCGGCCCCTCGTCCAGGTCCGCCGTGACGTAGTGCGCGGTCGCCCCGATGAGCTTCACGCCGCGCTCGTGCGCCTGGTGGTACGGCTTGGCGCCCTTGAACCCCGGCAGGAAGGAGTGGTGGATGTTGATCGCCCGCCCCTCCAGCCGCTTGCACAGGTCGTCCGACAGGATCTGCATGTAGCGGGCGAGCACCACCAGGTCCGCGTCGTACTCGGCGACCAGTTCCAGCACCCTGGCCTCCGCCTCGGCCCTGCCGTCCGATGTCACGGGGACGTGGTGGAAGGGCACGCCGTAGGAGGCGGCCAGCGGCTCGAGGTCCGGATGGTTGGAGACCACCGCGGGGATCTCGATGTTCAGGCCGCCGACCTGGCGGCGGAAGAGCAGGTCGTTCATGCAGTGGCCGAACCTCGACACCATGATCAGCGTGCGGGTCGGGGTGGCCGCGTCCTTGATCTGCCAGGTCATCTGGAAGGACGCCGCGACGTAGGCGAAGCCCTCGCGCAGCACCTCCAGGGTGTCCTGGGAGGTGAAGTGCACGCGCATGAAGAAGCCGCCGCCCTTGCGGTCGTTGAACTGCTTGCTCTGCAGCATGTTCCCGCCGTGCTGGATGAGGAAGCTGCTCACCGCGTAGACGATGCCCGGCTTGTCGGCGCAGGAGACGGTGAGGATGAACTCGCGCCCAGGAGCCATCGCTCCTCCTTGTGTTGCGTATTACGCAAATGAGTTAGTTATACGCAACAGCGTGAAGCAGAGCAGCACCTCCGTCAAGAGGTGAAATGTCGCCCAACACCGGGACAAACCCATCACAACGCATAGTTTCGGCCAGTGATTCCTCCAAGGCCTTGACGAACCGCCAGCAGCCGGTCAATCCTGTTCCCCATTAAGCACAAGCTTGCGCTATGCGCAACGATCAGGGATGTGCCCGATGACGGACCTCTACATCGGCGGAACGTGGACGAGGCCGATCGCCGGCGGCCTGCGGCACATCCACTCGCCCGCCGACGGCAGCCTGGTGGCCACGGTGGCGGAGGCCACGGCGGCCGACACCGGGCGGGCGATCGAGGCCGCCCGGCACGCCTTCGACGCGGGCCCCTGGCCGCAGACCCCGGCCCGCGAGCGGGGCGCGCTCCTCGACAGGGTAGCTGACCTGCTGGAACGCGACCGCGACAGGTTCGCGAAAGCCGAGTCGGGCGACACCGGCAAGCGGCTCGTGGAGAGCGAGTACGACGTCGACGACTCCGTCGCCTCCCTGCGCTACTTCGCCGGGGTGGCGGGCACCGACGCCGGGCGAGTGATCGACACCGGCCGGGACGACGCCATCAGCCGCGTCGTCTACGAACCCGTCGGCGTCTGCGGCCTGATCACGCCGTGGAACTATCCGCTGCTGCAGGCGACCTGGAAGGTCGCCCCCGCGCTCGCCGCCGGCAACACCTTCGTGCTGAAGCCCAGCGAGCTCACGCCCAGCACCTCGATCCTGCTGATGCGGGCGCTGGAGGAGGCGGGCCTGCCCGCGGGCGTGGCCAACCTCGTGCTCGGCACGGGCCCCGAGGCGGGTGCGCCGCTGGCCGAGCACCCGGCCGTGGACCTGGTGTCGTTCACCGGCGGTGTGGCCACGGGACGCCGGATCATGGCGACCGCCGCGGCCACCGTCAAGCGCGTGGCGCTGGAGCTGGGCGGCAAGAACCCCAACATCGTCTTCGCCGACGCCGACGTCGAGACCGCGATCGACTTCGCCCTCACCGCGGTGTTCCTGCACTCGGGCCAGGTCTGCTCGGCCGGCGCCCGCCTCCTCGTCGAGGACTCCCTGCACGACGCCTTCGTGGACGAGGTGGTGCGGCGGGCGGAGCTGATCTGCCTGGGCGGCCCCTTCGACCCGGACGCGCACACCGGCCCGCTCATCTCCGCCGCCCACCTGGCCAAGGTCGCGGACTACGTGGCGGCGGGCCTGGCCGAGGGCGCGGTCCTGCGCTGCGGCGGCCACCGCGTGGAAGGCCCCGGCTTCTTCTACCGCCCCACCGTGCTCGACGAGTGCAAGCAGGGCATGCGCGTGGTGCGCGAGGAGTCCTTCGGCCCGGTGCTCACCGTGGAGCGCTTCACCACCGAGGACGAGGCCGTGCGCCTCGCCAACGACACCGAGTACGGCCTGGCCGGCGCGGTCTGGACCCAGGACGCCGGCAAGGCGCAGCGGGTGGCGGGCCGGCTGCGGCACGGCACGGTGTGGATCAACGACTACCACCCCTACGTGCCGCAGGCCGAGTGGGGTGGCTTCAAGCAGTCAGGCATCGGCCGTGAGCTCGGGCCCACCGGTCTGGACGAGTACCGCGAGATCAAGCATGTCTGGCAGAACATCCGCCCACGCCCCCAGCGGTGGTTCCCCGCGAACTGACGCCCCGACGACCAAGAGGTAGTCATGGCCGTACCGTCACTGACCGAGAGCATCCCGCTCGGCACCGAGACACCCCCGATCCTCGAGGTGAAGGGGCTCTGGAAGGTGTTCGGGCCCAAGGCTGACCGCGTCGTCGGCACCGCGCTCAGCCGCGCGGAGCTGAAGGAGCAGACCGGCTGCGTCGCCGCCGTGCGCGACGTCTCCTTCTCGGTACGGCGGGGCGAGGTGTTCGTCGTCATGGGCCTGTCGGGCTCGGGCAAGTCCACCCTGGTCCGCTGCCTCACCAGGCTGATCGAGCCGACGGCCGGCGAAATCGTGCTCGACGGCGAGGACATCCGCAAGGCGGACGAGAAGCGGCTGCGGGAGCTGCGCAGGCACCGCATGGCCATGGTCTTCCAGCACTTCGGGCTGCTGCCGCACCGGTGCGTGCTGGACAACGTCGTCTTCGGGCTGGAGATCCGCGGCGTGCCCAAGCAGGACCGCTACGTCAGGGCACGCGAGGTCGTCGGGCTGGTCGGCCTGACCGGCTTCGAGAACTCCTATCCCGACCAGCTCTCCGGCGGCATGCAGCAGCGCGTCGGCCTGGCCCGCGCGCTGGCCGCCGACCCCGAGGTGCTGCTGTTCGACGAGCCGTTCTCCGCGCTCGACCCGCTGATCAGGCGGGAGATGCAGAACGAGGTCATCCGCCTGCACCACGAGGTCGGCAAGACCATGGTCTTCATCACCCACGACCTGAGCGAGGCGCTCAAGCTGGGCGACCGCATCCTCATCATGCGCGACGGCCAGCTGGTCCAGATGGGCACGCCGGACGAGGTCGTGGGCGCGCCGGCCGACGACTACGTCAGGGACTTCGTCAGCGACGTGCCGCGCTCCCACGTGCTGACGCTGCGCTGGATCATGCGCGAGGCGCTGCCCGGCGAGCCCCTGGACGGCCCGGAGCTGGGCCCCGACGTGGTCATCAGGGACGCGGCGCACAGCGTGATGTCGGCCGACCGGCCGGTCCGCGTGACGGAGAACGGGGCCCTGCTGGGCGTGGTCACCAGCACGGAGATCCTCGAGGTCATCGCGGGAGGGCAGTCCTGATGGCCCCGGTGACGGGCACGGTGACGGCCGCTGTGAGCGCCCTGGCCACGCGGCTGCGCGGCCGGTGGCTGATCCTGGCGGTGCTCGCGGCCTGGGTGCTGGGCTGGGCGCTGCTGAACGGGCGCGACACGCTGGAGCTCGGCGGCGCCGAGCTGACGCCGCTGCACGGCTCGCTCAACCAGGGCATGGACGCCATCGACGACGGCAGGAACAGCAACCCGTTCTTCCTCTACTTCATCAACTACATCCGGCTCTTCCTCGACGAGGCCGTAACGTTCGTCCAGGCCCTGATCAGCCAGCCGTCCTTCGGGCGCCCGGTCCCCGTGCTGGGCTGGCTGGGCGTGACGGGCCTGGCGACCGCGATCGCCCTGCTGTACGGCAACAGGAAGGCGGCCCTGCTCACGGCGGCCGGCCTGGTCTCCTTCGGGCTGCTCGGGCTGTGGCAGGAGAGCATGGACACGCTCGCCCTCACGCTCACCGCGGTCGTGCTGTCGCTGGCCGTGGGCATCCCGCTCGGGATATGGGCGGGGCTGAGCGACCGCTTCCACCGGCTGGTCACCCCGGTGCTGGACTTCATGCAGACGATGCCGACGTTCGTCTACCTGGCGCCGCTCACGCTCTTCTTCCTCATCGGCCCGGCCAGCGCGACGGTCGCCACGATGATCTACGCGATCCCGCCGGCCATCCGCATCACCGCGCACGGCATCCGCCAGGTCTCGCCCGACACCCTCGAAGCAGGAGCCTCGCTGGGCGCCACCACCGCCCAGTCGCTGCGGCACGTGCGGCTGCCGATGGCCAAGCAGACGATCATCGTCGGGGTGAACCAGACCATCATGGCCGCCCTGTCCATGGCCACCATCGCGGCGCTCATCGACGCGCCTGGTCTGGGCAAGACGGTGCTGAAGGCGCTGCAGACCCTGGACGTGGGCACCGCGTTCAACGCGGGCCTGGCCATCGTCATCATGGCGGTGGTGCTGGACCGGGTGACCTCGGCGGCCAGCCGCCGGGTGGAGGCCGAGCGGAGGGCGGGCAGGCTGCTCACTCCTGGAAAGCGGCGGCTGCAGGTGACGGCGGTGCTCGGTGTCGCCGCGATGCTGGGCTACCTGTCGTACACCTACGTCTGGGCGGCCGAGTTCCCTGTGCAGGCCAACATCGGCCCCATCGTGCGCCGCGCCGCCGACGCGGCGAGCGTGTGGGTGCAGGACAGCCTGGTCGGCGTCACCGACGCGGTCAAGAACCTGCTCACCAACGGGCTGCTCAACCCGTTCGAGGCGCTGCTGACAGGCTCTCCGTGGTGGCTGGTCTTCGCCGTGGCCGTGGCCGTGACCCTGCTGGTGGGCAACGTGCGGGCGGCGCTGGTGACCACGATCGGCCTGGCGCTGCTGGTGCTGCTCGGGCTCTGGCAGGACAGCATGGTCACGCTGGCCTCGACCCTGGTGGCGACGATCCTGGTGATGGCGCTCGGCGTGGTGCTGGGCGTGTGGATGGGCCGCAGCGACCGGGCCGACACCGTGCTGCGCCCCGTGCTCGACGCCGGACAGACCATGCCGGCCTTCGTCTACCTGGTGCCGATCCTGGGCCTGTTCGGCCCGACGCGGTTCACCGCGATCATCGCGGCCGTGGTCTTCGCCGCGCCCGTCGCGATCAAGCTGGTCGCCGAGGGCATCAGGCGGGTCTCCCCCACCACGGTCGAGGCCGCCACGTCGGCGGGGGCGAGCACCTGGCAGCTCATCTCCAAGGTGCAGCTGCCGATGGCCCGCAGCGGCGTGACGCTGGCGGCCAGCCAGGGACTCATCTACGTGCTCTCGATGGTCGTCGTAGGCGGCCTCGTGGGAGCGGGGGCGCTCGGCTACGACGTCGTGGCCGGCTTCTCGCAGCACCAGCTCAGGGGGAAGGGGCTGGCCGCCGGGCTCGCGATCGTCGTGCTCGGCATCGTACTCGACCGCGTCATGCGCGCTGCCACAGAGCGCGCGGACGCGGCCGCTCACGGGGGGCAACCGCACAAGTAACCGATGACGGGCCCCTCGGCCCGGGAACCACTAGGAGGACCTAGGTGACGAATTCGAGGAGCGAAAAGATCAGGGTACTCGTGCTCGTAACCGGCATGGGCCTCCTGCTGAACGCCTGCGCGGGTGCGAAGGTCGGCGAGACGGCCGCGCCCGCTGCGAGCGGCGGCAGCGCGAAGGCCTGCGGGACGCTCAACCTCGCGATCAACCCGTGGGTGGGCTACGAGGCCAACGCGGCCGTGATCGGCCATGTGGCAGAGAAGAACCTCGGCTGCACGGTCGTGAAGAAGGACCTCAAGGAGGAGGTGGCCTGGCAGGGCTTCGGCACCGGCGAGGTCGACGCGGTCGTGGAGAACTGGGGCCACGACGACCTGAAGAAGAAGTACATCGACGAGCAGAAGACCGCGGTCTCAGCGGGGCCGACCGGCAACAAGGGCGTCATCGGCTGGTACGTGGCGCCATGGATGGCCGAGAAGTACCCGGACATCACCGACTGGAACAACCTCAACAAGTACGCGTCCCTGTTCAAGACCTCCGAGTCCGGCGGCAAGGGCCAGCTCCTCGACGGCGACCCCTCCTTCGTCACCAACGACGAGGCCCTGGTCAAGAACCTCAAGCTGGACTTCAAGGTGGTCTACGCGGGCAGCGAGACCGCGCTGATCACGGCCTTCCGCCAGTCGCAGAAGCAGCAGACACCGCTCATCGGCTACTTCTACGAGCCGCAGTGGTTCCTGTCGGAGCTCAAGCTGGTCAAGGTCAACCTGCCCGCCTACAAGGACGGATGTGACGCCGACGCGGCCAAGGTGGCCTGTGACTACCCGCCGTACGAGCTCGACAAGATCGTGAGCAAGAAGTTCGCCGACTCAGGGAGTCCCGCGTACGACCTGGTCAAGAACTTCACCTGGACCAACGACGACCAGAACCTCGTGGCGAAGTACATCACCGAGGACAAGATGACCGCCGAGGAGGCGGCCGCCAAGTGGGCGGCCGACAACCAGGACAAGGTCAAGGCCTGGCTGCCCAAGAGTTGACGGCGCGGCGAACCGGCCCGACCGCGAAGCGCGGTCGGGCCGGTTCGCGTGTGCCCAGCGCTACGGCCGGAAATTAGACAGAACGCCCCTTGACACCTGCAATCCAGCGAGCGACGCTTGTTGCGGCAAGCGCGTTGGGTTGCATATATCGCAACAACGGAGGTGGCTATGACGGGCTCGAGAGTCGTTGTCATCGGGGCCGGCGTGGTCGGCGCGGCACTCGCCGACGAGCTGTCGGCCCGCGGCTGGACCGACGTCACGGTGGTCGACCAGGGAGACGTGCCCGCCACAGGCGGCTCCTCCTCGCACGCACCCGGTCTGGTGTTCCAGACCAACGGCTCGAAGACGATGACCGAGATGGCCGGCTACACGGTGGAGAAGTTCGTCGAACTGGACAGCTTCCTGCAGGTGGGCGGCCTCGAGGTGGCCACCACCCCCGAACGCCTCGCGGAGCTGCACCGACGCCACGGCTGGGCGGCGGCGTGGGGCCTGGAAGCGCACCTGCTCTCCCCCGCCGAGTGCGTGGCCAAGCACTCGCTCCTGGACCCCGGCAAGGTGCTCGGCGGCCTGTTCGTCCCCACCGACGGCCTGGCCAAAGCGGTCAAGGCGGTCCAGGCGCAGCTCACCAGGGCGATGGAGCGCGGCGTGCGGGTGCTGGCCAGACACGAGGTGCTGGACATCGGAACCGAGGGCGGCCGGGTCACCGCGGTGGTCACCGACCAGGGCGAGATCCCCGCCGATGTGGTGGTCTGCTGCGCCGGCATCTGGGGGCCGCGCGTGGCCAGGATGGCCGGGATGGAGCTGCCGCTCACGCCGCTGGCCCACCAACTGGCGTGGACGGGGCAGGTCCCCGACCTGGCCGGGCAGACCGAGGAGGCGACCAGGCCCATCCTGCGCCACCAGGACGCCGACCTGTACTACCGGGAGCGGTACGACACGCTGGGCATCGGCTACTACGGCCACCGGCCCATGCCGATCAGCCCCGACGACATCCTCTCGGTGGACGCCGCCGAGGTCATGCCGTCGGTGCTGACCTTCACCCCCGACGACTTCGCCGACGCCTGGACCGAGACCCAGAGCCTGCTGCCCTCGACGCAGTCGGCCAAGGTGGAGCAGGGCATCAACGGCCTGTTCTCGTTCACGACCGACCACATGCCGCTGATGGGCGAGTCACGGGAGGTCCAGGGCTTCTGGGTGGCGGAGGCCGTCTGGGTCACCCACTCCGCCGGCGTCGGCAAGGCCATGGCCGAGTGGCTGGTCGACGGCCACTGCTCCTCCTTCGACCTGCACGAATGCGACGTCAACCGGTTCGAGCCGCACCAGCTCGCGCCCGACTACGTGGTGGACCGCGGCTGCCAGAACTACGTCGAGGTCTACGACATCATCCACCCGCTGCAGCCCATGGAGCACCCGCGCCCGCTGCGGACCAGCCCGTTCCACGCCCGTCAGCAGGAGCTCGGCGCGATCTTCCTGGAGGCCTCCGGCTGGGAGCGACCGCAGTGGTACGGCGCCAACGCCCCGCTGCTGCAGGGCCGCGACATCCCCGAGCCCGGCGACTGGGCCGCGCAGTACTGGTCGCCCATCGTGGGCGCGGAGGCGCAGGCCACTCGCGAGTCCGTCGCGATGTACGACATGACCGCGCTCAAGCGCCTGGAGATCAGCGGCCCCGGCGCGGTGGGTTTCCTGCAGTCCCTCGTGACCGGCGACATCGACAAGTCCGTAGGCTCCGTGACGTACTGCCTGCTCCTGGACAGCGACGGCGGCATCCGCAGCGACATCACCGTCGCGCGCCTGGGGCGCGAGCTGTTCCAGGTCGGCGCCAACGGCAACCTCGACCTCGACTGGCTGGACCGGCGGCGGCCGCGTGACGTGCACGTCCGGGACATCACCGCGGGCACCTGCTGCGTGGGCGTGTGGGGGCCGCGCGCCCGCGACCTCGTCCAGCCACTGACCGGCATCGACCTGACCGCGCTGCGCTACTTCCGCGGCGCCCGCGGCTACATCGGCAACGTGCCGGTCACCATGCTGCGCCTGTCGTACGTCGGCGAGCTGGGCTGGGAGATCTACACCACCGCCGACCTGGGACTCAAGCTCTGGGACACGCTCTGGGAGGCCGGCCAGCGGCACGGCGTCATCGCGGGCGGCCGCGGCGCCTTCACCAGCCTGCGCCTGGAAAAGGGCTACCGCTCGTTCGGCACGGACATGACCTTCGAGCACGACCCGTACGAGGCGGGGCTCGGCTTCGCCGTCAAGCTGGACAAGGGCGACTTCGCCGGCCGCGAGGCCCTGCTGGCGCGGAAGGAGTCGGTGCGCCGTCGGCTCGCCTGCCTGCTGACCGACGAGGTGGTCATGGGCAAGGAGCCCGTCTACGACGGCGGCGGCGCCGTCGGCTACGTCACCAGCGCCGCCTACGGATACACCATCGGCAGCGGCATCGCGTACGCCTGGCTGCCCGCCTCCCTGGCGAGCCCCGGCCAGGAGCTGAGCGTCGGCTACTTCGACCGGAAGGTACGCGCCGTCGTCGCCGAGGAACCGCTCTTCGACCCCACCATGCAGCGGCTGCGCGGTTAGGAAAGGACGCACATGATCGACACCCCGCTGGACGTGGTCGACCCGGAGGTCCACGCCGCCATCGGCGACGAGCTGGCCCGCCAGCGCTCGACGCTGGAGATGATCGCCTCGGAGAACTTCGCCCCCGTCGCCGTCATGGCGGCCCAGGGCTCGGTGCTCACCAACAAGTACGCCGAGGGCTACCCCGGCCGGCGCTACTACGGCGGCTGCGAGCACGTGGACGTGATCGAGCAGATCGCCATCGACCGGGTGAAGGTGCTCTTCGGCGCCGCGGCGGCCAACGTGCAGCCCCACTCCGGCGCCCAGGCCAACGCCGCCGCCATGGCCGCGCTGCTCGAACCCGGCGACACCATACTCGGGCTCGACCTGGCCCACGGCGGCCATCTCACCCATGGCATGCGGATCAACTTCTCCGGCCGCCTGTACAACGTGGTCGCCTACCACGTGAACGCGAGCGACCACCTGGTGGACATGGAGGAGGTCGAGCGGCTGGCCCGCGAGCACCGGCCCAAACTGATCATCGCCGGCTGGTCCGCCTACCCCCGCCACCTGGACTTCGCGGCCTTCAGGAGGATCGCCGACGAGGTGGGCGCGTACCTCATGGTGGACATGGCGCACTTCGCCGGACTGGTGGCCGCGGGCCTGCACCCCTCCCCCGTGCCGCACGCCCACGTCGTCACCACCACCACGCACAAGACCCTCGGCGGCCCGCGCGGCGGCGTGATCCTGTCCACGGACGACCTCATCAAGAAGATCAACTCGTCGGTCTTCCCCGGCCAGCAGGGCGGGCCGCTGGAGCACGTCATCGCCGCCAAGGCCGTCGCGTTCAAGATCGCTGCCGAGGACGTGTTCCGCGAACGCCAGCGGCGCACGCTGGAGGGCGCCAAGATCCTGGCGGGCCGGCTGCTCGGGCCCGACGCCGCCGCGGCCGGGGTGAAGGTGCTGACCGGCGGCACCGACGTACACCTCGTCCTGGTCGACCTGCGCGACTCGGAGCTGGACGGAAAGCAGGCCGAGGACCGGCTGCACGCCGCGGGGATCACGGTGAACAGGAACGCGGTGCCGTTCGACCCGCGCCCACCGATGGTCACCTCCGGCCTGCGGATCGGCACGCCGGCGCTGGCCACGCGCGGGTTCGGCCCCGACGACTTCAGCGAGGTGAGCGACATCATCGCGACCGCCCTCACGCCGGACGCCGACCTGGCCTTCCTGCGCGGCAGGGTCGAGGCCCTGGCCGGCAAGCACCCGCTCTACGGGCAGGTCCGATGAGCCCCCGCACGCCGGGCGCCGACCTGCCCGAGCACCCCGACCGGCTGTGGAGCGTGGCCGAGCCCAAGGCGTCCTACGACGTGGTGATCGTCGGAGCCGGCGGGCACGGCCTGGCCACCGCCTACTACCTGGCCAAAAACCACGGCATCACGAACGTCGCCGTGTTGGAGCGCGGCTGGCTCGCGGGCGGCAACATGGCCCGCAACACCACGATCATCCGTTCCAACTACCTGTGGGACGAGAGCGCCGGCATCTACGAGCACGCGCTGAAGCTCTGGGAGGGGCTGGAGGAGGAGCTCGACTACCCGCTGCTGTTCAGCCAGCGCGGCGTGCTCAACCTCGCGCACAGCCTCCAGGACGTCCGCGACAGCGTGCGGCGGGTCGAGGCCAACCGGCTCAACGGCGTGGACGCCGAATGGCTGGACCCCCAGCAGGTGAAGGAGGTCTGCCCGATCGTCAACGTCTCCCCCGACGTCCGCTACCCGGTGCTGGGCGGCACCTTCCAGCCCAGGGCCGGGATCGCCAAGCACGACCATGTGGCGTGGGGCCTGGCCAGGGCGGCCGCGGCGCTCGGCGTGGAGTTCATCGAGCACTGCGAGGTCACCGGGCTGCGGGTGAGCGAGGGCCGGGTGACCGGCGTGGAGACCAGCCGCGGCACGATCGCGGCGGGCCGGGTGGCGCTGTGCGCCGCCGGTCACACCTCGGTCGTGGCCGCCACGGCGGGGATCGACCTGCCGCTGCAGAGCCACCCCCTCCAGGCGCTGGTCTCCGAGCTGCTGGAGCCCGTGCACCCCACCGTCGTCATGTCCAACGCCGTGCACGTGTACGTCAGCCAGGCGCACAAGGGCGAGCTGGTCATGGGGGCGGGCATCGACGCGGCCAACTCCTACCGCCAGCGCGGCGCCTTCCACATCATCGAACAGCAGATGGCCGCGGCCCTGGAGCTGTTCCCCGTCTTCGCCCGGGCGCACGTGCTGCGTACCTGGGGCGGCGTGGTGGACGTCTCACCGGACGCCTCACCGATCATGGGCCTGACCCCGGTCGAGGGCCTCTACCTCAACTGCGGCTGGGGCACCGGCGGCTTCAAGGCGACACCGGGCGTGGGCTGGTGCTTCGCCCACACCGTGGCCAACGACGAGCCGCACCCCCTCAACGCTCCCTTCTCCCTTGACCGATTCGTCACCGGGGCGCTCGTCGACGAGCACGGCGCCGCCGCGGTCGCGCACTGAGGAACGCCACGATGCTGCTGATCCCCTGTCCCTGGTGCGGCCCTCGAGATGAGGCCGAGTTCCACTACGGCGGCCAGGCCCACGTCGCCTACCCGGAGGACCCGGGTGCGCTCTCCGACGAGGAGTGGGCCCGCTACCTGTTCTTCCGTGACAACCCCAAGGGGTCGTTCGCCGAGCGGTGGAGCCACTCCGCGGGCTGCCGCCGCTGGTTCAACGCCGTACGCGACACCGCCACGAACGAGATCCACGCCGTCTACCGGGTGGGCGAACGCCGGCCGGTGACGCCGTGAGGCGCGAGACCGGCGGACGCGTCGACCGCGCCCGCACGCTCCGCTTCCGCTTCGACGGCCGCGACTACACGGGACACCCCGGCGACACGCTCGCCTCGGCGCTGCTGGCCAATGGTGTGCGCCAGGTCGCGACGAGCGTCAAGCTCGGCCGCCCGCGCGGGATCGTCGCCGCGGGCAGCGAGGAGCCCAGCGCGCTGGTGCAGATCGAGGAGCCGTTCCCCGAGCCCATGCTGACGGCGACCACCGTCGAGCTGTACGACGGCCTGGTCGCGAGCGGGCTGCCCGGCCAGGGCCGCCTGGCCGCCGAGCCCGACCCGGCCCGCTACGACGCCATCCACGCCCACTGCGACGTGCTGGTGGTGGGCGCGGGCCCCGCCGGGCTGTCCGCGGCCCGGGCGGCAGCGCGCACCGGCGCCCGCGTGATCCTCGCCGACGAGCAGCCCGAGCCCGGCGGCAGCCTGCTCGGCACGGCCGAGCAGCTGGCGGGCCTGCCGGCCGCCGAATGGGCCGGGGCGGTCGCGGCGGAGCTGGCGGGCCTGCCCGAGGTCACGGTGCTGCCGCGCACCACGGTCTTCGGCTATTACGACGACAACTACCTCATCGCCGTCGAACGGCGCACCAACCACCTCGGCGGGGCAGCGCCCGCGCATGTGGCCAGGGAGCGCGTGTGGCGCATCAGGGCGCGGCGGGTCGTGCTGGCCACCGGCGCGCACGAGCGGCCGATCGCCTTCGCGGGCAACGACCTGCCCGGCGTGATGCTGGCGGGCGCGGCGCGGACGTACGTCAACCGGTACGGCGTGCTGCCCGGGAGCCGGGCGGTGGTGTTCACGACCGGCGACAGCGCCTACGCGGCCGCGTTGGACCTCGCCGGTGCGGGCGTGGACGTGGTGGCCATCGCGGACGTGCGGCCGGCGCCCGGCGCGGGCTGGGCCGAGCGGGCGCGCGAGGCCGGCATCGAGGTGCTGACCGGGCACGTGGTGACGGCCGCCGCCGGGGACGGGCAGGTCTCCTCGGTCCTGGTGGGGCGGCGTCCGGACAACGGCGCGGTCGCCGCGGGCGAGCGGTCGTTCGACGCCGACTTGCTGCTGGTCTCCGGGGGCTGGAACCCGGTGGTGCACTTGTTCAGCCAGTCGGGCGGGACGCTCCGCTACGACGAGGCGCTGGGCACGCTGGTGCCCGGCGCGTCCCGGCAGGCGGTGGAGGTGGCAGGCGCGGCCAGGGGGGTGTTCACGCTGGCCGGATGCCTGGAGGACGGCGCGAGCGGCGGTGGCGGCCCGGCCTCGGCCACCGGCGAGCCGTACTGGCTGGTGCCCGCCACGGACTACGGTGCCCACTTCGTCGACCTGCAGCGGGACGTGACCGTGGCCGACGTGCTGCGGGCGACTGGCGCGGGGCTGCGCTCGGTCGAGCACGTCAAGCGCTACACCACCGCGGGCACGGCCCACGACCAGGGCAAGACCTCCGGCCTGCTGACCACGGCCGTCATGGCGCACGCACTGGGCGTCCCGGTGAGCGAGCTGGGCAGCACGACGTTCCGCGCGCCGTACACGCCGGTGAGCTTCGCGGCGCTGGCCGGGCGCGACCGCGGCCTGCTGCACGACCCGATCCGGGTCACCGCGCTGCACGAGTGGCACGTCGCCCACGGCGCGCTGTTCGAGAACGTCGGCCAGTGGAAGCGGCCGTGGTACTACCCACGGCCCGGCGAGGACATGGAGAGCGCGGTCCTGCGCGAGTGCCGGGCGGCGCGGGAGGGCGTGGCGGCGATGGACGCCTCCACGCTCGGCAAGATCGACGTGATCGGGCCCGACGCGGCGGAGTTCCTCGACCGGCTGTACACGAACATGATGAGCACGCTGGCCGTCGGCGCCATCAGGTACGGCGTGATGTGCCGGGCCGACGGCATGATCTTCGATGACGGCACCGTCATCAGGCTCGCCGGGGACCACTTCCTCGTCACCACCACCACCGGCAACGCCGCAGCCGTTCTCGACTGGATGGAGGAGTGGCTGCAGACCGAGTGGCCATGGCTGCGGGTGCACCTCACGTCGGTCACCGAGCAGTGGGCCACGGTGGCGCTGGTCGGTCCAGGATCGCGCGAGGTGCTGGCGGGGCTCGCCTCCGGGCTGGCCGTCGGCGCGGCCGACTTCCCCTTCATGACCTGGCGGGAGGCGGAGGTGGCGGGGATACCCGCGCGGGTGTGCCGGATCAGCTTCTCGGGCGAGCTGGCCTACGAGATCAACGTGACCTCGTGGGAGGGTCTGGACCTGTGGGAGGCCATCATGGACACCGGGGTCGTCACACCGTACGGGACCGAGACCATGCATGTGCTGCGGGCCGAGAAGGGCTACCCGATCGTCGGACAGGACAGCGACGGCACGGTCACGCCGCAGGACCTGGGCATGTCATGGGTGGTGTCGAAGAAGAAGGCCGACTTCGTCGGCAAGCGCTCGTTCGCCCGGGCCGACACGGCGCGCGCGGACCGCAAGCACCTCGTCGGGCTGCTCCCTGAGGACCCCGGTCTGCTGCTGCCCGAGGGGACGCACGTGGTGGAGTTCTCCAGCCTGCCTGAGCCGCCCGTGCCGATGCTCGGGCACGTGACCTCGAGTTACCGCAGCGCCGCGCTGGGCCGCACGTTCGCGCTGGCGCTGGTCAGCGGCGGGCAGGGACGAGTCGGCGAACGGCTCTACGCGCCGGTCGGCGACGCCCTGGTGCCCGTCACCGTGACCTCTCACGTCCTGTACGACCCGGAAGGAGCGCGCCGCGATGGCTGAGCGCAGGAGTCCGGCCGCGGCCTTCGCCGACCGGTTCGCGACCGCGTCCAAGAGCGAGGTGCTGACGCTGGCGGAAATCCCCTTTCTCCGCCAGATCAACGTGCGTGTGGCCCCGGAGAGCCCGGCCGCGGCGGACCTCGGGGCGGCGCTCGGCGTCGCGCTGCCCGTCACGCCGGGCACCGCCGCGCGGTCGGGCGAAGTGACGGTGGCCTGGCTCGGACCCGACGAGTGGCTGGTGATCGGCCCCGAGGGGTACGAGGCCGGGCCGCTGCGCGAAGCCCTCGGCGACCGGCACGGGTCCGTGGTGGACGTGTCGGCGCAGCGCACCACCCTGCTGGTCGGCGGCCCTCGGGCACGCGACCTGCTGGCCCACGGCTGCACTGTCGACCTGCACCCTTCGGTGTTCGGCCCGGGCGCGTGCGCGCAGACCATGCTGGCGCGGGCCCAGGTCGTGCTGCTGCCCCAGCAGGAGGGGTTCCTGGTGCTCGTACGCTCATCGTTCGCGGCCTACCTGGCCGAGTGGCTGCTGGACGCGGCGACGGAATACGTGACATGAGCATCGGAGTCTTCGACCTGTTCAAGATCGGCATCGGCCCCTCCAGCTCGCACACGGGCGGACCGATGGCGGCCGCGCACAAGTTCGCGCGTGGCCTGCACGAGGACGGCCTGCTGCCGCGCGTGGCGCGCGTCGAGGCCATCCTGTACGGCTCGCTCGGCCTGACCGGCAAGGGCCACGGCAGCGACAAGGCCGTCCTGCTGGGCCTGTCGGGCGAGAAGCCCGAGCTCGTGGACGTGGACACGATCGACGACCGCCTGGCCGCGATGCGCGCCTCGGGCACCGTCAACCTCTACGGCACCCACGAGATCCCCTTCGTCGTCGGCCAGGACCTCATCTTCGAACGCAAGATCTCCCTGCCCGAGCACCCGAACGGCATGCGCTTCACCGCGTACACCGCCTCCGGCGAGAAGCTGCGTGAGAAGGTCTACTTCTCGGTCGGCGGCGGCTTCGTCGTGGACGAGAACGCCACCGGCGCCGACCGCATCAAGCCGGACGACACCGTCCTGCCCTACCCCTTCACCACCGGCGAGGAGCTGCTCAAGCACTGCGCCACCACGGGCTTGTCGATCTCCGGGCTGATGTTGGAGAACGAGAAGGCCTTCGGCCGCACCGAGGCGGAGATCCGCGCCCGGATCCTGGACCTGTGGCGGGTCATGTCAGAGTGTGTGAACCGCGGGATCTCCCGGGAGGGCATGCTGCCCGGCGGGTTACGCGTCAAGCGCCGCGCGCACGGGCTGCACCGGCGGCTGCGCAGCGAGTCTCCGGAGAAGGATCCGCTGCAGGCCATGGACTGGGTGTCGTTGTTCGCGCTGGCGGTCAACGAGGAGAACGCGGCGGGCGGCCGCATCGTGACCGCGCCGACGAACGGCGCGGCCGGCATCATCCCCGCCGTGCTGACCTATTACACGCGCTTCGTGCCGCGGGCGGACGACGAGGGCGTGGTCCGCTTCCTGCTGACGGCGGCGGCGATCGGCGTGCTGATCAAGGAGAACGCCTCGATCTCGGGTGCTGAGGTGGGCTGCCAGGGCGAGGTCGGCTCGGCCTGCGCCATGGCCGCCGCCGGGCTCACCGAGGTGCTCGGCGGCACGCCCGAGCAAGTGGAGAACGCGGCCGAGATCGGCATCGAGCACAACCTGGGGCTGACCTGCGACCCGATCGGCGGGCTGGTGCAGATCCCGTGCATCGAACGCAACGCGGTCGCCTCCATCAAGGCCATCACCGCGGCCAGGATCGCCCTGCGCGGCGACGGCCGCCACTTCGTCCCGCTGGACAAGGCGATCAAGACGATGAGGGACACCGGCAGGGACATGCTGGACAAGTACAAGGAGACCTCCCGCGGCGGACTCGCGGTCAACGTCATCGAGTGCTAGGCCGACGCCTCGCTGTGGGCGGCGAGGTGAGATGCTGCGCTGCCCACCGTCCGGTAGGTGTGATGGGGCCCGCGAGCCGGGAGCGAATTTCCAGGTAGCGCAGCTCCTGCTAACACGGTGGAAACACCCGTGTCGGAATGCTGACTGCCATGAGTTCCCGAGCTCCCCGGACTCCGCATTCCCTGTTGTCTTTCTTATCCGGTCTCGGGTAGTCCGGCCGTGCCGGCCAAGCCCGGGGAGCGGTGGCGTACGACGCTGGGATCGGTCGTGGCCGCGCTCGCGCCGCTGATCGTCCTCACGTCGAGCATCCCCCTGCCCGACCCCGTTCCCCTCACCGCCATCCCCGTCGCCATGACCGCGACCGCGACCGCGGTCCCGGTCCCGGTGTCGGCGAAGGAGCCGGAGCGGTCACCCAAGCCGAAGCCGTCGTCGTACAAGAAGGCGTTGACCCACTCACTGAACGACCTCCCTGGCCGATTCGCGGTGACGGCACACGATCTGTCCACCGGACGGTCCTACTCCTACAACCGCGGGCTCAGAACGGCCACGGCCAGCATCGTCAAGGTGGACATTGTGATGGCGCTGCTGCTCAGGGCCCAGCGCCAGCGCCGCAGCCTCAGCGGCTGGGAGCGGCGCGCGGCCGCGCGGGCCATCAAGGTCAGCGACAACGCCGCCGCCTCGGCGCTGTGGTCGGCCATCGGCGGCGCGTCGGGTCTGGCCGCCGCCAACAAGAAGTTCGGGCTGCGGGAGACGCATCCGGGGCCGGGCGGGGCGTGGGGCGCGACCACCACCAGCGCCGCCGACCAGGTCCGGCTGCTGCGCGCGCTCACCTCGCCCAAGAGCCCTCTTTCCCCGAAGAACCGCAGGTACGTGCTGGGCCTGATGGGCGACGTGGCGCCCGAGCAGTCGTGGGGCGTCAGCGCGTCGGGGCGGGCGGACGTGGCGCTCAAGAACGGCTGGCTGCCGCGCGCACGGCACGGAGGACTGTGGACGGTCAACAGCATCGGGCGGGTGCGGGATCGCGGGCACACGTTCCTGATCGCGGTGATCTCCGAGCGGCACGGATCGATGGGCGCCGGTGTCAGAACGGTGGAGCGGGTCAGCAAGCTCGTCACCAAAGTCTTGGCCGAGGGCTAACAGCACTGCCATAAGAAGCGGCCCTCCTGCTCGTCCGGGCTGAGGAAGCCGTAGCCGACCCCCACGTCGCCGAAGTTGACGTGGTTGCCCAGAGGCCCTGCCGAGTCGAGCTGGAACAGGAAGTCCCACCCGCCGCGAGGGTATTCCTCGGACTGCAGCCACGTCGGGAACCCACCGATGCGGCTGTCATAGACGTCGTCGAGCTCGCCAAGATTGGTCACGTCGAACTCGACGACGTGTTCGCAGATGGCCGGGCCGCTGGCGTCGGCGCCCACCTCGACGAACGGCGGCACCCGGCCAGGCTGGACGATCAGCGCGTTCTCTCCGGCCTCGCTCTCGTAGGTGCAGTCGATGTCCTCGCCCGTCATGAACAGGTACGCCATCCGCGGCTCCGGGCCGGGGAGCCGGAACTGGCCGATGAACGTCATCGGCCGCTCCAGCCGCCGTGACAGCGGCCACTGCGGCTCGCTCACCCACACCGGCGCGCCACCGAGCTTGGTCACGTGCCCGCGAATCGGCTCCTCAGCGGGAATGAGCAGGAGCCGGTACGACGGGTTCTCGATCGTCATGTCGGGCACCCTAGCCATCGCGGCCGACATCGCCAGGCCTCAAATGGCGTGACTCCCTTACTGCTATCTGGCGCCGATGGACAAGGGTGGTGCGGGCGGCTTGGCCGTTCCCGGACGACGAGGACCTCGGACGCGGCGCGATCGACGTTAAGATCGAGAACGACCTGGCGGAACAGAGCCGGAACAAGAAGGAAGCATGGCCCCTAAGCGCCTGGTCAGAGGGCTGAAGGTGACGAGTCGGCCTGTAGGCAGGGTTCTAATTTGGCATGATCGTGACCTGCGATGGATTACGCGAAACATCGTTTGAACTGCGGAAACGCTATGGTCGCTTGACGTTGCTTGACGTTATCTTGCGATGCGATGTGCCCTGGATGTGCCCTGTCGCGAGTTACTGAGGGCGGCTAGTGACCACTTGCTTGTAAGAGTAGCTATTGGATCACTGGAGCTGGCGTTTTCGCTGCTCAGGTCTACATTCCGTGTGCACTCATGTGCATGGCCGCGCTGCGATGGGCGTCCCCCATGTCACTCGGTTTGTCACTCAACATCTCCATGCCCCGAGCGTCAGAAACCCCTTCTTGACCTGTCCAAGCTCCCGCGATAGGACTCAAACCGCCGCACAGGTCCTGTCCGGCGTCCTCACCAAGGGCAGGACGCGCGGCGTCGGCGAACCGCGAGGGGGCCCGACATACCGCCGATATACCAGCGGGATATAGCGTTCCACGGCGTTGATCGCACGAGGAGCTCTATGAACCACGTTCCGCCTCACCCACCTCGCCGGCAGCCCTGGGGCGCGCAGTCGTACGGTCAGCCTCCGATACGCAAGCGCAATCGCACGGCAGGCCGCAGCGTCGAAGACGTCATTTTGATTGTGGTCATGCTGGTCGCCGCCGGCGTCCTGATGGTCGCCGGCATCGTGATATGGGAATTTGATGATGGCCCCAGAGGGACCGGCGGTTACCGGGCATGGTCGGCGGCTGCGGAGAAACTGGGCATCGCCGACGTCAAGGTGAAGACGGTCGCCGCTTTGGGCAAGGGAGCGCTGGCGTCGAACCAGGG
This sequence comes from Nonomuraea sp. 3N208, assembly GCF_052245935.1. Classification (NCBI taxonomy): domain Bacteria; kingdom Bacillati; phylum Actinomycetota; class Actinomycetes; order Streptosporangiales; family Streptosporangiaceae; genus Nonomuraea; species Nonomuraea sp. 3N208. Next base: position 2,085 of record NZ_JBQQBR010000006.1, on the reverse strand, counting down.
GGAGGCCTGGTTCACGCAGACGCATTTCGTGCACAGGAAGTCCGGCAAGGTCGTCTCCTACGAGATCGCCACGGGGAAGATCGCCTGGGAGTACCGCTTGCCGTCCGACGACCGCTGTCCGAGCTCGGCCGAGCAAGTGGATGGCCGGGTGGTGATCACGACCGGGGGCGGTTCCAGGATCGACTGCGCGACCCTGACCCTCCTGGATATCGGCACCGGCAAGAAGGTCTGGCAGACCGAGCTCCCCAGCTCCGGTCCGCGGCCCGCCAAGTACGACGCGCCGGTTGTCCACGGGAAAAGGGTCGCGATCAGCGCGGGGCGGGGCTACTACCTCCTCGACCTGGCGACGGGGGTGCCGGAAACGGTCGAATCCACGCAGGGCTGCCGGGGATTCCGCTTCACTGTCGTCGACGGGCTCCTGCTGGCCAGACGCGTCTGCCCAGCGACCGGCGACGGGCTCGAGGCGTTCGGTGAGGCGGGTGAGAGTGTGTGGCAGTGGTCGTTGCCGCAGGCGCAGGGCAAAGGCGAGAACTGGCCGAAGCTCGCGCAGGTGCTCTCCGCCGATCCGCTCGTCGTCATGGTCACCCTCGACCCGAGCAGTCGCGACGCGGAGATCTGGAAGGTCGATCGGGAGTTCGGTAGGCAGACCACGGTGTGGAAGGGAACCGACGGCGACACCTCGCCCTGCGACCCGCACGCCCCCGGCCTGCGTCACTGCCCGCGCGGCGCCATTATCGGTGAGAAGCTCGTCCTGCACACCGGACGCGCCGAGATCGACCCATCCGCTGAGAAGCACGAGGGAACTCACGATCATGCCAATACCCACGGGGAACTGTTCGCCGTGGACCTGGAGACGGGCAAGACGGTCTGGACCACCCCGGTGATACAGAACCGGACGCTCGGCGTGATCACGGTCGCCGACGGGAAGATCATCGCTTACCAGGAAGCCCTGCCTCCGCAGACTCTGCTGAGAAGAAGCCGCAAGACATGGGCGGGCGTGCCGGGGCTGGTGGTCGCCATCGACCCCGCCACCGGCAGGGACACCCCGCTCATGGCCCTGCCCTCCGACTCGACCACATCCCTGCGCAATCTGACCGGCACCTCCTCCTTCGGACACCTCGGCACCAGCGCGCTCTGGGACGGCAAGCGCCTGGCCCTCTACAACAAGAGGTCGTACGCGATCGGGCCCACCCTGGACGCGGTCGTCTTCGAGTGATCAGCGGGGGCCGAGGGCCATTCTGGGACGACCTTCGAACGCGATCCGTACCGGAATGACAAATGCATTCGCTCGGTACTGCCGGGTGGAGCGGGCGACAGTCGCCGACGAGTCGGTCTGCTGGGTGTGGTCGATGAGGACCTCGGGCTCCATCGAGACCGTGGATGCTGACTTCGGCAACGGAGATCAAACTGGGTAGTGGCTCCCGGAACGGCTCAGGCCCCCTATCCTTGATCTAGGAAGAGGGTCTGAGCTGCGTGTTCTTCAGTTCTACCAAAGCTCCCGCGATAGGACTCGAACCAGCTGCCCGCCGTTTGGATCAGTTCATGCGGATCCGGATGCGAGGTCAGCCCGTTCGTCTGAGTTCGCATCCGGTCCGGCTCGTTCAGCGCCGCGTGGCTCGGTACCTGTCAAGATCTTTGAGACAGCTTCCTGCTATTTGGACGCTATGAGCGCTTGTGGGGTTGGCGGGTTGATCCACGCGGCGGTGGGGAGCGGTGGCGGACTCGGCGGGCTGCCGAACCGCGTGGGATTGGCCGCGTAGGCATCCGCCAGAACCTTGGCCCGCTGTTGCTGGATCTGCTCGGCCTGGCCGAAGTAGACCGAGGCCGGTGTGTGCAGGCCGAGCCCGGAATGGCGATGCTCGTGCCGGTAGTAGTCGAAGAAGTCAGTGCAGAAGGCTCGGGCGTGCTCGATCGAGTCGAAGAACTCGGGGAAGTCGAAGCGGTACTTCAGTGTCTTGAACTGCGCCTCGGAGTAGGGATTGTCGTTGGAGACGCGCGGCCGCGAATGCGAGCGCTGCACCCCGAGATCGACCAGGAGCTGGACGACGTTCTTCGAGGTCATCGATGGTCCTCGGTCGGCGTGGA